>DATIDQ010000177.1:0-14153 GCA_035456205.1 Pseudomonadales bacterium
GCCAATGCCATTAAAAAAATTACCAGTAGATTGGGAGTCAATTGGGCGGGAGGTGCTGCTTCGGCGGGCCGGGCAGTACCAGCAGCGCCTGTAACACCGGCAACAGATTCTGCTGTGCCAGCCACCGGATCAATCTGGAAATACTGTTTTTGCGGCGGATAACACAAACCCGCATCAGCACACCCCTGAAACTCAACCGCCAGCGTAAAAGGATCAGTCTGTACTTCCGGGAACGTGACGATAACTTGCGTCTGGTCATAATAGATTTCTGTGTCGCGTTCAAAAATTTCATCGTACTTGCTTTTACCTGTCTTCATCGTGACGACAACAGGCAGGGAAACGCCGGCGGATGATGCGGCATCAACCTTGATACGCTCCCGGTACAGGAAATAATCCGGTGCAATCGCCCAATCCAGCAAGACGCGACCTGCAGCTACCGAAGGTGACAATTGGTACGCTTTTTCAACCGGCAGGAATTCCACCCTGTTGCTGGCACCCCCAAGGATATCGTTCGCGTTATTGGTCTGTGCTTCCAGCGGCAAAGCGGCCAGACACAACAATATAAAACCCAGTACTGCCTCGACAGGGCGGCGTACAATCAGCATTCAACATCTCCAGTTTGCCTCGGTTCGACCATGCAATACATCCGGGGTTCCGACATACCAGAATCAAACCAGGCGAATCAAACGGTACTATATTGTATAGGTAGCCAGAGAGATCAAGAGTCCCTTTATGTTCTGGCATTTATATTTGAGCATTTCTGTTAGGCTATGTCGGATATGAATGCTGTTTACTCCGATAACCGTATACACACCAGACAGATTGTAGTGCGGTGTCTGGTCTCCCTGATTGCTGTATTGCCATTGGCTGGTTGCCAGTGGTTGTCGCAGCAGGACTGGCTACCCGGACACTGGTCCTCGCAGGATAACGATACTCCGCAAGATCAGGCTGCACTGGTGCGGCAACAGTCAATTAATAGTTTGATTGCCAAGGGAAATCTGGCATTTGCCAAAGACAGACTGAGCATCCCGGCTAATGACAATGCCCTGATGTACTACCGTGAAGTGTTAAAAATGGATCCCCATAACTGGGATGCGCAAGAAGGGCTGCACCAGATCAGTAAACGATTCCGGAAACTGTCACGTGCGGCACATGGCAACGGCGATAGTAAACAGGCATTCAAATATCTACATCAGGCAGAGGCTATCAGTGGGCCTGATGCACCAGGAAACCGGAAACTGCGTCGGGAATTGCAGGAAACGCAGGCTGGTCAGGATCAACGCGCACTGGATCGATCTCTTCAGGAACAATACAAAACCAAAAAAAACCAGCTTGATGATATTCAGCTTGAAGACATACAACGCACCAACAGTACGAGTAAATGATTTATATATCGAAAGGATTGTGAAGCTGCCATGACACTACGTCGCCAACTTTTTCTCAGTCTGACATTGATGTTTCTTGCTCTACTCGCAACCAGCATCGCTATCAATCTTTACAATACCAGACGTCATCTTCATGACCAGATGGCCGAACACGCTCAAGATACAGCAACATTTCTTGCTTTTTCGATATCAAAAATCAATGATGGCAATAAAAAAACCGCACTCGAGGCGGCCATTAACATGGCTTTTGATCGCGGCCATTACGACGCCGTGATCTATCAGGACACACAGGGAAAGCAAACAGTTGAACGCCGCAAGCCTGTACAGAATACCAATGTGCCACATTGGTTTATCCAGTGGCTCACCATCATTCCTCCCGTAGTAAATGCCGAAGTACTGTCCGGTTGGTCACAGCAGGGTAGCGTGCAAGTTATCGCCAGCCCTGATTTTGCTTACCAGGAATTATGGCGGGTCTTTTGCCAACAAATACTCTTGATGAGTCTGATCTGTGCACTGGCATATTTGCTGGCCAGCCTGGCACTCAATCTACTACTAAAACCGTTACGCAAAGTTGAAGAACAGGCAGCAGCCATCTGCGAACGCCACTTCATCGAGCAGCAGCCCCTGCCAAAAACACGCGAACTCCGTCAGGTGGTGGAAGCGATTAATCACATGAGTCGCAAACTGAAAATTATTTTCTTCGAACAACTCGCGCTCACTGAAGGATTGCGCGCGCAATCTTTTCTGGATCCGGTCACAGGTCTGTCGAATCGCCGTGAATTCAATGCACGCTTGCAAGCAGTGGCAGATAGCGAAGCGGGGAATAGCGGCTGCCTGATGATTCTGCAGATCAGCGACTTTGGACGTTATAACCTGCAGTTTGGTCATGAATCGGGCGATGAATGCCTGCGTGCAGTTGCCTCACAATTGCAAGGTTTAACGACGGATGTACCGGATGCTATTGTCAGCCGTCGCGCGGGAGCAGACTTCGCCATTTATTTGCCGCGTGAAAATCAGGAACGCGCCAAAACATTGGGCAGTCAACTGATTGCAAAAATTGCTGACCTTGCCGTACTTTTTGACTATCAGGTTCATATTGGCATTGCTTGCTGTATCAATTTACGCGCTGATCACAAATTATTAGCCGAAGCAGATCTGGCATTGCGGCAGGCACAATCACGCGGGCAAAGCGGCTGGCGGCTACATGAAGAAGGCGACGTCCAGCAAATCGCACATGAAGCGCGGCAATGGTATTCCACCCTGAACAGAGTGTTGCAGGGGCGCCAGATCAGTTTTCACTTTCAACCTATGTTTCTGCGCGAAAACAATAACGCTGTGGCAGCAGAAGCTTTTTGTCGTATCACACTACAGGACAAACTGGTATGCGCCGGTATTTTTCTGCCTATGGCTGAACGCTTTGACATGGCAGAAGCATTTGACCGTCTGATTATTGACGAAATTCGCACGCGTAGCGAAGCCGCGCACTGCGATACACCTATTTGTATCAACCTGTCTCCACGCAGCGTCAGAACAAAAGATTTTGTCGACTGGTTAGCCAGCTATCTGGAGGAACATCCGGTGTTTGCGCGCCGCCTGATTATCGAAACATCAGAATATCTTGTGCGAACCGGTCACGAGCAAGTGCATTACCTGTGTGACATGCTGCATCGTCACCATGCCAGATTATCACTGGATCATTTTGGCATTCATAGCGCCGCCTTCGGTTACTTACATAGCCTGCCACTGGATTTTCTCAAGATAGATCGCAGTTTTATTCGCGATATCCACCTGAATAAAGACAACCAGTTCTACGTTCAATCGCTGGTGCAAATTGCCCATAGCTGTGAAATTATTATTCTTGCTGAAGGGGTAGAAAATGCACTGGAATGGGATTGCCTGAGCCACTTGGGCATTGATGGTGGCCAGGGCTATTTGCTGGGTCGACCTGATCCAAAAATCAACACTGCCCGTACATAACACGGAAAAAACCATGTCTACTTTTTTGATAGTGATTCGCCACAATCGCCTGATTGCACCGTTTCTTGCCGGTCTTTTTTTGTCTGCAAATTTATTGGCTAACGAGCAAGTTATTGATGTGACTGATGGCTGGGTTCGTGAAACCCCTCCAGGCGTGCGCAATGCTGCAGCATTCCTGACACTCAACAACCACAGCAACACCGCCAGACAACTGATCGATGTGCAGTGCCAGACAGCGCTCGCCGCGCATTGCGAAGTGCATGAACACCTTCATAGCACCAATGGCATGCGTATGCAGAAAGTGTCCGCGCCGCTCACCATTCCTGCCGCTGGAAACCTGCGCTTTGCACCTGGCGGCTACCACATCATGTTACTGGAACTAGGCAAACCCCTGCTAAGCGGAGCCACTGTGGAACTTATTTTTATATTCGACGATCAGAGCTCGTACAAAGCGCAACTGCCCGTTAAACCGGTATCCCAGGAGTAACACTATGCTGGCAAAGCATTCGCCATTATCAAAAATTTTCATGCTGCTGACATGCAGTCTTTTTTTATCCGCTTGCGCTGTCAGTCCGCAAACAGTGGCGATAAAACCGGATCTGAAAGTGCCTTCCATGCCCATCGGACACAATCGCCCGGTGAGTGTGGAAACACAGGACCTGCGACGGGACAAAACCCTCGGCACGCTGGGCGGCATATATAACTCTGCCTATATTTCTACAGATGCACAGATGCAGCACTCCATCACACAAGCTGCTGTGAACGTGCTACAGAGCTGGGATTTTGCCGCAGTAACCAGTGCGTTGGGCAATGATGATATGGCGCATTTTGCGCTGGAAATTATTGACCTGGATTACCAACGCCCGCAGACCAGTGTGGGAGGCAATGTGGTGGTGAAATGCCGTATCGGTGTGAAAATCAGTATGAATGGCGCTACGTACAGTGGCGAATACCTGAGCCAACGCAGTGAACAGGTTGCCATTATCGGCACGCCAAATGGCAACGACCGCATGGTGAATGAAACCATTAACCAGGCATTGAACCAGATGTTTCTGGATAAAAAATTGCAGCGCTTTATGGCGCGATAAACCAACGCCTACTGCACACCTAACTGCAATTCCAGTTTTACAGTTTTGCCACCAATAACATTATCCGTACTCGCCAGCTGGCGACTTTCGCCCGTCAGCTTCAAACCTTTGGCCGTCGCATCCGCATACAACTGCGCAATCGCCGTAATAACACCTTCCGGCGCACCGTTGTACTGTCGCGAAACACATTTAAAACCATTATCTCGAATCAATTGATAGCGGCCATCAGGGCGCGGGTTACCTGTCACAGGAAATCCGAAACGCACTTTGATTTTTCCGCCATTCGCATTGGGCGGCTCCGGAAAAATAATATGCATAGGGCCATCAATTTTTCCACCACCTTTGGCCACTGAAATGCCTAACCGTGTTGCCAAAGGCGCAACGTCCGTCGACAGTTCTTCAGGCGTCAATGAATACTCCGCCAGAAAAAGTTTCTGTGATTCCGTAGTTTTGATTTCCAGTACTGCAGCGGGATCACCTTTGATATTGGCCAACGCAGTCATATCCACTGCGCCTGCTCTTGTGGGCAGTGTTGATGGCGTAGCTGGTGCAGGTTCAGGTGCGACTGGTGCTGATTCCGTTGTTTTTGTTTCTGGCTCGCCTGCTTCCGGCGTTGCTGCAGGTTCGTCAGTGACAGATTGATCCCGGGTTGAAGCAACTGGCTGTTTGCTATCCGGCATAGATGCTGAAAATATCGAGCGCGTGTCACTGGTAGAACAGGGGCCAGCGATGCCCACTTTTTCACTGTCTGTAGCGGGCGCTGCTTTCATAAACGCGAGCCATTTTGAAGCCTCTTCACCAGCACCACCAACGATGGTCGCGTTGATAAATGAACGGCGCGCCAATTCCGTATCACCCAGTTTGAGCTGGCTTACACCCAGCAAAAGATTTGCACGCGCTACCAGACGTTCAGGCAATCCATCATCACAAGCTTTTAATATGATGCTCTGCATCGGCTGCCACTGCTCTTTTTCCATTTGCATCTGCGCAAGATACAACTGCAACTCCACATCATTGCTGCCGCTTGCTGCTTGCGCGAGAGCTTGCTGTGCTTTATCGCGCTCACCGGCCTGCATCCACAAACGAAACAGCCGGTCATTGATTTTGGTATTGGATTTGATTCGACCACTCGCAATAGCTTCTTCCAGTACGCGCGCACCACGGCCAGGGATTTTGTTGATCGAATAAAGATCGGTTAATAGCAGAATATCTTGTTCGCGGAATGGAATGCCTTTTTCCCAGGCCAGCGCCATGACATCCAGCGCCTGCGCGTGTTTACCGCCTTTCAGATATAAAGACACCCATTGCTGCCACAATTCAGCGTTATTAATATCCGCGGCCAACAGTTGCTGCATCACTTGCCCGGCCCTGTCAAAATTTCCGATGCTGTAATACACAGCCAAGGCGCTTTGCAGTAATTCTTTCGACGGATTTTTTTGCAATGCTAATGCTTTGTCCAAAGCATCCGCACTGGCGACATAATTCTTACGCTTGTACTGCACCTGTGCCAACAGCAGGTAGATATCTGCATCAGCGGCTGAACCTGTCGCCTGCTTTGCTGCCAGATAATTGCCGATAGTGGTGGCAGCTTTGTCATAATTTTTTTGCAGCAAATAGATGCGCGACAATTCGCCCAGCATATCGCGTTTGCTCTCGCTGCTAGTTGCGGGGTTTTTCAATGCTCCTTCAATATGTTCGGCAGCCTTGTTGTAGTCTTTCTGCCCGGCGTAATGCTGCGCCAGAAATTTCTCGGCACTGGCGCGGGTCGCATCATCATGGAAAGTGCCAATTTTCTGTTCCAGCTCGCCCACCGACAAGGATACGTTTTCAGTGGGTGCTACATCCAGATCAATATACATGCGGCTACGGTACTGCTCTTGTGCTTGCAGCGAGCCAACTATAAAAAGCGTAAAAAAAATAACGGTCAGGAAGCGCATATTATTTAAGCTGCTTGTTGTTATTAGGGTAATCTTTCCAATGCAGCTCGATACGCTGCGTCAATTGCACTTTTACTTTCCTTCCTTTGACATCTGCTGGATCGTAAATCCAGTCAGATACTGCTGCGATGACTTGCTCGTCAAATACCCCTGGAGGTTGGCCATCCAGAATACGAACATTTTCCACTTTGCCACTGGTATTGACGGTATAAGCCACCAACACCCAGCCATCAATTTTATTTTTCCAGGCATATTCAGGAATATTGGGTTGGCGCGTGCCAAAAGGAACAATTTCACGATACCCTTCTGCACCTTTTTTATCTTCTGCAGCAATTTTTTTGGCGAGATTATCGTCGCCACCGCCCGGCCCCGACCATTTTGATGCACCATTGCCATCACCAAAACCGCTGCCAAAAATACTGCCGCTGCCACTTTCCAGCGCCACATCATCAAACGATGGCGCGAAAGATGGAATCGGCGGCCCACCCGCTTTCAGTTGCGGTGTCGGCGTTGGTGCGCTGACCGATAATGGCGCCATCGTCGGTTCAGCAACGGGTTGCTTCGATATTTCTTGCGGCGGTGGCTCGTGATCCGGTTCCGGCCGATTCTCGGGCGGTTGGTAGATATTCACTGACACCATCAGGTTATCAGTATCCACTTGCAGTGGCGTTCCACTAATCAAACGGTGCATGAACGAAAAAATAGCTGCCGTCACCGCAACGCTAACGGCAATGGCAACCGGGTATCGCAAACTGTTTTTATTCAGCGGCATGTTCTAGTTCGGCGCGTTAGCAGCGACAGCAATTTTTTCAATGCCGGCCAGACGAATCTGGTCCATCACTTTTACCAGAATGCCGGTATTGGCGTTGCTATCAGACTGGATGATCGCTGCACCTTCCGGATTTTCTGCGTGCATACGCGCAATAATCGCCCGCACAGAATGAACATCCACTTCGCGTTTATCAATCCAGACTTCGCCTTTATCCGTAATCGCTACAAAAATATTGGCGCCCTGTTCATTGCTGGCGCTCTGCGCATTCGGCACATTGACCGTGACACCAGTCGCTTTGACAAACGTAGTGGTAACGATAAAGAAAATCAGCATATTCAGCACGAAGTCCAGCATCGGCGTCATGTCGATATACACTTCTGCTTCATCTACATCATGTCGGCGTGTGCGCATAATCTCAGCCCTGCCTATAAGAATATTTTTTAATCATGTACGAGTTCATCAGCAAATATTTGTTGTTCTTGTGCAGCGCGATGACGCAGGCGCGCGGCGAAATATTGTGCGCTCAATGAAATCACCAGGCCAGACATGGTTGGCACCGTGGCGCGATACACGCCGCCAGCAATAGCCTGACTTTCACCACCTGCCAGCGTGATAATTTCAAACACACCAATCATGCCGGTTACGGTTCCCATCAAACCCAGCAGCGGACAGATGGCAATCAAAGTGCGAATGGTCGATAACCATGCATTCAATTGCAGCTGCATTTCACATACTGTTTGTTTGCGTATTGCTTTTGCGCGCCATGAATGACGATCCGGACGCGCCAGCCAATCCTGTAATAATTGTTGGCGCAACACGGGATAATTGAAATGCAGGAACCAGAAACGCTCGACCATCAGCAACCATAGCGCCAGACACACAAACAGCAGCGCCCACATCATCGGGCCACCCAGCGCGAAGATGCGTGCAATGCCTGATGTAATAGCGTACCAACTCATACGATGCCCGAAATCTTTAACTGATGATCAGTGGCGCGCAAAACTGCTTTTTTCCATATTGCGCGCCAGAATACCGGCACTCTGTTCATCAAGGCGCTGGATCAATGACTTTGCCAATACCGTGACAATATTGTGGCCAAACAATAACGGCACGGCTACCAACAGACCCAGCACCGTACACACTAATGCTTCGGAAATACCGGCAGCCATCAGTTTTGGATCACCGCCACCGAACAAGCTGATCGCTTCAAATGTTTTTATCATGCCCGTCACCGTACCGAGCAAACCCAACATCGGCGCAATGGCAGCAAACAATTTGATAATGTTGTGACCGAATTCCATTTGCGGAATTTCTTTCAGGATAGCTTCATCCAGTTTGTACTGGATAGTTTCCTCGTCATCAGCTGCGACAGATTTCACGCTGAGCATAATACGGCCTAAGGGATTTTTTTCTGAAGGTGAATCACTATTGCTGATCTGGCGCAACACACTGCTACGCAACAACAACAGATACAGCACACGATACAGCGTGACCGCCAGACCCACGAGACCCACTGCAATGGTGAGATAGCCGACTACACCACCTTGAATAACACGCTCACGGATATCCGGTGTGCGCGCCAACATACCTAGCAAATTACCTCGGGTAGGATCGACCGGCACGGCTGCAATTTCACCCTCACTGGCAGAAAACTTTTGCACCATGCGCAGGAAGTTTTTACCGGGCTGTTTATCCGGTGCCACAAATTCACTGGTTTCCGGCACATAGCGCAGAAACTCGCCGTTACTGAACGCACTGAATGTGCCAATGCGCAGAATGTCCGCTTCGCGCCCTTCACCGCTGGCTGCAACCACTTTGCCATGATAAGAAGCTACTTTGCCGGATTCTGTCATTTCCTGTTGCACGAGATACCACAACCGTTCCATATCATCGATAGTGGGCAAGGCTTCTACTGTGTTGATTTTTTTCAGTTCCGCAGATCGATCAGGAAATTGCGCACCGGTTTGTGATTCATCCAGTACCGTAGCAAAGTCAGTAGCAAACTGGCGATAGATACTGAACACATCGCCCATATCCGTTACATTTTGTTGCAACTCCTTACGCAGTTTGGCAATTTCAGCATCGTTGGCTTCCACTTGCATTTTTGCAGGATTATTTTTTGCCTGTGCCAGATAATAGGCCGTGCGTGCTTTTTCCAGTAAAGCCTGTTGGTTATTACGCTCTTTGAGAAATTCCGCCTCGCGCTGACGATTCAGCTCGCGTTCTTTTTCATGTTCTGCACGAACTTTCGCCAACAACTGATCAAGGTCGTTAATCGGCTGATTGGCTGATTGGGCAACCGCTGTGCTGATAAAAAGCAATGACAATAAAACACTGATAAAAATTTTCATCATCAATTCCTCAGCGTTTCATCGGCAGCGCAAGCAACTGCGGCGCTTGCTGGTTACGCGCAATGCGCAAGCCGTGTTTGATATCTTCGCCATACTCCCGCGGCACTTCTACCCATTGTTTGTAGGCGCGATCCCAATAGCCACTGCGTTCGCCGTCCATGGATTGGAAATAAAACGCTGTGCGGCCGAGACGTAAATATTCCACTGTAAGATTTTCTTCGCCCAGTTTTAATTCACCGCGCCAGGCTTCAATGCCACGCCCGAATTCCAGCTCCTGTTGAAACGCTTCCAGCAGTGCGCGGTATTGATCCTGTAAAGGCACCGACGTACTGGATAACTGCTGTTTGACTTTAAGGACGCGCGCCAGACGCTCTTCCTGATGGAACGGCAAATCCAGTGCGACAAACTGTTCCAGTGCATCACCCATGCTGCGCATCAGCGGCATAATGCGCTGCTGCACAACCTGGCGACTGGCTAATTGCTGCCGCAGACTGGCCAGCTCCTTGTTCTGCACCGCCAGTCGATCCGTGATCTCTTGCGTGTATTGATCCTGATAGTCCACCGTCTGCGTGAGGCGCTTGTATTCCTCCACCATCGATTGCGTTTCGTTCTGCAGGTTGATGATATTTTTTTGCGCGGCACCCGCCTCGGCATTGGTGTCCTGCATGGCTTTAACATTGTCTTCGAGCGTTGCAGCACCAGCCGCCAGCGACACAATGAGTACAGCGGAAACGGCAAGCCGGCCGACCGTCCCAGTCAGTAAATGGTTCATGGTATTAGCCCTGATGTGGTTCTTGAGTTGGTATTACGTGGTGCTTGAATCATATTTCTTATGACGCGACTCTACCGCAAGGCTGCGGCAGCCAACAACTAGCGGGTTACCTGTAAGCGTTTACGCTGAGACAAGCCACCCTGCTTTATTTGTCTGTCACTTCACTTATCCAAGACTTCAATGCGATCCACATTCTGGAAGCCGCGCGGCAACTTGTTGCCCCGGCGCCCGCGCTCACCGCGATACTCATCAAAGTCACTGCCTTTCAGCACGGTGTGGCGCTTGCCGGAATATACCAACAACTGTTGGCCTTTGGACACTACGGCCACGCTCGCCAGATACTCTTCCCGCGCCTGCAAACGTGCAGAAGGGATATTCATGATCTTGTTGCCCTTGCCTTTCGCCAATTCCGGCAATTCCGACAATGGGAACACCAGCAAGCGTCCTTCATTACTGATGGCAATCAGCAGATCCGTACTGATATCGCGCACCAGACAAGGCGGCAACACGTTGGCTTTTTCCGGTACGGATAGCAGAGTTTTTCCGCTGCGGTTCTTGCTCTGCAGATCAGACAGTTTTGCAACAAAACCGTAACCGGCATCGGTTGCCAGCAACACGCGCTCGTCATCATTGCCCATCAACATCGAGACAAATGTCGCCGTTGGGGGCGGGCTTAGCTTGCCGGTCAAAGGCTCGCCCTGTCCGCGCGCAGACGGCAAGGCGTGCACGGCCAGCGAGTAACTGCGGCCGGTGGAATCCAGCAATAACACCGACTGGTTACTGCGGCCACGCACGGCCTGCATAAACCCGTCACCGGATTTATAACTCAGCGATGCCGGATCAATCTCGTGACCTTTTGCAGAACGTATCCAGCCTTTTTCTGACAGCACAACCGTGACCGGATCAACACTCAACAATTCTGATTCAGAAAACGCTTGCGCTTCTGCGCGCTGCACCAGAGGCGAGCGGCGCGCATCACCGTGTTTCAACGCTACTTCCTGCAGTTCTTTGCGCAATAAGTTTTTCAGTTTGCGTGGCGATTCAAGAATAGCTTGCAGCTCTGCCCGCTCTTTTGCCAGATCATCCTGTTCACCACGGATTTTCATTTCTTCCAGTCGCGCTAACTGGCGCAAGCGGGTATCCAGAATGTAATCGGTCTGGTCTTCACTCAAACCGAAGCGCGCCATCAATACCGCTTTCGGCTCTTCTTCCGTGCGAATAATCTGGATAACTTCATCCAGATTCAGGAAAGCAATCAGCAAACCTTCCAATAAATGTAAACGCTGCTCGACTTTATCCAGACGGTATTGCAGGCGACGACGCACAGTTTCCTGCCGGAACACCAGCCACTCGCTCAACATCTGCTGCAGGTTTTTTACCGCAGGCCGGCCATCCAGACCGATCATATTCATATTGACGCGATAATTTCTTTCCAGATCGGTCGTCGCAAACAGATGGTTCATCAAGGCATCAGTATCGATGCGATTGGAACGCGGAATAATCACCAGCCGCGTAGGATTCTCGTGATCCGATTCATCGCGCAAATCTTCCACCATCGGCAGCTTCTTCGCCTGCATCTGCTGCGCAATCTGTTCCATGATCTTGTTGCCAGACACCTGATGCGGCAGAGCCGTAATCACAATATCGCCGTCTTCTTTTTTCCATAGCGCGCGCATTTTCAGTGTGCCACGACCTGTGGCATACATGGATATCAGCTCGGAACGCGGTGTAATAATTTCTGCTTCCGTCGGGTAGTCCGGCCCGAGAACATGTTCACATAATTCAGCAATACTGGCGCCCGGGTTATCCAGCAAATGTACGCAGGCATTCACCACTTCACGCAAATTGTGCGGCGGAATATCGGTAGCCATACCCACAGCAATACCGGTAGTACCGTTCAACAACAGCGCTGGCACTCGCGCTGGCAATACCGCAGGCTCATCTAAAGTGCCATCAAAATTCGGCACCCAATCCACTGTGCCCTGCTCCAGCTCAGACAGCAGCAAATCAGAAAATGCAGTGAGTTTGGATTCGGTGTAACGCATTGCAGCAAAGGATTTCGGATCATCCGGCGAACCCCAGTTGCCCTGGCCATCCACCAGCGTGTAGCGAAATGAAAACGGTTGCGCCATCAACACCATGGCTTCATACGCGGCGCTGTCACCGTGCGGATGAAATTTACCCAACACATCACCGATAGTGCGCGCCGATTTTTTATATTTCGCGCCGGACTTCAAACCCAATTCGCTCATTGCATAAATAATTCGGCGCTGCACCGGCTTCAAACCGTCACCGATATGCGGTAGGGCACGATCGAGGATCACGTACATGGAATAATTCAGATACGCCTGCTCGGTAAAATCCGCCAGCGCACGTTGCTCAATATCACCAAACATATTTTGCTGTGTTGTCATAATCAATGTCATTTTTACCAAAAGTTTATAAAAAATCTGCCTTAACACGGGCTTTATCGCTGTATTTTACCAAAAGTCTATAAACGGTATTTTGCCAAAAGTTTATAAAATTTCACCTCGGGAACACTCAATTTTAGCTTTTGAGGCTCTCGATCATGTTTATAGGAGGTACCGCATATTCAAAACTGCCTCCTTTCCGGCCGCCCAGTATAGCTAGTTGTCTGTGGATGAGCCTGCTTGTTTGCTAGAGTTATGCCGTAAGGGCGGGAAACCATGCGAGCAATGCAGTAAAAACACTTTCAGCATTCAACAATAGCGATGCGCCGGATGCTGGCATCGCCGTCAGTCCTATCATCAATAGTACAGGGCCGATCATGCCTCCCGACACAATTGCTCCAGCCAGCCAACGCCAATCACCGCGCTCAAGATGTACGGTTGACTCATGCGAGAAAAAACGCACTATCCACAAACCGATACCTGAACCGAGATAAAGCAATGCAGCCAATAACCATGGGCTGACTTGTGCCAGCAACAATTTTGCCAATGGTGTGCTTGCACCAAATAGTGCGGCAGCAGCCAATGCTGCGAATACACCGTTCTGCAATTTGTTATTCATGCAATCCACCTTCATGACACGCACACGCTTCACCGTGCGCGGCTGCCACCAATTCATGCAAGATGCCACATTCGTTTGCAGAGTGATTTTCATCGCATCGGCTACTCAGCACAGTGAGTTGTTGCTCCAGTGCTTGCATGCTTTTCAATCGTGCACGCACACGGCTCAGTTGCGCGTCAATCAGTCGATTAATATCACCGCAATCAGCAGAAGGCTGATCGATAAATTTCAGCAAGCGTTTTATATCGGCGAGGGAAATATCCAGCGCACGGCAATGCCGGATAAAAGCTAGCCGCTCAAGGTGTGATGCCCCGTAAGTTCGGTAGCCGTTACCACGTCTGGTGGGCGCGGGCAGCAATCCGGTTTTTTCGTAGTAGCGGATAGTTTCATGGCCAATGCCGGTAGCTTGGGACAGTTCGCCAATGCGCAGCGATGCAGTTTCTATAGTATTTTTCATGCTGATTTTTCGTAAATAAAATGACAGTAGTTGAAATACTGCATGCGTCCTGTTGGTGTGATGTGGTTTTCTTCAATGCATTCGATCAACGAAAACTCCACGCCCAATTCGTTCTTGAGGGTGTCTGGCGCATAACGCACAACAGGCAGGCCGCTGCACTCGGTGGGGCCGTCTGGTGCAAAGGCGGCAATAATTACATGCCCGCCTGGTTTTATTGCGCGCTTCATCTGTTCAACATAAGCGTGGCGGTCTACCGGATGGATCAGGAAATGGAACACAGCACGGTCATGCCAGATGTCATAGATTTGTTCAGGTAGCGTTAGTGCTGTGATGTCACCTTCGAGCCAGTACACAGCATCACCCATTTGTCCCAGACGTTGCCTG
>DATIDQ010000178.1:0-6551 GCA_035456205.1 Pseudomonadales bacterium
GTTGCCGATGGCATGGGCGGCCATGAAGCTGGTGAAGTTGCCAGCGCGATTGCCATTGAATCCATTGCCCGAAAAATCCGGCAAGGCAAGGATATTACCGAAGCTATCCAGAATGCCCACCACAATATTCTTAATGGCACGCTCAAAGGCCGTGGCGCCAAGGGCATGGGCTCAACCGTAGTCGCCGTTCACTCCACCATAACGCACTACCGTATAGCCTGGGTCGGTGACAGCCGCGCCTATCTATGGACGCGTACCGGCGAGTGCAACGGTACACTCGAACAATTGACGACCGATCACTCTTACGTGCAGATGCTGGTAAAAGCGGGCGCCATTACACCGGAAGAAGCGATTAATCATCGGGACAAGAATGTCATTACCCAATGCCTTGGCTCGCTTGAAATGCCGGATGTCACCGTGGATACCGTTGAGCGAGACTGGCAGCCTGGCCAATGGCTGTTACTGTGCAGTGACGGCTTGACCGACGAACTGGAAGACGGACAGATCAGTGCTGTGCTGGCCAACAGTGCCAATATTGAAATCGCTGCAGAATCGCTGCTGCGGGAAGCACTGGCCAGTGGCGGGCGTGATAACACGACCATCGCCATCATTACCCAGCAACCCCCGGCACAGGGAACTGGCAGTTTGTGGGATTCCATGGTTGGCTGGATACGGCGCTGACGCATTGAATATCCACCAGCAGCAACCATCAGCATGGCCACTATTACTAGCCGCCTTTGCCGTGTTGGGAGTGAGTGGATTTTCATTACAGTTTTCCACGGGCATTGATGACGCCCACATCACCTACTTTGCCAGCCACATGTTGGCCAACCAATCTGAAATACTGAATTACAATCTCGAACGCATCGAACAAAGTTCTTCATTGCTGCACGTGATTCTCGGCGCACTACTGTCAAAAATCACCGGCATGAGTGCCGTGGCAGCAGGTCGCGTTATTCCTATGCTGGCCGGTTTACTCTGCCTCCTATTGCTCAATATTTTTGCTATTCGACAGCGCCTCCAGACATGGCCGGTGATGCTGTGCGCCAGTACCAGCAGTTTTGTGTACTGGAATTTCGCAGGGCTGGAAGCGCCCTTGGCTGCACTATTATTACTGACATATATATTACTGTTGGCTGAGTGTCTGCAAAACTGCCACTGGCGCAACATCCTGTTGATAATTGCAGCGGGAACCGGCTTACAAATGGTTCGCCCTGAAATGGTTTTATTTGCACCAGCACTGACAATCTCCACCAGTGTTTTTCTTTTTTCAAGAAAACAATCGCAAATAAAAACTGTTATCGTCGTTTGTATTATCTCTCTTGCCTGTGCGATGAGTATCAGCCTGTGGCGACATTGGTATTTTGGTGACTGGTTTCCACAACCTGTTACAGCAAAATCCTCTGGCATCACGTTGACGGCTATTCACAACGGACTCCAGTACGTCGCACAAATGATTACCCATCCCTGGACAACCCTGCCCGTCCTGATCGGCATCTTTGCTTCCATACACATCATGTGGCGCGCCTGGCGACATCAAGTCTCTACTGCGCTGATCAGTATGAGTATTGCTGTCATTGGTTATAGCGCATTAATTATTTTGATGGGTGGCGACTGGATGCCAGCGGGACGACTCTGGGTATACATCATCCCGCTCGCCGCCATGACTATTTCATACAGTTTTTCTATATTGCTGCCAGCAAAGTCCTTTACTCGAGCCATGGTGACTATCACTGTGTTGAATATCACAGGGCTTATTTCGCTGGCATACAGCCATATAACCAGTATCAATAATATGATTGCAGACAGGCAAACGCACATAACATCACCTTACAGTTTTTTCGAATTGCATTCGCCAGATAACCTTTCCAATATTCCCACACTGGAATTTTTGCAGCCGCTGCTATCACAACTACTACAACGGCAACCCGGCGGTATCACGATCATGAGCGGCCAGATGGGCATGATTCCTTACCATGTATCGCTGCAATACCCCGGAAAAATCCGTTTTACAGATCGCAATGCTCTGATCGATCGCAAACTGACAGAGTGCGCCATAACACGCGATCTTCCCCGCGCACAACAAGGGCTTGATGGATTAAGCACGGTATTTTTTCTAAAGAAATCCGGGGCATTACAACAACAGTGCAATATTCAACCAGCCGATATTATTTTTGATTTGTGGTGGCATCACCTGATTCCCGAAACAACAGAGATGTTGGCGCGGCATGGCTACACAGTTGTTTTTGTCCAGCAAGGCCACACATCATCATTGCAAGACCAGCTGGTGGCTGTACGCACAGAGCTGTGGGCTACAATTGCACACTAAAGCAGCTTGCGTTACCTTGCCCGCCACATTCCCCTTTCATTGTTCTGCTATCCACCGAGATTTTCCTATGGCCCAGTATGTTTTCACCATGAATCGCCTTGGCAAAGTCGTACCGCCGAAACGCGAAATCCTGAAAGATATCTCTCTCTCCTTTTTTCCGGGTGCCAAAATCGGCGTACTGGGACTGAACGGCTCTGGTAAATCCACCCTGTTAAAAATCATGGCCGGGGTGGATACAGACTTTATCGGCGAAGCACGCCCGATGCCCGACCTGAAAATCGGTTACCTGTCGCAAGAACCCGAACTGGATCCTGCCAAGGACGTACGTGGCAATGTAGAAGATGGCCTGCGTGTCCCGCTGGATGCGCTGCAGGGGTTAGATGCCGTTTATGCAGCTTATGCCGAAGAGAATGCCGACTTTGATGCATTGGCAAAAAAACAGGCCGAACTGGAAGATGTTATCCAGGCATGGGATGCCCACAATCTCGCACACAAGATGGAAGTGGCTGCCGATGCCTTGCGTCTGCCACCATGGGATGCCGATGTCACCAAACTGTCCGGCGGTGAACGTCGACGTGTAGCGCTATGTCGCTTGTTGATGTCGCGCCCGGATATGTTATTGCTCGATGAACCGACCAACCACCTTGATGCAGAATCTGTTGCGTGGCTGGAGCATTTCCTCACAGAATTTTCCGGCACCGTGGTGGCAATAACACACGACCGTTATTTCCTCGATAACGCTGCCGGCTGGATTCTGGAGCTCGATCGTGGCCGCGGTATTCCTTATGAGGGCAATTACACCTCCTGGCTGGAACAAAAAGAAGCACGCTTGCTGCAGGAAGAACGTTCAGAAAATGCACGACAGAAAACTATCGAGCGCGAACTGGAATGGGTGCGACAGAATCCGAAAGGCCGTCACGCCAAAAACAAGGCTCGTCTTGCCCGTTTTGAAGAAATGAACACGCAGGAATTCCAGACACGCAACGAAACTAACGAAATCTATATTCCACCCGGCCCACGTCTCGGCGACAAAGTGCTGGAAGTGGAGCATGTCAGCAAATCTTTTGGCGATCGCATGCTGATCAATGATTTGTCATTTTCTGTACCGAAAGGTGCAATCGTTGGCATCATCGGCGGTAACGGCGCAGGAAAATCAACATTGTTCAAAATGATCACCGGCCAGGAAAAACCGGATAGTGGCACCATCACACTGGGCGACACTGTAAAAGTCGCTTTTGTTGAACAGTCACGAGAAAAACTCGACAACAACAAAACCGTATGGGAAGCGATTTCTGACGGCCTCGATATCATAAAAATCGGCAACTATGAAGTACCGTCACGCTCCTATCTGGGCCGTTTCAACTTTAAAGGCTCAGATCAGCAGAAACGTGTAGGTGAATTATCCGGCGGAGAACGCGGCCGCTTGCAACTGGCAAGTACATTAAAAGAAGGCGGCAATTTTCTTTTGCTCGATGAGCCATCAAACGATCTCGATGTTGAAACCTTGCGCGCCCTGGAGGACGCTCTACTGAACTTTCCTGGCTGCGCCATGGTGATTTCACACGATCGCTGGTTTCTTGATCGCGTCTGCACGCATATTCTTGCTTTTGAAGGTGACAGCAGCGCAATATTTTTTGAAGGCACCTATACCGAATACGAGGCTGATCACAAAATGCGCATGGGCGACAAACAACCGACACGTATGAAATACAAGCGTTTAAAAGAATGAAAACGGTAAACCTGTCGAAATCCTTGCTGTACTGGTTACTGGTTCTGCCAGTTTCCAGCATCTTGTTACTCGAAATCACTCTACAGACCGGCAGCTTTATCAACCAGCATTTCTTTACCAATAATCATCAGGAACAATGG
This sequence comes from Pseudomonadales bacterium, assembly GCA_035456205.1. Lineage (GTDB taxonomy): Bacteria > Pseudomonadota > Gammaproteobacteria > Pseudomonadales > UBA7239 > UBA7239. The sequence continues at coordinate 4,199 of DATIDQ010000178.1, forward strand.
CTGACTTCCCATTTGCGCATCGTGACCATGGGCGACTCCAACACCTATGGCCTTTATCTGGACAGCAAGGACTCCTACCCCAAGCAACTTGAGACTCTCTGGAATGCCTCCCACAAAAACCAGCAGATAGAAGTCATCAACCTCGGTTACCCCGGCGCGAACTCTTCACGCATTGTCGCCAATATCGAAGAGGTTGTTGATACGCTTCACCCCGACTTCATTATGGTGATGATTGGCACAAATGACAGCTGGACATTGCCAATTACAGGCGCAGAAAACAGCCTTACTGATCAGCCATGGAATATTTTTCAGTGGGTAAAGTCCCACTCAAAAATTTATCGCGCGTACTGCCTTATCACGAGAGAACCCATTGATGAAAACGAATTAAAAACAGTGACCACATCAGACCCAAAACAAAAAGAGTCTGCAAAAGACAAACCGGCTACCATTGATTATAAAAATCTTCATCTGGATTACTCAATGACCATGAGAAGCCAGAATGACATATTCAATCCGGACGAAAACATACAGAAAAATTTTGGAAAACTGATGAGCTATGCAGAAAAGAGCAAGCAGCGCATTATTTTTCTTACCTATGCTGCAAACAAAGGTTACTACAAGCAAGCAAACAAGATGACAAAAGAAGCCGTATCAAAGAATCAGTACCAGGATTTTATTGATATCAGCGCTGCTTTTGCAGAATTGCAAACCCCTAAAGGGGAAGGAAATGAGTATTTTTTTCCTGACCTGCATGCAACAGCAAAAGGCAATCACCTTGTCGCTGAAACCGCCATGCAAAACCTTGAAGCAATACTACAGCTTAACCAACCCAAGGCTACGCAATGAAACATCTGATTCTTGGTGGCACTCGCTCCGGCAAAAGCCATTTTGCTGAAAAACAGGCAATGATTACCGGAAAAAATTTGATTTATGTCGCGACAGCCGAGGCGCTGGATGACGAGATGCACGCGAGGATTGTCCATCACCAACAATCACGTACTGGCAACTGGATCACCGTTGAAGAACCATTAGCACTGGCGGCAACGTTGCAACGCGAAGCAGCAAATGATCGCTGTATATTGGTAGATTGCCTCACACTCTGGCTCACAAACCTGCTGTTATCTGACGAAGAGAGTTTTCAGCGTGAACATGCAGCTTTGCTGAACATACTGCCCGATTTGTCAGGCGATATTATATTTGTCAGCAACGAGGTGGGCACAGGTATTGTTGCAGCTGATCCTCTGTCACGACGCTTTGTCGATGAAGCAGGAAGATTGCACCAGGCATTGGCGAAAAATTGCGATAAGGTCACGCTGGTTGTTGCTGGCCTGCCCCTTTCTCTTAAATAAAATCAGCTGGCCGGGCGAACTCCAATAGTGATAGCAGCAACACCAGCCTGATTACCACGCAAGAAACGCACATCCACTTTTTCTCCCGGCTGCGCATGAGCAATTCGCTTCATGCCTGAACGCGTGGCCGTGGCTGGCACATCATCAAAATGGGTAATGACATCGCCCGGTAACAAACCGGCCAATGCTGCAGGGCCATCCCGATAAATATTACGTACAACAATCCCTTGTCCCGGTGTCAAACCTAAACGACGTGCTGAATATTCCGGCAGAGCTTGTGATTCAATACCGATCCACCCGCGCACGACATGCCCATATTGCACAATGTCATCCAGCACTTTACGCGCTGTATCGGAAGGAACCGCGTAGCCAATGCCCACCGAACCACCTGTCGGGCTTTGAATCGCTGTATTGATGCCGATCAGATTACCTGTGGCATCAACCAATGCCCCGCCTGAATTACCCTGATTAATCGCTGCATCCGTTTGCAAATAATTTTCCTGAATACTCAACTCAAGACCATAACGTGCAGCTGCTGAAATAATACCTTGTGTCACCGTCTGCCCGATGCCGAAAGGGTTGCCAATGGCCAAGACGACATCACCAATTCGTGCATGCTGTGGATCACCAAAACTAATCGAGGACAGATCCGGCAAATTAATCTTTAGCACTGCAAGATCCGTTTCCCTGTCCATACCTACCAGTTCAGCTTCTGCGTCACGGCCATCGCGCAAACTCACCAGAATTTCATCTGCATCAGCAATCACATGATAATTGGTCAGCACATAGCCATCTGACCGCACCACAACACCGGAACCCAATGAACCTTCAACACGCTCCTGTTTTGAAATATTCCCTTCGAGCAGTTTCTGCAATAGCGGTGTATTTTTGCGAGTAAAAACATTGACGACTGCCGGCATCGCTTTCTCAACGGCATCAGCATAGGAAAGCACCGGTGCCGCATCCCGCTGGAGCGCTGGCGTTGCAGCTTTGATTGCCGCAAT
>DATIDQ010000179.1:0-6328 GCA_035456205.1 Pseudomonadales bacterium
TCATCAACAAGATTGATAAAGCGACGCACTTGGTCGTCAATCCCCTTGTGTAGAGCTGGAATATTCGAAATCAGGACCGTGTGGTATTCACGTGCCAACTCAATGTAATCATTCTGGGAACGCGGCCCGTCGCACAACGCCGCAAAATCAAACCAGGCCACATCATCCGCTACCTTGCGTGCACGGATTGTGCGCCCTTCCACTTCCAACTCCACATTCTCCCGCCCGGGCACAGGCGATAACGCAGTAAAACTGCTGGCCAGTATTTCATCGGCGGCAGCATCCAGTGGCCAGTGGTACAACTCAGCCTGCTCTAGTGTGCGCAGTCGATAATCCGTGCCTCCATCTACATTCAGCACATCAACGTGTCGTTTAAGAATAGCGATAGCAGGTAGAAAGCGTTCGCGCTGCAAGCCGTTTTCATAAAGGCGATCCGGCACAATATTGGATGTCGCAACCAGGCTCACACCGCGCACAAACAACTTTTCCATCAGGTTGCCGAGAATCATGGCGTCTGCAATATCCGACACAAAAAACTCATCAAAACACAACACGCACGCTTCGCCAGCCAGACGGTCTGCAACAATATCCAGCGGATTATCCTGATCTTTTAATGTGCGGATTTCCTGATGCACGCGGCGCATGAAGCGGTGAAAGTGCAGCCTCAGTTTTTTCTCAAACGGCAGCGCTTCGAAGAAAGTATCCATCAGATACGTTTTGCCTCGCCCAACGCCGCCCCAAAAATACAGACCTTTACAAGGTTCCTTTTTACGCCGGAAAACACTGGACAAAAAACCGCTTTTTCCAGAACGGGATATCAGATCATCGTAAAGACGCTGCAGGTGTTCAACCGCCATTTTCTGGGCGGGATCAGCGACAAAATCCGGTCGCAGCAGGTCCTGTTGGTAGCGTTGCAAAGGCGGCATAGGCATCATTGCGGTAAACACTCACGACGCGGCTTGTAATGTTTGCGCAACCGGTCAAAAGCCAATGCGCCATCAATGGGGTATTGCTCGCGCAGTGCAGCGTCATCCGCAAAAATGGCATACGGGCGCGTATTGCCAGTTAGCGCTATCGGCGCTACCACCTGCTGACACCCGAGAAAATGACACAAAGCTTCGTACACCATTTCAGTACCACGCAATTTACCTTCGGCACTGTACCCAGCGATATGCGGCGTGCCTATAGCAACATGTACCAATAAATCACCATTGATCACCGGTTCATTTTCCCATACGTCCAACACCACACGCAGATCATTGTAGTTTTCCATCCGTTGTAGCAGAGCAGTATTATCAATCACTGCCCCGCGTCCGGCGTTCAACAAAACAGCGCCTGGCTTCAGTTGGTTAATGGCAGCTTGATCAAACAGGTGAAACGTTGGATGTGTACCAGTTTTTGTCAGCGGTGTGTGCAGGCAAATTACATCGCACGCCAGTATTTTTTCAAACTCAACCAGTGGCAAATCACTATCCGCCAGAAAAGGATCACAACCCACCACATTAACGCCGGTATTCTGCAAGTGACGCAACAAGCGACCTCCAACATTACCGCAACCGACAATGCCCACCTTGCTCACGGAAACATCCACTTCCAAAGCCAACAATGCGGACAAAACATATTCCACTACAGCTTGCGCATTACAGCCAGGAGCATAGGAAAAATGAATATTATTTTCTGCCAACCATGCTGTATCAATATGATCTGTGCCAATCGTACAACTGCCGACAAAACGCACAGCTGTACCTACCAGTAACTCACGGTTTACAGAGGTCACGGATCGCACCAGCAGGATGTCTGCATCCTGCACATCAGCACGGCAAATAGAACGCCCGGGCAACAGGATCAACTCACCTATCGCGGCAAAAAAATGTCGGGCATAGGCAATATTTTCATCGGCTACAATTTTCAATCCAGATCCGCCCTTGATAAACACACAGAAGAAAACCTTGGCCCATAAAATGCGGTGCTCAACGCCTCATACAGTTTTTGTACCCGCTCATTTACACCAAGATGTAGATTGGCACTGGCCTGTTCGTATACACGATCCTTGAATGCATCGCCTGTACCCGCCGCTCCACTCAAATTGTCCAGACTCACCTGAAATCGTAAGCCACAGGCAATGTGTAATAACCATTCCAGCGCCTGCGGTTTCACTTCTACCCGCTCGAATGCGCTTTGCTGATCCGCGTCGCGGCCGTCTGGCGCATACCAGTAGCCCCAGTCCGGCAGCAAGCGACGCTCCGGGCCAGCCACTAACCAATGCGCGCTTTCATGCAGGCTGCTCGATACGAAATCCTCGCGATAGAAAATTCTGTGGCGTGAATCATGGATATCCGCCGGCCGGTAGCAGGGTTCAGACGCTCCACCGATCAACACGGTATTCAGACTGTCGGCAAATACTGTATTGAACACGCCCTCGATATCGCAAGCAGAAGGCAGACTTGAATTAGCTAAAAGTGACTGCATATAGTGGTCATATTCTTTTTTGGTGGCAGGTATTGTGGTTTTGCAAAATAATCGATACTGTAAAAGCGAACGGGTGACATTTTACAGGGCTATTCACATCCGTGTAGCCGTTTACAGTTCCGCCCGGTGGAGGTAGTCCATGAGTACGCCTACCCATCCTGAATCTGGTTCTGACAAACCAGACAATGTCATCGACCTCTTTTCCCGCAAACCCCTTAGTGAATTGGCCAAATCGCCTTTTATTCGGCTGTCTGCCGAGTTGGACGGGTTGGAAATGCTCTACAGCAACAAATCCCATCCCGGCAAATATTTTTCTCTACGAATTCTCTGCTGGGGCTTACGCGATAACGGTGAAGTGGTCGGTCTAGTGCCCTGGATGACCAACATAGTGCCCTGCCCTGAAATCGAAGATCCGCTGGAAGGCCATTTTGAGGGTTATTACGACCCGGGTATCGACGAAATTTTCTTTGATGCACCAGAACACAAGATTATCGAGCTGGAAACCAGCGCCAGTTATTACCAGTTCCACTGCAGCCATTCTGAAGAAGTGTTGCAGGAAATTCCGGACAACATCGGTACACACGCGGTACTGACGTCCAAACTGCCTAACACATTGTTACTGACTGAAGTGATCAGCTGGCAACTGCTGTGCAATGGCGAAATTCACGCCATGCTGATCGACAACAGTAAATCGCACCACACACCCGTGTTGCCGGGCGACAACAGTCTGTACAGCGCGCAGGAACATCCGGATTTCCGCTATTTCTTCCAGCACACTATTGCGAACAAACTGAAAGAACAGGATCCGGAAGCGTTGGCCGCCGTTGCCGCGCTGGTAGAAAAAAAAGTCTGACGGCAAACAGGAAAATCTTTACAGGATTTTCCGCCCTTTACCGGCCTGAATACGCAAACGCAAGGCATTCAGCTTGATGAAACCTTCTGCATCTTTCTGATTGTATGCGCCACCATCGTCTTCAAACGTGGCGATTGTCGCGTCAAAAATGGAATCATCCGATTTGCGCCCGGCAACAGTCACGTTGCCTTTGTACAACTTCACACGCACTACACCGTTCACGTATTGCTGCGAATCGTCGATCATTTTTTGCAGCATCAAACGTTCAGGGCTCCACCAGTAGCCGTTATAAATCAGGCTGGCGTAACGCGGCATCAATTCGTCTTTCAGATGCGCCACTTCACGATCCAGCGTGATCGATTCAATCGCACGGTGTGCGCGCAACATGATAGTGCCACCCGGTGTTTCATATGCACCACGTGACTTCATACCGACGTAACGGTTCTCGACCAGATCCAGCCTGCCAACGCCGTGTTTGCCGCCCAACTGGTTCAACTTGGCCAATACTTTTGCCGGTGATAATTTTTTGCCGTCGATCGCAACGATGTCACCTTTCTTGTACGTCAGCTCGATGTACTCGGGCTGATCCGGCGCTTTTTCCGGTGACACCGTCCAGCGCCACATATCTTCTTCCGGCTCCCACCATGGATCTTCCAGGCCGCCACCCTCGTAAGAAATGTGCAGTAAATTGGCATCCATCGAGTACGGTGATTTTTTACCAGCCTTGGCAAAATCAACCGGGATTTTGTGTTTCTTCGCGTAGGCCATCAGCGTTTCACGCGATGTCAGACTCCACTCACGCCATGGCGCAATCACTTTCACACCCGGCTTCAATGCATAAGCGCCCAATTCAAAACGCACCTGATCATTACCTTTGCCAGTCGCCCCATGCGAGATGGCATCCGCACCGGTTTCGTTGGCAATTTCGATCAAACGTTTGGCAATTAACGGGCGGGCAATCGATGTGCCCAGCAGGTACTCACCTTCATAAATCGCATTGGCACGGAACATCGGAAATACAAAATCGCGCACAAATTCTTCACGCAAATCATCAATATAAATTTGTTTGATACCCATGGCTTTGGCTTTGGCACGTGCCGGCTCCAGCTCCTCACCCTGGCCGATATCCGCAGTGAACGTCACGACTTCGCAGCCATACTCTTCCTGCAGCCATTTGAGGATAATGGAGGTGTCCAGGCCGCCGGAATAGGCCAATACCACCTTCTTGATGCCTGATTTACCGGCTGATCTGCTTTTTGCTGCGGCCATGGTCGCCCCTGTCTGATGAGCATGAAAAGGTGGCGCGCATTGTAAACGGGGATGTCGGCAATGCCTACCTGCAGAAAAGACCTACAGCAGGGCCTCAATATCCTTTGCAATGGACTCCGGTGACGTAGCCGGGGCATAGCGAGATACCACACCACCTTCCCGATTGACCAGAAACTTGGTGAAGTTCCACTTGATACCTTCACTGCCCAACAAACCGGGCGCTTCCGATTTGAGATGCGCAAACAACGGGTGCGCATCCTTACCATTGACATCAATTTTGGCAAACAGAGGGAAGCTGACACCAAAATTCATTTCACAGAAGCTGTTTATATCGGCCTCACTACCCGGCTCCTGATGACCGAACTGATCACAGGGAAAACCCAACACTTCAAAGCCGCGACCTGTGTATTGCTCGAACATTTTTTGCAAGCCTTTGTACTGTGGCGTGAAACCACATTTGCTCGCTGTATTGACTATCAGTAACACCTTACCTTTGTAAGCTGACAAATCCATCTGCTGGCCATCAATTGTTATTGCTGAAAAATCAAATACGTTACTCATCACAAACCATCCTTACGTTCAGCCAGATTCAATGAAGCAGAGTTGATACAGTAACGCAAACCGGTGGGTGCCGGCCCATCGGAAAACACGTGCCCCAGATGCGCTTCACAGCTACTGCACACTACCTCGGTACGAACCATACCGTGGGCGGTATCCCTGTTTTCCCTGATGACACTGCTGCTAACCGGTTGCCAGAAACTCGGCCAACCACTGCCAGAATCATATTTGGTTTTACTATCAAACAAGGCCTGGTCGCAACATATACACTGATAAATACCGTCCTGTTTACAGTCCCAGTATTTGCCAGTGAATGCTCGCTCGGTACCCTTTTCCCGACAGATATTAAACTGCTCTGGCGTGAGATCTTCATCTTTCATCAGGAGTTCCTCCTTTGCCAACCGTACGAAGCCAGTAGAAGCAACATTGCAAAAGCAGCAGCCATCATTGCATAAATACCATAACGCAAGGCAGGCGGATCATAATAAAAGCGCACGCGATGCTTGCCGGCTGACAATGAAATACCACGAAAAGCTTCATTCACACGAGTGACATCAACCGGAAAATCATCCACAGTAGCCCTCCATGCCGGATGCCAGACATCCGACAAGACAAGCGTCACAGGAGCATCTGTTTCTGTTTCAATGATTACTTCCGTGTTGCGATAAGACAAGGTATTGACCCGGCCACTTAAACGGGTGGCATCCAGCTTTTCACCCATCGATGCGGGCGCCAAAGATACAGATGGCACGTAATCAACATTCTCAAAAATAGATAGCCCTTCTTTCTGATAAACCACTGGGTAGTTTTTACTGTGCAAAAAATCCAGATATGACTTCGCGCCATCTTCCACCAGAATATATTTTATACTCGCTACATCCAGCGCCTGTTCATCAAGCGTGTTTTCCTTGCGTGATGATTTTTTACGCTTTTTGTTAGACGCCCCATCTAGCGCAAGAAACATAAATGTATCATTACCAAAGTAGGTTTCAAAAAACTTCTCATACCAGGGAAAGAGGCCGGGGTTTTGAGTGTCCGCTTGCTTGATACCGTACATGGCACCGTATTCCGGATACAACGTTCCCTGCTGGCCTATATTCAACACACGACCATCACCAATATTATCTTTCAAAAAACTGACGAACTCAGGCGCTTCTGTTAGAGGGCTATAACGTAATG
>DATIDQ010000180.1:0-2064 GCA_035456205.1 Pseudomonadales bacterium
CGACCATTGAGCCAATCCAGTTTTTCGATATCAAATACCGGGCCACCGAGCGTGATGGTTTTCAGATCAAAGTTGGCGAACATTTCATCGAGCGTAAATTTTTCTTCCTCGTTCGGCATCGACCATCCCATGCGCGCCAGATAATTTAACAGCGCTTCCGGCATGTAACCCATGCGGCGGTAATAGTTGATGCTGGTCGGATTTTTACGCTTGCTGAGCTTGGATTTATCCGGGTTGCGCAACAACGGCAAATGACAAAACACTGGCACATCCCAGCCGAAATACTGATATAGCAGAATATGTTTCGGTGCGGAATTGATCCACTCTTCACCGCGAATCACGTGTGTAATCGCCATCAAATGATCATCAACCACATTCGCCAGATGATAGGTCGGCATACCATCGGCTTTCATCAACACTTGCATATCCACTTGTTGCCAATCGATCACGATTTTTCCGCGCAACAAGTCATCAATGTCGCACTGACCTTCTTGCGGAATTTTCATGCGGATAACGTAAGGCTCGCCAGCTGCGAGTTTCTGTTCCACTTCCGCTTGCGTGAGCTTCAGGCTGCGGCCATCGTATTTTGGCGTTTCACCGCGCGACATCTGTTCCGCGCGCATCTGGTCCAGCTCTTCTGCGGTGGCAAAACAATAAAACGCGTGGCCTTTGTTGATCAGCTCCAGCGCGTAATCCTTGTAGATATGCATGCGCTCACTCTGGCGATACGGGCCGTGCGGACCGGCCACATCCGGGCCTTCATCCCAATCCAGACCGAGCCAGCGCAAGGAGTCCAGGATGGCTTTTTCAGATTCCGGCGTGCTGCGTGCCTGGTCGGTATCTTCAATACGCAGGATGAACTGGCCACCGTGCTGCCGCGCAAAACACAGATTGAACAGCGCGATATACGCGGTGCCGAGATGGGGGTCACCAGTGGGGGATGGAGCTATACGGGTACGGACAGTCATGAGCAATCACACATCAGGAACAACAAGGCCGCAATTATACGCGCCGGCTGCGTCAGGCGTTCACCTGTTATCCGTGATTCATATCAGACTCTGAGTATTTATCGTTACCGAGAATATGCAAATGCAGGTGAAAGACGGTCTGGCCTGCACCCTCGCCGTTGTTGATCAGCAGGCGAAACGAATCCTCTACACCGTGTTCTTTGGCCAGCTGGCGCGCCACCAGCAGCAGATGGCCGAGCAACGACTGGTCTTCGGCCTGCGTGTCGGCCAGACGTGGAATCGCTTTTTTCGGAATCACCAGCAAATGCACAGGTGCACGCGGGTGGATATCTTTGATCGCAATGCAGTGTTCGTCTTCGTACACACGCGGTGTGGGAATTTCACCGCGAATAATCTTGCCGAAAATCGTATCTGACATTTTTTAATCTCCAACCATTTTAACTTTTATGTTTTTACGTTTTGCCGCCGCGTCCAGCACCACAGGAATGCGCTCGTTGATGATCACATCAGCCAACGAGTATTTTTCCAGTTCCTGATAAAACAATTGCTGTGCACGTTTGAGTACACCGGGCAAACCGCAAGCAGGGAGCACCACGCATTTCAGCCCTACACAGTCGATCATGTGTTTACGGCCTTCAAACTCACCGACTACCTGCCCCACGTTGATCTCGCCTGGCTGGCGTTGCAAGCGCACGCCGCCATGCTTGCCACGATACGTTTTCAGGTAACCCAGTTTGCCGAGTTTGTGCACCACCTTGCGCAGGTGAGCCAGTGAGATGTCATAGAAATCCGATATTTCCTGCAGCGTGACCAGACGATCAGGAAACATGGCAGCATAGATCAGCACACGCACAGCGTAGTCAGTAAAACGGCTCAGTTGCATTGAAGGCAACTCCAGTCAGCATTCCCTTCATTTTGTGTCAGCCTTACCCGCTCGGCAAGTTGTATCCACCGCATATATCAGCTGATTGTCGAATCAGCACCGCTGCGCAGCTCTGTCATGATAGATTCTGTCGGGAGAATACAAGGTGAACCGCCATGAACAACAATCCAGCATGAACAACAATAAGGATTCACACCCCATTCCCGTCGCCAA
>DATIDQ010000181.1:0-7195 GCA_035456205.1 Pseudomonadales bacterium
AGGGCAGTTTGATACTACTGATCAGAACGGTGATGTTGATTACCCAGAATATCAGTGACGCGACGCGGAAAAATTCAAAATTAAATCCATTCACTGTATCAATCAGGGTATAAACGCTGAATCCGTGCAGACACAAAGCCAGCGTTGCCAAACCATAAAACAGCGGTGATGGATTGTCAGGTTGTACACTGAGCCAGCCGCGCCTTTGCCACAGCGCGAGGCCGATATAGATAGCAAAGGCGGATAGGCCGGGCAGCGTGTCAGACATGCGCTTTGAATTTGATGGTGACTTTGCCCCAGCCGGACAAATGTTCGCCGTACAAACGTTCGCACTGATTAGTAACGATGGTGTAATCGCCCACGGCTTTCAGGATTTCTTCCACCAGGATGCAGCCCATCAAGACACCCAGATGCATGCCGAGACATTTGTGGCCGCCGTGACCGAACATCAGGCTTTTTTCAGTTGGTTGGCGATACAAATCGAACTTGTCTGCATCCGGATAAACTGTTTCATCGCGCTCGGCAGAGGCGTATAAAAACAATAACGGTTGCCCGGCTTTGATTTGTGCGCCGTTTAATTCGAAATCTTTTTTCGCGACGCGTGCCAACATATTGGTAGGTTGGTCGTAACGTGCAGTTTCCAGAAATGCTTTGCGGGCCAGATCGGTTTTACCGGCGGCGATTTCCTGCAACACAGCAGCTTTTTGTGCCGGGTTCTGTTCCAGGTTCCAGAATGTGCCGGCGACGGTGATCGGCGTGGTTTCTGATCCGACGACCAGCAACGAGAACAGATAGAACATCATTTCTTCGTCGCTCAGTTGGCGACCATCAACGCTGGCTTCCAGAAAAATCTTGGTGTAACGCGCGGCGAGTGTCGGGTCAGTGCGCAGTTGGTAAACGTACTGGCCGAAGTAACCGAACAATTGCCCGGCAGCGGCCTGGTTGCGCTCGGAACCGCCGCCTACCTGACCTTCTTCGCGGTGCAACATGTCGTCGATCAGGGCGCGCCATTTTTCTGCATCTTCGCGCGGCAGGCCGAGGTTATAACCGGCGTTGATACAGGTCACGCGGTTGGATAAATCGCTGTAAACATCGAACTCGCCTTTCTTCAAAAGAGGGGCCAGCAATTCGCGCGTCAGCTCGCGCAGGCGTTGCTCGCTTTCCTTGACGCCTTCCGGCGTGAATTCATGGCGCACCAGGCCGCGCCATTTACGGTGTTCAGGAGCGTCCATGGTCATAAAAGTGGATGGAACGGGTTCGCCTAACAGCACTTGGCCAGGCGTCTGGCCCTTGGTGAAGGTGACGTTGTCATCGACTTTCGTACTGGCATCCCAGATATCCTGGAAGCGCGCTAGCGCCCAACCGTTGTATTTGGGCATGAAATGCGGCTTGCCTTCTTTGCGCATGGCAGCGTACAACGGGTACGGATCTTTCATGGCTTCGTGGGAATAGGGATCGTAGTCGATGGTGCTCATGGAAAATCTCCGTATCAGGTTGGGACTGCCGGCGCATTGTGCCGCAACGGCACGGTATCGACTAGTGCCGTTCAGGAGGTTCCCTTGTCACGAATCAAATAAATGTTTGAGGTGCCTTAAAACCTGCCTACACTACACATCATGAGTAATGATGAGCCGAGAGCATGACCGGCAGGGACAGGACACGCAATGAGTAATATGGTAACCCGGTGCCCACAGTGCCAGACCTCTTTTAAAGTGACAGAAGAGCATTTGAAAATTGCCAACGGTGCCGTGCGCTGTGGTTCTTGTCTGCTGGTATTTCAGGCGCGCCAGCATTGGGTTAATCCCGACAATATGTCTACCGCAGCACCAGCGATAGCACCACAGTCAGCAAGCCCTGTTGGCAAATTCCAGTTTGACCAGTCAGCGATTGATAACAACGCTTCTCCTCGTCCGTCTGATAATCCGGTTGAACCGCGTTCAGAACATGCGTTTGTTCTCCCCAAGGTCAATATCGACAACAAGCCGGTTGTTGAAAACAAGTTGGCCGACAATAAATTGCCTGCTGAAAATCCGCAGCATAAAAAACTGGAAGAGATTGGTGACGATGACAGAATCAGTGATGACCTGGATATCGAGGATGATGAAGTAGAAATAACCCCTAAATCGGCCGTAAAGAAAAATGAATTCGGGAATCCGGACGACGATTACGGCAGTGTGTTTGATGATTTCAATGATCAGGCGGAAGACAGTCATTTCGATGAAATATTGGATGAAAATTTTAATGATCTCGATGCGTTGCTGGACGATAGCGCATCAAAAATGAATGATGGCGATACTGCAGATGATGCTTGGGCAAAGGATTTGCTGGCCGAAATGCAGCAGGAAAATAAGCCGGAAGTACTGGATCTCAGCAAGGTCGGCAATATTCGCGATGTGCTGACAGATTTTACCAATCCGGTAGATGTGGATGCTGCGCGCCGCGATCTCGGTTTTGATCAGGCAGATCCGTTTGCTGCGCGCGAAGTCGGGAGCGCGAAACCGGATCGTGGCAATGATGGCCGCGCAGAAATGATTGCCCATATTGAACCGTTACCGGTTGAAATGCTTTCTGTGGGCGCTCGGCAAGAAGTAGATTGGAAAAATATTTTGCGCTGGAATGCAGGTGCAATAGCGCTGCTGTTACTGCTGGCTGTGCAGTATGTCGGTTTTAATTTTAACAAGTTGGCAAAAACTGATACGACTCGCCCGTATATGCAAACTCTTTGTGGCATCGCGGGCTGTAAACTTCCCTCCGTAGAAAACTGGCGTTATATCAAGATCCAGAATCTGGTGGTGAGGCAACATCCACAAGTGACAGACGGTCTGGCGGTGGATGCCATCCTGTTCAACGTCACCGGGCAAGATCAGCCGTTCCCGCAACTGGAATTGTATTTCAGCGATCTGGCAAAAACGCCGGTAGCCAGCCGGCGGTTTGATCCGGCGGAATATCTTTCCGGTGAGTTGAGTGGTCAGGCGATGATACCGCCCGGTCGTCCGGTGCATATCGCTTTGGAAATTGTAAATCCAGGTGAAAAAGCGGTGAACTGGAGTTTACAAGTCGCCGGCAAGACCGACTGAATATTTCAGGATGTGGCAGATAGGTCCTTACAGTATCCCGTCGCGTGTGGTGTTGGCGCCGATGGCTGGTGTGAGTGATCTTCCGTTTCGGCAACTTTGCCGACAATTCGGGGCCGGTTTGGCAGCCAGTGAAATGTTGATTTCTGATAGTCGCTTGTGGGACACCGGCAAAGGAAAGTGGCGGATGGCCGGGCTGTTGGATGAAGCCGCGCCCAGGGTTGTACAGATTGCAGGCAGCGCGCCCGGAATGATGGCTGCAGCGGCGCGCGCTTGTGTTGACCGCGGCGCGCAGATCATCGACATCAATATGGGGTGTCCGGCCAAAAAAGTCTGCAAGCGGGCCGCCGGTTCCGCCTTGCTGCGTGATGAACTGTTGGTGGCGGCGATACTGCAAGCGGTAGTAGAGGCGGTCTCCGTGCCTGTCACGCTAAAGATGCGCACAGGCTGGTGTCCGGACAGCCGTAATGCCATTGCTATCGGTCAAATGGCTGAAAAAACAGGGATTCAGGCGATTACCTTGCATGGCCGCACGCGCGCCTGCGGATACCACGCCCCTGCTGAATACGATACCATTGCCGCGCTTGTGTCGCGGGTCAGTATTCCGGTGATTGCCAACGGCGATATCAATACACCGGAACAGGCGCGTCGGGTGCTGGATAACACGGGTGCCGCTGCTGTTATGGTGGGGCGTGCCGCACACGGACAGCCTTGGTTAGTGCGCGATATGGTGCATTACTTGAGTCATGGCGAACGAATGCCCTTCATGACTATCACTGAAAAATATGCCGTTGTGTTACAGCATGTTACTGCACTGCACGCATTTTATGGTGATAGCCAGGGTGTAAAAATGGTGCGCAAGCACATTGCCTGGTATGGCCAGCATCTGGATTTCCCTGCAGATTGGCGTCGGGATTTCAATAACGCATTGCTGGCGTCGCAACAAATAGCGGCGTTGGAGAAAATAATGGGCAAAGAGAATGGTATGGAGACTGTCGAGGTGATGGCTGCATGAGTGCACACGATATGGCATTGCGGATTGTTACTCCGACAGAACCTGAGCTGGCGCAGGGCATTGACCTGGATCAGCAGACTATCCGTGATTGCGTCGAGCGCGCCATGCGTAATTATTTCAGTCATCTCGATGGCCATGATGTGTCTGATATTTATCAGATGGTATTGGCAGAAGTTGAAATTCCGTTGCTGGAAGTAGTGCTGGAATATACGCGCAATAATCAATCGCGCGCTGCCGAAGTGTTGGGTTTGAATAGAGGAACTTTACGCAAGAAACTCAAACAGTACGACATGCTGTAAGGGTATACGGCTATAACATGAGGAGGCATAACGCCTCCTTTTTCATTGGATTTTTATTAGTAAGTTTTTACCCGAGGTTTTCATGACTGCTGTAACACTGGTGCGTCGCGCACTGATTTCTGTTTCTGATAAGACCGGCATTGTTGAATTTGCCCGTGCATTAGCGCTGCGTGATGTGCAGTTGTTGTCAACGGGCGGCACGTTCAAATTATTGAAAGAGAATAATATTGCCGTAACAGAAGTGTCAGACTACACCGGTTTCCCTGAAATGATGGACGGGCGCGTCAAAACATTACACCCCAAAATTCATGGCGGTATTCTTGGCCGTCGCGGGCAGGATGATGCGGTAATGGCTGAGCATGATATTGCTCCGATTGATCTCGTTGTTGTGAACCTGTATCCATTTGCGCAGACTGTCGCCAATCCTGATTGCACACTGGAAAATGCTATCGAGAATATTGATATCGGCGGGCCGACCATGGTGCGCGCAGCGGCAAAGAATCACGAGCATGTCGGTATTGTGGTCAATAGTGCAGATTATTCCGTGGTGCTGGAAAATCTGGATGACCATAATGGATTGTCGTATGCATTGCGTTTTGATCTGGCGGTTAAAGCATTCGAGCATACCGCGCAATACGATGGCATGATTGCCCATTATCTTGGCGCGCGCGTTGGTGAATTTGTTGATAAATTTCCGCGCACGTTTAATACGCAACTGATCAAGGCACAGGACTTGCGCTATGGTGAGAATCCGCATCAGAGTGCTGCTTTTTATGTGGAAGAAAATCCACTGGAAGTGGGTATTGCGACGGCCACACAGTTGCAGGGCAAGGAGCTGTCCTACAACAATATCGCTGATACTGATGCGGCATTGGAATGTGTAAAAAGTTTTGTCAAACCTGCTTGCGTCATTGTAAAACACGCCAACCCTTGTGGTGTGGCTGTTTCGCTGGAAGGGATTGCTACTGCATACGACCTCGCCTATGCAACGGATCCCGAATCAGCGTTCGGCGGCATTATTGCATTTAATCGTGAGCTGGATGCCGCAACGGCACGGGCTATTATTGATCGCCAGTTTGTCGAGGTGATTATTGCGCCATTTGCAACAGAGGATGCGTTAGAAATATTGGCGGCCAAGCAAAATATCCGGGTGATGGTATGTGGCGCATTGCCAGAAAAGCGCGCCGCACAATTTGACTGGAAGCGCGTGAATGGCGGTTTGCTGGTGCAGGATCTTGATACAGGTATGATCAAGGATTCTGATCTGAAGGTGGTGACAAAGCGTGCACCAAGTGAAGCAGAAATCCATGATCTGATCTTTGCCTGGAAAGTTGCAAAATATGTCAAATCCAATGCGATTGTGTACGCAAAAAATCGCCAGACTATCGGGATCGGTGCGGGCCAGATGAGCCGCATTAATTCAGCGCGTATTGCCGGCATAAAAGCAGAACATGCAGGTTTGCAGGTGCAGGGCGCGGTGATGGCTTCCGATGCTTTTTTCCCGTTTCGTGATGGCATTGATAATGCCGCCAAGGCGGGTATCGCTTGCGTGATACAGCCAGGTGGTTCGATGCGCGATGAAGAAGTGATTGCGGCAGCAGATGAACACGGTATTGCGATGGTGTTCACCGGCATGCGTCATTTCCGTCATTGAGGAATCAGATATGAAAATTCTGCTTCTGGGCTCAGGTGGTCGTGAACACGCGCTGGCATGGAAATGCGCACAGGATGCGCGCGTCGAAAAAGTGTTTGTAGCGCCTGGTAATGCTGGCACTGCGCATGAAGAAAAATGTGAAAATATTGCTCTGGATATTCTCGACAATGCAAGGTTGGTGGCATTTGCCCGTGACAATGTTGATCTGACGATTGTTGGCCCTGAAGCGCCGCTGGTGAATGGCGTTGTCGATGCATTCACTGCGGCAGGACTAAAAATATTTGGTCCGACACAATATGCCGCACAACTGGAAGGCTCTAAAGCTTTCGCCAAGGATTTTCTTGCGCGACACCATATTCCTACGGCGTTTTATTCCGTGTTCACACAAGTGGAGCCCGCTCTGGCTTATGTGCATGAAAAAGGCGCGCCGATTGTTATCAAAGCGGATGGCCTTGCTGCGGGCAAAGGTGTGATTGTCGCCATGACATTGGCTGAAGCAGAAGATGCTGTGCGCGATATGTTGGCAGACAACAAGTTTGGTGCTGCCGGTGCACGCGTAGTGATCGAGGAATTTCTCGATGGTGAAGAGGCCAGTTTTATTGTCATGGTGGATGGCAAGACTGCATTGCCGATGGCCACCAGTCAGGATCACAAACGTGTGGGAGATGGCGATACTGGCCCCAATACAGGCGGTATGGGCGCCTATTCACCGGCCCCGGTTGTAACGCCGGCTGTGCATGAGCGCGTTATGCGGGAAGTGATAGCGCCCACTATTCTGGGCATGGCAGCCGAAGGCCATCCGTACACCGGTTTTCTGTACGCCGGTTTGATGATTGATAACGCCGGTGCACCGAAAGTCATCGAATTCAATTGTCGTTTCGGGGATCCGGAGACCCAGCCCATCATGCTGCGTTTACGCACTTCACTGCCTCTACTGGTGGAGCAAGCGTTAGCGGGCACATTGGGTACAGCGGATGCGCAGTGGGATCCGCGACCGGCGTTAGGTGTTGTGCTGGCCGCTGCTGGCTACCCCGGTGAGATTACCAAGGGTGATGTTATTACTGGTCTGGACAGCGAACAGAAAGATGCCAAAATTTTCCACGCCGGTACTGGCGTGAAGAATAGTGCAGTGGTCACCAGCGGTGGGCGAGTG
>DATIDQ010000182.1:0-14417 GCA_035456205.1 Pseudomonadales bacterium
TTTTTGTTGGGCGGCATTTACCGCGGCAGCAATCGCATTGTCTGCCGGTTTTGCCTGTTTGCGCACGGATTTTTCGGCGGCTATTTTTTCCAGTCGCTGATTGCGGCGCTTGAAACGTTCGCGCGATAAATTGGCTTTCTCTTGTGTTATTTGTGGGGCAATCTCTTGCGGTGATGGTTGCTGGTTCGGAGCCGGAATCATGTCGATACAATCCACCGGGCAGGGCGCGACACACAGATCGCAGCCGGTGCAAATATCTGCAATCACGGTGTGCATCAATTTTGCAGCGCCGATAATGGCATCCACCGGGCAAGCTTGTATGCATTTGGTGCAGCCTATGCATTCTGCTTCGCGAATAAATGCAACCAGCAATTGCTGCGGTTCTTCACCGTGTGTGGTGTCCAGCGGCACTTCCGGTTGTTGCAATAGTGTCGCCAGTTTTTTGATACCTGCTGCGCCGCCCGGTGGGCATTTGTTGATGGCATCGCCATTGGCAATGGCCGTTGCATATGGTTTGCAGCCGTCATAACCACATTTCGTGCATTGTGTTTGTGGCAGCAATGCGTCGATTTTTTCTATCAGTGCAATATTCATGGCGGGAATCAGTTCAATTGCCATTACGGTAAATCCATTTTGTTACCCAGACGGCCGATCGCTACGTGTACGGCCGTTTCCACCCGCAAAATACGGCTGCCCAACCAGAGAGGATGGCAACCGGTATCGAGTATTTGCTGGCGCTCGACTTCGGTAAAACCACCTTCAGGGCCGATCACCAGCGCTAATGGTCTGGTGGTTGTTGCGATATCCGCGCCGCGTGAAAACGGGTCGGCGAGTACGCCGGTATGGGTGTGTAGCAAGTCGGGCAATACCTGGCCGATAACATCACGGAACTGTCGGTGTTGGTGGATCGTGGGCAGTAGTGTGTCGCGTGCCTGTGCCAGCCCTTCAATCAGTTTGTCATGCACATAAGCCGGCGCCAGTGAGGGTGTTTGCCAATAGCTTTTTTCCACTTTTTCGCTGTGAAACAGATGGATATTCTTGATGCCGAGGCTGGTGACATCGCGTAGCAATCGCCCGAGCATCTTGGGGCGTGGCAGGGCAAGCAGTAGCGTCATGGGCAGCGGTGCAGGCGTCTGTTCATCCAGCAGAATGGAGAGCTGCACATCGCCAGAGGCTGAAATGGCTGTGATGATGGCTGTCCCCAACAAGCCATTGATATGGCCAACCCGCAGGGTGTCGCCTACATGGCTCTTGAGAATCTGCACGATATGGCGAGCACGCTCATCCCGCAGCACGCCATGGCCGGGTGAGAGAAAGTCCATATCAACGAGTGGGATAATATTCACAGTGCGCCATTCACCGGGTAGGGGTGTGATTATAGAGAACAGTTTTGCTGATAAACTGACTGCTCTGTTTTTTTATCGAGAAAATTGCTGTGGAAATTGCTTGCCTGGACCTTGAAGGTGTACTGGTTCCTGAAATCTGGATTGCTTTTGCTGACCATACCGGTATTCAGGAGTTGCGCGCAACAACGCGTGATATCCCTGACTACGACGTACTGATGCAGCAGCGTTTGCGCCTGCTGGATAAACACGGCTACGGCTTGCCGCAGATACAGGAAGTGATCGCCCAGCTCAAGCCATTGCCTGGTGCTATCGAGTTTGTGAACTGGTTGCGCGAACGTTTCCAGGTGGTGATTATTTCCGACACGTTCTATCAGTTTGCCCAGCCATTGATGCAACAACTCGGCTATCCGATGTTGTTTTGCCACAATCTTGAAGTGGATGAAAATGGTCACGTGGTGGATTATCACATTCGTCAACGCGATCCGAAACGCCAGACGATAGTGTCACTGAAAACCCTTTACTACCGCACAATTGCCGCCGGTGATTCCTATAATGATACTGGCATGCTCGCTGAAGCGGATGCCGGTATCCTGTTTCACGCGCCGGACAATGTGATTCGGGAATTTCCGCAATACCCTGCAGTACACAGCTATGAAGACCTTAAAAAAGAATTTATCAAAGCCAGTAACCGCAATCTTGTGTTGTAAGAGAAAGTGATGGCAGTTGAGCCGCAATTGATTCATGTGCCCAGGCTGATAGATGCGCAAGGACGGTCTTTCCGCAATTTGCGGGTGAGTCTCACTGCTGCCTGCAATTACGCATGTACTTACTGTGTGCCGAAAGGCAAACAGTTGCACAGAGCGCGCCATGAATTGAGTGTCCAGCAGTTTTTAACCGCGCTGGATTATCTGATCGAAGTGGCGGGTATTGATAAATTGCGCATCACCGGTGGCGAACCATTACTGTCGCCACAATTTGATGATTTTTTGCGCGGCGCGATGCAGCGTCCACTCAAGGATGTGAGTATCACTACCAATGGCCAATTCCTGTTGCAGAAAATGCCCGTGATAAAAGAAGCGGGCATTCAGCGTATGAATGTCAGTCTCGACACGCTGAATCCGGTGATGTTCCAGAAAATCTGTCGCAGTGGTGATTTACACACAGTGTTGGCAGGGATTGATGCGCTGCTGGATGCAGGTATCAAGGTCAAGATCAATATGGTGCCGATGCGCACACAAAATGAAGACCAGATTGTGCCGCTGCTGGATTACTGCATCAATCGTGGTATCGAATTGCGGTTTATCGAACTGATGCGTATGGGGCATTGGCAAAACAATGCGGATTATTCGCGCGAACTGGTGGCGATGAACCGGATTCTGGAGTTGATTTCGCGGCGCTATGATTATCTGCGTACGGCGGCTGAATTTGATGCAACGGCGGCGCGCTTCGAGATTCCCGGCAAAGGTTTTTTTGGCATTATCGCTAACGAATCGTTGCCGTTTTGTAGCACGTGCTCGCGCTTGCGGTTGTCATCTGCCGGCTTTTTACACGGTTGTCTCAGCAATACGGCGCGACATCACATTGCGGATCTGCTGGATTTACCGCGTGAAGAAGCCCTGCCTTTGTTGCGCACGCACCTGCACGGCGCATTGCTCGACAAACAACCTGTTGCATTTTCTGGCAGTGAAACTGTGATGCGCTGGATTGGCGGCTGAATTTGCGACAGCTGAATTTGCAAAAGATAAACGTACGGCGTGGCGCATTTTATCTCGCGATGGCAGCTTGTTGTTATGCCGTCACCGGCGTATTGGTGCGTTTGACTGCTGGACAACTCGATAATAATGCGTTGGTGTTCTGGCGCAACATGGTGGGGTTAGTGTCCCTTGTGCCGTGGCTATTGCATACATGGCAGCGGAAAAATGGATTCAGTGTGCTTCGTACTGACATGATGCGTTGGCATATTGCGCGCACAGCGGTCGGCCTCACAGCCATGTATCTGTATTTTTATTCGCTGGCACATTTTGCGTTGGCCGATGCAATGTTATTTGTTTATTCCGCGCCGGTGATTGTGCCATTGCTTGCGCACTGGTTTCTCCATGAGCCCATTACCACCAAAATCTATGCAGTGGTGTTGTTGGGGCTGGCAGGTGTAGCACTGGTGTTGAAACCGGGTGGTGCACTTTTTTACTGGATGGCACCGGTAGGTTTGTCTTGTACTGTATTTACTGCATTTGCCTTTGTATTTGTACGCAAGCTGTCGGTGAGTGAGCCGCCTATGTGCGTCGTATTTTATTTCACCTCGTTCAGTGCGTTGGTTTCATTGTTGCCGTTTCTGTTTCATCCCCAGTGGCCCACCGCACACAGCTGGTTGTTATTAGCAGGTATTGGTGGTGTGAATACGCTAGCACAGTGGTTTTTATCACTGGCCTACGGTTCTGCGCCGGCCGCACGTATTGCGCCGGTCAGTTACCTCACGGTGTTGCTGGCGGCATTGCTGGGTTGGGTATTCTGGGATGAAGTGCCCGATCACTATGCCATCGGTGGCGCGGTGCTGATTTTTGCATCGGCCCTGCTGGTGATGAGGCAGGGATTGGTTTCTACAGCCCAAGACGCCCCAGTGTCTCAATGATTTCACGCAAGATGCCGGCCGCCTGTGGATGCTCGACCTCGAGGCTTTCCAATAGCAGGTTTGCGGAGTCTTTTACCGAGGGGTGTATCGGCTGATTCTGCAGCTCATCCAGCAACTGCTGTTGTTGAGGGCTATTCTGGCCAGGGCTGAACTCGTCATGCAGGCGGGTAATCAGGTTCTCTAAATGCTGTTGTGGCATGGGGTTTCCTCTGTATTTGGTTCATTCTAGCCTTGAACTGACGTTGAAACACTGGCGCAACCACAAGATTTTTCAGGTGTTTTAGGTAGGAAAGGCTCAACAGACTTGGCAGTATCGGCTAGAATCGTGGTTCTGCCAGCTAAAACGATGATGAAGGGCTAGTAATGAAAGTTATCCCCATGCGTGATTACCCTCAGGATGTTGCCGACAACTTCCTGAGTGGCATCAATTTTGTGCGTGAAATGCGCCTCAATGATCCTGACCAGTTTGGTTTGTTGATGCAGCGCACCCAGTTTGTCGAGCTTGCTGCGGGTGAAACCATTATCAATGCCGGCGAAATGGACAGTCGCTATTTCTTTCTACTGAAAGGGCAGTTGTCGGTTTATGCCGATAGTGAGCACAGGGCGCGTGAGCTGAACAAAATTACGCCGGGACAAAGCTTTGGTGCGTTGTCGATTATCTGCCATAAAAAACGTACAGCAACAGTGGCCATTACGCCGGGCTGTAACGGCGCTTTACTGATTTCCATTGATCTGGCTGGCTTGGGCAAGTTGCTTGATTTCTCGGTTTTTTCCCTTACCACCAAACTCTCTCTGTACCGTACTGTCGTCAACAACACGCGTTGGCAACTGGAAGTCTACAAGATGGATTACCCCACTCATGCGCTGACCCAGAAGAGCAAAGAGGTGGAGATCTATATTGGCAAGAAGTTGACCGAACAGGAGTTACAGAGTCTGGAGCGTCAGATCATGCAACTCACAGAGCTGATTTCCGAATGGAATGCCGAACTGGTTCCAAAAGAACCCGATCCACAGGATCGCGGTGCCAATATCTGATGGGATAGGCTATTTTTACAGTGTGGGGGAGGTTTTCTGTGAGCTTCGTCACGAGTATCATTCCGCACCTGTTTTACCAAGTATGATCCGTTAAATTGTAGAGAGAAGTCAGATGTCCAATATCACGGTTGAGCGTGTCCTCGAGGTTCATCACTGGAACGATACGTTGTTCAGCTTCAAGTGCACCCGCGAAGACGGTTTGCGTTTTATCAACGGCCAGTTTGTCATGATCGGTCTGGAGGTGAATGGACGTCCTTTGCTGCGCGCTTACAGTATTGTTAGCGCCAATTATGATGATCATCTGGAATTTCTCAGCATCAAAGTGCCTGATGGTCCGCTGACGTCGCGTTTGCAGAATATTAAAGTAGGTGACAATGTGC
The DNA here is from genome assembly GCA_035456205.1 of Pseudomonadales bacterium. GTDB lineage: Bacteria > Pseudomonadota > Gammaproteobacteria > Pseudomonadales > UBA7239 > UBA7239. The sequence goes on from DATIDQ010000182.1 coordinate 5,391, forward strand.
TGGTGAGCAAGAAGCCGACTGGCACGCTGGTACAAGACAATCTGTTGCCGGGTAAAAATCTGTATCTGTTTTCTACTGGCACAGGGCTCGCGCCTTTCATGTCGATTATTAAAGATCCTGAAGTGTATGAGCGTTACGACAAAGTGATTCTGACCCACGGCGTGCGTTGGGTGAGTGAATTGGCATACTACGATTTCATCACCAAAGAGCTGCCGGAAAACGAATTCTTTGGTGAGTTTGTCAAAGAAAAATTGATTTACTATCCGACCGTGACCCGTGAACCGTTTCATAATCAGGGTCGCCTGACTGATCTGATTGTCAGCGGCAAGTTGTGTGCAGATATCGGTTTGCCACAAATCAATCCTGAAACAGATCGCGCATTGATGTGTGGCAGCCCCGGTTTGTTGACGGATCTGTGCAATATCCTCAACGGTCTGGGCCTCAAGGAATCACCGCGTATGGGTGATCCGGGTGATTATGCTATTGAGCGTGCTTTCGTCGAGAAATAAATTTAATGAATTTCAACAGACTGAAACTTGCCTGGAAAATCCTTCTCATACAGATTGTCTGTGTCTCCATGGCAGTTGCCGTGATTGCAGCCATCGCGGGCATGCAGTTCCGGCAGCATGCCCGCGATAATCTTCATGAATATCTGGTGCTGGAAAATCTGCGCGTATTCAATCTGTTACAAATGGAAATAGCAAAAGCCCAACCAGCAACGGCAGCAGATGCAGATGTGTTACTGGCGAATTTGTTGCAGCAATTTCCCGCAAGCACTGAACAGAAAACAGTCTTTTCACATCGACTGTTGTCGAGTGATATCCATGAGGACTACGCTGTATTCCAGATGCTGCCACTCAAGAATCTGGCTATCGGTTTGATGACTGAAGTGGATCCTCATGTCGCTGACAAAGCTATTCGCGAGTTTAATGTCTGGATCATTCTGGCCTCCATTCTTCCGGGCCTGCTGATTTACTGGCTGACGTATCGTTTGACGAGCCGTGTGTTGGTGCGGCCTATTGGTAATCTGGTGCAAGCGGTGAATGAGTTGCATGCAGGTGATGGTGATTTTACCCGTCGACTGGATAAATACTCCGATGATGAATTGGGTGATCTGGCAGAAGCGTTTAACCTTTTTATTGCCAAACAGCAGGCGGTATTGATTGACGTAGTCGATACCATCAATCATTTGACCGATGGCATTGCCCAGATTCTGGACAGTGTTGCCAGTGTCAGTGATAGCTCGAACGATCAGGCTGCCAGTGTTGAGGAAACCTCTGCCGCGCTGGAAGAGATGAGCGTGACGATTGCCCAGAATACTGACAATGCACGTACAACAGAACGGATTGCTGCCCAATCTGCAGATATTGCGCGCACTGGTGGTGAGGTGGTCAATCAGGCTGTGGTCGAGATGAAAAAAATCGCAGCAAAAATATCGTTGATTGATGAAATTGCACATTCAACAAACATGCTGGCGTTAAATGCAGAAATTGAAGCGGCGCGAGCTGGAGAGCATGGGCGTGGTTTTGCTGTGGTGGCTGCGGAAGTGCGCAAGCTGGCTGAGCGCAGCAAGCTGACAGCTTCTGAAATTACCGAGTTGGCGGATAATGTTACAAGCGTCGCGGTAGAAGCGGGTGCAATTCTGGACAAAATTGTGCCGCAAGTGGTGGAGACATCCGAATTGGTACGTGAAATTTATAACGCATCAGAAGAGCAGCAGGGTGGTGTAGAACAGATCAATATGGCGGTAGCGCAAATTGAAAGTTCTACCCGTAATAGTGCGGAAGTATCTGAATCACTCTCCACTGCAGTCGTCCAGATTAATTACAAGATCCAGCAGTTGCGCGATAAAGCCACGTTCTTCAAATTGAAGTAGATCTGCTGTCATGCTGGTCAACTTCTTTTACACACTTAAAAACGCCGGTGTTCCGGTATCTATCAAAGAGTTGCTGGTGTTGCTGGAAGCCATGCAGCAACATCTGGCATTCGGCAGTATCGATGACTTCTATGTGCTATCACGCACTTGTCTGGTAAAAGACGAAAAATATTTTGATCGTTTTGACCAGGCATTCGGTCGCTACTTCAAGGATATGCAGACAATTGACGATATTATCGCTGCGATAATTCCTGATGAATGGCTGCGTCAGGAGTTTGAAAAACACCTGACGGAAGAAGAAAAAAAGCAGATCCAGTCATTAGGCGGCCTGGAAAAACTGATTGAAGAATTCAAGAAACGCCTGGAAGAACAGAAAGAGCGTCACGCTGGCGGTAATAAATGGATAGGTACTGGTGGTACGTCACCATTCGGTCACAGTGGCTACAATCCTGAAGGCGTGCGGGTTGGTGGTGAAAGTAAAAACCAGCGCGCTGCCAAAGTCTGGGAAAAACGTGAGTTCAAGAATCTGGATGATTCGGTGGAGTTGGGTTCGCGCAACATCAAAGTGGCGTTGAAGCGCTTGCGCAAGTTTGCACGGCAGGGTGCAGAAGAAGAGCTGGATATTGACGACACTATCCGCTCTACAGCGCGCAATGCCGGTTTTCTGGATATCCGCATGGTGCCCGAGCGCCATAATGCGGTGAAGGTGCTGATGTTTTTTGATATCGGTGGCTCGATGGATCCGCATATCCAGATGTGCGAGGAATTGTTTTCTGCGGTGCGCACGGAATTCAAGCACCTGGAATATTTCTATTTCCATAATTTCCTGTATGACTATGTATGGAAAAATAATATTCGCCGCTTCTCGGAAAAAACACCGGTAATGGATTTGATGCACAAGTATGCAGCGGATTACAAAGTGATTTTCATTGGTGATGCCAGTATGTCGCCGTATGAAATTACCCATATCGGCGGTAATCTTGAATACCATAATGAAGAGGCCGGCGCAGTGTGGTTCCAACGTGTTGCTGAAACCTTTCCGAAACTGGTTTGGCTGAATCCACTGCCGGAAGATTATTGGCCGCGCACGCACAGTGTGAAGCTGGTGCGGGATCTGGTGGAAAATCGCATGTATCCACTCACTATCGCCGGGTTGGATCAGGCTATGGCCTATTTATCCAAATAAACAGTTTTCCCAAATAAAACGTTTGTCTGAAAGAGCAACTTTTTATGCTGAGTTACCAGCACGGATTTCATGCCGGCAATATCGCTGATGTGCTCAAGCATGCAGTGCTGTGTCAGGTGATTGATTATTTGTTGCAAAAAAACAAGCCGTTCTATTTTCACGACACGCATGCCGGGCGAGGTTTGTATGATCTGACGCATCCTGTGGCGCAAAAAACCGGTGAATACCGCAATGGCATTGCGCGAATCTGGAATCGCCGTGATTATCCTGCAGCATTATTGCCGTACATTCGCACCTTGCAGGATTTTAATAGCGGTGCAGGTTTGCGCATGTATGCAGGGTCATCACTGCTGGCGCAACGCATGATGACGGGAGCGGATCGACTGGCGGCCAATGAATTGCATCCGCAGGAATTCCAGGCGCTGCGTGATAATGCACAAGGTTTGCGTAATTTGCGTGTCAGTCAGCAGGACGGTTATGCAGCACTGAAAGCCGCGTTGCCACCACCGGAAAAGCGCGGATTGGTATTGATTGATCCGAGTTATGAACTGTTGGCAGATGATGTGGCGGTAGTGAATGCCTTGCGTGAGGCATTGAAAAGATTTGCTACTGGTATTTATCTTGTCTGGTATCCGGTGGTTGAACCAGCGCGTGCGCGAAAAATGGTGCGGGCGATTTCTGCTTTATCAAAAGAAAAAGTACTGCAACTGGAATTGTTTATGCGTGAACCTGTTGCCGGTAGTGGTGGCATGGCTGGTAGCGGGATGCTGGTGATCAATCCGCCCTGGCAGCTGGATACACTGATGCAAGAAGCATTGCCATGGTTGGTAAAACAACTCGCGCCAGAAACCGGTAACTCACGTGTTGAATGGCTGGCAGGTAAAGACGCAGACTGAAATTATCCGTGATTTTTTCCGGATGCAATTTTTTCACCCCAGTGTATGGCGCGCGCCAGTAAATCTGTTTCGTCCAATGTTGTGAGTTGGCGATTATTCAACAAGCGTTTTCCATTAACCCAGACATCTGATACGCGTGAACCGCTGCTGGTGTATACGAGCGATGATGGTGGATCATACAGTGGTTGTGCACACAGGGTATCAATGCGCACTGCAGTGATATCTGCCTGTTTGCCGGTTTCGATGCTGCCAATAAGACTTTCCATGCCCAATGCGCGCGCGCCATTGATGGTGGCCATACGTACGGCAGCATGGGCTGCGAGAGCAGTAGGATCATTTGCTACTGCTTTGGCGAGCAGTGCTGCACTGCGCAATTCTGCAAACAGATCCAGATCATCATTGCTGGCTGCGCCGTCAGTGCCCAATGCCACATTCACTCCGGCTTTTTGTAGTGTATCAACGGGGCAAAATCCACTGGCCAGTTTCAGATTGGATTCCGGGCAATGAATCACATGACAACCATTGGCGCTGACAGTTTCAATATCCGTAGTGTTTAATGCGGTCATGTGTACACACTGTGCACGCGGTGACAGCAAGCCAATTTTGCGCATGCGTTCGACAGGGCGCACGCCGGTTTCCTTTACGGCGCTCTCCACTTCAAATGCAGTTTCATGTAAATGAATCTGGATATTGGCATCTAGCTCTTCAGACAGCATCACCACTTTTTCCAGAGTGGCATCGCCGACGGTATAGGGTGCATGTGGGCCAAAAGCGACTTTCACCCGTGCAGAACTGCGGTATTGATCACACAGGGTAAGGCCTTTTTCCAGGTATTCCTGCGGGCCACTTCCCCAATTGCTGGGGAATTCAAAAATCGGGAAAGATAACTGGCAGCGCACGCCAGCATCCATAGCGGCACGTGCAGCTGCCTCAGGAAAGAAATACATATCGCTGAAACAGGTGGTGCCACTTTTAATCATTTCACCGATGGCAAGTTGTGTGCCATCAAAAACAAAAGCGTCGCTAACCCAGCGAGCTTCTGTTGGCCAGATATGGTTATTCAGCCAGTCCATCAGCGCGAGGTCATTCGCATAGCTGCGCAATAAACTCATGGCAGCATGACCGTGCGCGTTGATCAAACCCGGCAATACAATATGTTGATCCAGTTCGACAACCGTGACACCGGCATATTTAATTTCTGCTTCACTGCGTGGCAGTATGTTTTCGATGATGCCATTGCTGACAGCAATGCTGTGATGTTCCAGTACTGTATTTTCAGGGATGACGGGAATCAGGTAGCGGCAGTGCAGCAGGGTGTCAGTCATGGTAATGGCCTCAGCATATCCAATTATTGCGGCTGAAAATCGTCAGGTAAGTAAGGATTCTTTTTTTGTTTTTTATATTTTTTCTTTCTGGATGACTTGCCTGTTTTTGGCGGCTTGCCTGTTTGGGGTGGTGTTTCTTTCTTTGACAGGTTCTCGTTTTTTAATGACGGTTCTTTTAGAAGTTCTGTTTGTTTTTTAACCGGTTTTTTAACGGGTTTTTTAGGTTTTGGTAGCAACATGGCCAGCAATAGTGCTAGCGAAGATGTAATGCCGGACACTACCACTACCGGTTTGCCTGCGCGTTGTATTGCTTCCTGCCAGTGGTCACGGTCACTGATGCCGTTATGCGCCATAACAATAAAGGCTGGCACCACATTCTGATTGCTGCCGTCCGGCATGGCTTGTTCTACAAAAAATGGCGTAAATAATATGCTGACGGTAATGGCCAACAGCACAAAACGTAAGGGGCGCCACAGGCCGCGCAATATCATGCTGGTGAAAAGCCAGATGGCCAGACTGCTGGCCAGATAGATCATGCGGGCCAGTTCAATATCGGCAGCGTTCATGGTTTTACTATTCCATTCACAGGTTTATTTTCCTAGTTTATGGTTGTTGACACGTAAGGCAAACATCTCGCTGTCTGGCAAGGGGGGCATTTGTAGATAAAACCCCTGTTCGCGAATATGTTCAAGCACGGTGGCAGCATCTGCACGTGCTAACTTTCTGGAAGGCTCCAGTATCAGCGTCATGGCTGTTTCTGCTTTTCCGAAGCGCTCAAGCAGGCCAGGTGGTACACGTGCCATTCCTTCTTTTTTATCAACATACAAATAGCAGTCTGCTTCTCGTGTACTGCGGAAAATTTCCACCAGGCGTTTCATGTCATGTTGGTATGTGTTGTCGCTCATATCAATTCCACGTTGCCATTTCATCGTGCAATGCCTGACTGATAACCTGCTGCCGCCAGCCATTGAATCGCTCTGGCATGATGATTCCAGTTGCGCTGCTCCGCAAGAAATACTGCCGTACCAGTTGTTCCATTTCCAGTTTCCGTACCAATAATTCTGGCGGTAGATGGTGGGCATTGGCAATTTGTTCAGCTACGGCGCGCAATTTTTTTAAATGCTCGGTTTCTGTTTTGCTGAGCGGGTCTGCCAGCGGTGGATAGACCAGGTTTTGCGGTACATCGTGTGCCAGTTGCATCAGGTGGTTGCCGAACTGGCGGATACCGGATGAACGCAGCCCCTCCATTTTGGTCAGTTCTGCGATATGTCTGGGTGGGCGACGCGCCATTTCAAACAGTGCAAAATCTTTGGCAATATGATTGCGTGGTTTGTCATATTCACGCGCCAGCGCATCGCGACCCAGCACCAGATTCCATAGGCGTTTGCGTTCAGTTTCATCAAGCCGCCATGCATTGTTGACGCGTTCCATGTTGTAACTGGCACCGCGCTGATCGCGATAGCGTGTAATTTGTCGCAAATTTTCTTCTTGTGCCCACTCTGTGCGTTGCTGACGGTCAAGTTCAATTTGTAAATGACTGTACAGGGCAGGAAGATACAGCACGTCGAGACATGCGTAATGCTGTTGCTCATCGGTCAGTGGTCGTGCCAGCCAGTCGGATCGGCATTGATCTTTTGATAATTCAATATCAAGAACGGTCTGCACCAGTTTTCCATAACCGATTGATGCACCATGTCCGCAAAATGCTGCACCGATTTGTGTGTCAAATAATGGTTCTGGCAGTGTGCCGAGCAAACGGTCAAACACATCCATATCTTCGCTGGCAGCATGCACAATTTTGACAATGTGTGGCGCAGTGATGATGTCGACCAGTGGTGAAAAATCGTGGATGTCCAATACGTCGATCAGCCAGCATTGCTGACCGTTGCTGACCTGGATCAATGCGGGACGAGGATAAAATGTGTCGACACGAATAAATTCGGTATCAATACCGAGAGCGGGATATTGTTGCCAGATGCTGGCTGCTTCCCTTAAACCGCTGTCGCTTGCAACGTAATAACGATCAGCTTCGATTTCTCTCATATTTGTGTGCGCCCGGATAGCGCATGGGAGAGCGTTCCGCCGTCCACAAATTCCAGTTCGCCACCCAATGGCACGCCGTGTGCAATACGTGTGCTGCGAATGGAAAGCGTACGCGCACGGTCAGCAATGTAGTGCGCCGTTGCTTCACCTTCCAGTGTGGCGTTTGTCGCGAGTATCAGTTCTTCCACCGGTGCTTGTTGTAAACGTTCCATTAATTGCGGAATGCCTATGTCAGCGGGGCCGATACCATCGATCGGTGATAATTTTCCGTGCAACACAAAATACAAACCGTGAAAGCTGCCAGCAGTTTCCATCGCCAGTGCATCTATCGGGCTTTCTACTACGCACAATAGTGAACGGTTGCGCCGTGGATTGGCACAGATTTCACACAGTGGTTGTTCGGTTAATGTGCGGCAATCATTGCATTGACCGACATGTTCCAGTGCGCGTTGCAGAACATTGGATAATTTTGCTGCGCCATCACGTCGATGTTGTAATAACTGGAAAGCCATGCGTTGCGCGGATTTTGGCCCGACACCCGGTAAGCAACGCAGGGCGTTGATCAGTTCATCGATAAGCGGGCTGAATGACATTGTGTTTTTACAATATCGATTTTATGCGCATACATCAGCCAGATCAGCAGACGTATCCTGCAGTCGCTCGGCCAATATTCTTGCGACTGCTTTCATGATAGACATGGCGATATCAGGCCGTTGCCGTTCCAGTGAACCGTACACGGCGCGTTGAAAACTGGCCACGGTGGTGGGCGTTTGAGCGCGGATACTGGCTGAACGTTTACGATCCGAGAGCAATGCCATTTCGCCAATCACATCGGATGCGCCAAACTCGCTGAGAATAGTTTGTTCGCCACCGAGAATGCTCATTTTGATCGCTTCCAGAGCGCCTTTAATTACAATAGATACGGTATCCGCCGGTGCACCTTCACTGTACAGAATGTCGCCTGCATCCAGTGTAATAATCTGCAGGCGCGGTTCGATATGCGCAAACTGTTCGTCATCCAGTAATTTGAACAGCGGGCAGTGGCGTATCACATCCATGCTCATGATTTTTTGCTCCGGTGAAAATGTTTCAGGCTGTTTGTGGCAGTAGCTGGATACTGTTGTCAGCAGCTAACAATGCGCCCAGTTGTGCCAATTGCCAACTGCCGCCACCCATGCCGATTTCCATTTGTTTGAACCATAAATAGTAACGATGCAGCGGATACTCCACATCCGCACCGATACCGCCGTGCAAATGTTGCGTAATGTGCGCTACGCGGTGTCCACCGATAGCAGCCCACCATTTTGCAGCGTGTACTTCTGCTTTGGCTGGAATGTTTTCTGACAATTTCCACATGGCTTCAAGATACGTGGAGCGAATGCATTCGATATCGATATAGGCATCAGCACATTTCATGCTGGTGTTCTGGAAGCTGGAAATGGCGGTGTCAAATTGTTTGCGCTCGCTGGTGTACTCCGCCGTGCGGCGCAGTGCTTCTGATGTGATGCCAACCATGGTGGCGCAAGCGGCGATGCTGGCGTGTTCCACAATGAATTCCAGCACGTCTGCACCACCGAGATAGTCGGCTGCTGCGTTGCTGAATTGCACGTTGTAGAGCGGTTCGTGGTTGGTGCTGTCGACATATTCTGTTTTAACGCCTTCGCCCGGTTCTACCAGAAAAACCGCTTTGCCGTTGGCGGT
>DATIDQ010000183.1:0-17065 GCA_035456205.1 Pseudomonadales bacterium
GGTAATGTGACCTTTCGTACGGGCAGTGCTGAAATTCAGGCAGATTTTTATACTACGCTGAACTCGGTAGCGGGTTCGCTGAAAGAATTTCCAGCCAGCAATGTAAAAATCACCGGATATACTGATTCGACAGGTAATGCTATGAAAAATCAGCTATTGAGTGAACAGCGCGCCGGCAGTGTGGCTCGCTATTTACAGGGTCAGGGTGTGGCATCTGCACGGTTGCAAACCACTGGCATGGGCGCGCGCAATCCATTGCAAAGTAACAATACAGAAGACGGAAGGCAGGCCAATCGCCGTGTAGAGTTGGATGTCGTTCCGCTGGATAATCAGCAGCAACAGTATTGATTTTCCGGTTCCGGGTTTGTTGTGTGGTGTATCAGGTGATGGCCTGAGGTGTATTCAGCCATGCAACAAGCCCTTGTTCGGCGTATTGCAGAAGAAAATTACTGTTCAGGATAAATGCAATCTCGCCATTGCCCAAGGCCGTTACCCCGCAGATTGCAGGTAGTGACCTGAGGTCTTTGTGTAATTCCCGCACAAAAATATCTTCTCGACTCTCGATAGCATCAACCAGAACGGCAATACGTTGCAAACCCTGGCCTATTACAATCACAACTCCGTGTTCTGTAATACTCACTGGTGGGAATTGTAGCGTTGTAGAGGAGTTTCTGGTTGTAATGCCTCGCTTCAATACCAGATCGTTCAGATTAAATAGCGGTATGGCTGTGGTTCTCAGAATGAATGCAGATTGCCCCAGAATGCTACAAACAGAATCCGGCGATAAAGAAAGAATTTCAATAACGCTGCTCTGGGGAATAGCGTATTGGCGCTCATCTGCTTTAACCATAATGACGCTCTGTATGGCGGCAGATAATGGTAGCGTCATGATAAAACGTGTGCCGTGTCCTGTATGGGTTTGAACATCAATATCGCCACCGATATGGTTGATTCGGGTAATAACGACATCCATGCCAACGCCGCGGCCTGATGTTTCCGTTATAACGTCAGCGGTTGAAAAACCTGGTAGAAATATCAATTTACAGGTTTCTTGATCAGACAGATTATCAGAAGGCTGTATAAAACCTTTTCGTACAGCGCTCTCACGAATTTTTTCAAGATTAATGCCCCTGCCATCATCTGCAATCTCCAGAACTAATGTGCTCCCTTCCTGAAAAGCAGATAGCGTAAGTGTTGCCTCTTCAGGTTTCCCTGTCGCTGTTCGATCCTGTGGGGTTTCTATGCCGTGATCAATGCAATTGCGAACGAGGTGAATAAGGGGTTCCATCAGCACGTCAACCATGCCTTTGTCGATGCGAACCTCTTTCCCTTCGGTGATCAGATTGATTTTTTTACTCTGGCTTTCCGCCATTTTTTTAACAAGTTGTGGTATTCGGTTAAATACCACAGATACCGGGATGACACGCAGATCCAGTATTCGATTCTGTATTGCGCTAACAGTTTTTCGCATCCTGTCATTATTATCAATGATTTTCTTATGTGTAGTGGAGAGGTAGCTAATGATGGAATTCCATTTTTCAATGTCGTTAGAATCAATGCCTCCTGCATTTTTTTTATTTAGCAGTACTCTTCCAGCAGAAATGGCTTTTTCAAATTCAGGGGCGGATATTTCATGCCCCATCATGTTGTGCGCCATTATCATTTCGCCGGTTTGTGTTATCAGGCTGTCCAGAGTATGGGTTTCAATGCGTAATGTGGTCCCCGTATTAACGGGATTGTTCGCTTTCGTGTCTGCGGTATTGTCTTTGTTGGGTGATGTAGATTTTCTTTGTTCGTTTTTCCCATTAAAATCATTTCTGTAGCGTATTTTTCTACAGCGAAATGCATCATTTTCTATATTGATTGCCTGAAGACGTTCTTCTGCAGGTGTGCCATTTTTTTCGAATGCTGCAATAAAGCATATAAAATTTGAAAACTTATCGTAAAAATCATTTTTTTCTGAAAAAACTGATCTGTTATGTATGATATTTCCATTTTCAGAAATGCAGTTAACAAGGCTTTCCATAAGTTGTTGATCGCAATCTATGTCAATATCAATTTCGTAGATGGTTTTTTCTGAACTAATAGCTTCATGAAGCCGTAAAAGTGATTCAGGCATTAGTAAATCAAGGATTTCTGTATCAACTTCAATGATTTTTGAAATGTTATCCCTGATGTTTTCATTTCCGCCGGAGTGTATGGCGTTGGATATTTCGTAGTTCAGATCAGATAGGCGTGTTTGTAGCTCCGTCTTTATAAACTGCGTTTCGCCATCCTGTATCATTTCAGCTATAGGGAAATCAACAGCCTGCCTTATTGCATAAAATGCAGAGCGTTTATCGGGTATGTCGCCACGTCGTATGCTGCGGACTGTTTGTAGCACATAACGAAAGAAATTTAACAGGTCGCTGTAACCAAACAGGCTGACATTCACGCCCAATGTAATCAATAAGCTTTCAAGATTTTCTATATTTGCTACATCGTCTGGTGTGTCTTCTATAAGATCAAGTAAATAATCCAGTCGTCCGGACAACTGGGAAAAATCAATAAATTTTGCATCAAGGAATGCTGTGCGGAGCATGGATGCCCCGCAATCAACTGAGTATAGCGTTTCAAGCGTTGCAATTCTGTCGATGATTGCTGCTGCAACAGCGGGCGCCCGGTTATCATCCATGGGGTTGGAAAGGCGAATATATTTTTTCAATAATGAAGATATTGCTGTAAATCCTACTAGATTACAGATGCTGACGATCTTGTTTAATGAGCGTTTAATTTTGGTCGCTTCGGTACCCGGGGCAAGCCCTATCAATAACTCCTGGCGACAGGCGGAAGCAAATTCCTCGATTTCATCCTGGCTGAGTGCCAATGCAATAAATTCGTTTGATGTGTCAGAATGCCTGCCTTTTTCGTTATCGGGCGATGTTTTTTCCTGGCTTGAGTAAGCTGCGGACAGGGAGCGTAATGTATTTACCAGATCAAGATTTTCTGGTGGAGCAGAGCCAGTGGTTTTTGATAGCTTCAACTGGGATTTTAGCCAATCAATACCATTTAGAAGTTGATTGATAGCTGGTTTTGTTAGTGGTACGCGTCCTTTTCTGACGAGATCCAGATAATCTTCACTAGCATGGGCAATTTTCTCCATGCTGTAAAAATCCATCATGGCGCAGCTGCTTTTTATTGTGTGGAAATCCCGAAATAACTGATGAATATCTGCGCTGGATTCTGCATCATTATCAGCCAGAATCAATTCGAGAGCGTCAAGCTGCTCTGATACTTCAGTGAAGAAGGCCTGCCATAGCTCATTGTTACCCACATTACTCACTGTAATATCCCTTCGTTCAAATCTTTGTGTTGTCTAACATTTTCTGGATAAAGTCTGGCATGGCCACATACGGCATTTGCCATTCTACTGCTCCGATTTCCATGGCTACACGCGGCATACCATAAACAGCGCTGGATGCCTGATCCTGGCCAATAGATGCTGCGCCGGCGCGGCGCATTTCCAGTAATCCTGTTGCGCCGTCTTCTCCCATGCCCGTAAGGATAATTCCGAGTGAACGTGCTCCGGCATGGCTTGCTACTGATCGAAACAGTACATCGACTGAAGGTTTATGGCGGTTAACTGGTGGATCGTCGCATACTGTCACAAAGAAATTATTGCCCTGCCCCGAAAGTTTCATGTGTGTGCCGCCAGGTGCAATCAATGCGCGGCCATTGCGTACAGCATCTCCATCTTCTGCTTCTTTCACTTCGATTGGACAGACAGTATTGAGTCGTTTTGCAAATAGTTCTGTAAAATGTTTCGGCATATGCTGGACAATCAGTACGCCCGGCGTACTCGGCGTCATGTGTTTCAGCAAGTGTTCTACTATAGCGGTTCCTCCAGTTGAGCTACCGATAGCAATGACTGATATACCGCGTTGCCCGCGCGGGGTAGTGACTTCAATAGGACGAGGCGTTATCGGTTCGAGTTTACGCACTGGTGTGGCAGGTGTGTGGCGTGTTCCCACACAAGCGGCGGCTTTGACGGATTGCGTGATGGCGGCAGTGATCTCTTCCAGATAGGATTCAACGCCAATGTTGGGCTTTGCAATGATGTCGACGGCTCCTAATGCCAATGCATCGATAGAGGCCTTTGCGCCGGGCCCTACATGGGAAGAGCACACCACAAATGGAGTGGGTCGATTGGCTTTGATATATTTCAGAAAATCCAGCCCGTGCATACCCGGCATTTCCAGGTCAGATACGATCACATCAGGCCATTGTTTAGCCATTTTTTTAAGGGCTATTTCGGCATTGGCCGCAACACCGAGAACGCAGATTTCAGGATCTTTTTCCAGAATTAATTTCAGCACTGTGCGCACGGTGGCTGAATCGTCGACTAAAAAAACGTTAATAGGCATTATTCACTCTCGGCACAGTGGGTTGCCCACTGTTCAACGGGCGCCAAGCGCATAAAGATCTGATTGCTCTCATTATCTGGATAGGCCCTATCAAAAAACATATCCAGTTGAGGATTGATCCCGTTCAATTCATACCATTGGGATTCCTGAATTTCTATTATGTTATGAACTTCATCAACCGCAATCATGACAAATGGTTCATCAGTAGTGGCATTTTTCAGTACCAGAACATGCTGTGGTTTTTTGATGCTGGATTCTGCGACATAAAGAGAGTAACGCAAGTCAATAAATAGCAATTCAATATTATTCCATGATGTTGTTTTTGATGACGTTTTCTCAGAATTTTCCTTGTAATCTTCTATGGCAAAAATATACGCAATATCTATTAATAACCCGTATGGTCCGCATTGAAACTTCAAGTGTTGGTTATTTCCGGTCAGCATATCAATCCCTCTATTGTCTCGGGATTGGTTTTTGCCATGTTAAAAAGGTTGTTGCAGTCCAGAATAATGACAGCATTGCCATTGCCGAGCAGTGAAATTCCACCAATACCGGGGATATTGCGTAAATCCTGATGTATTTCCCGGAGAAATAGTTCTTGTCGGCCTAGTATGTCGTCTATTGCCAAAGCCATGCTGTCGTTTTCATTTTGCAATACCAACAGCATGATGACTGAAGGTATCGGGTTATTTTTAGAGCGGATTTCAAGGTTTAAAAGTTTGCTCAGGCGATAAACAGGGAGCATATTTCCCCGCAGGTTTATAGCGGCCTGATTATGATGAGTTTCCAGACTTTCAGGTGATACTTCAATAATTTCAATCAGGTGTCTGGCTGGAATAGCAAATAGCTGTTCTGCTGCACGGACAAGAATGGCGCTTTGTATGGCTACGGTAAGAGGCATGCGCATCGTGAAGCGTGTACCTTTACCCGAGGTGCTCTGGATATTTATCGCTCCGCCAATACTGGACAGTTGATCTCGTACAATATCCAACCCGGTAGTACGTTGTCTGTTTTCCGAATTCAGGCCGTGCACGAACAGAAAATTTAACCAGTATCCGGGATCTTTATGTTCGTCATCTTCGCGTGCAAATCCTTTGCGGATAGCTTTTTCCCGAACGCTCCGATAGTCAATTCCGTAACCATCGTCAAACACTTCAATGCGGAGCATGCTTCCTTGCTCACTGGCTACAATGCGGATCTGGCTGACATCTGTTTTGTTGGATAGCTGGCGGTCTTCTGTGGTTTCAATTCCATGTATCACTGCATTGTGCAGTAGGTGTATCAAGGGTTCGGAGATAATATCAACCATTCCCTTGTCAATTGAAACCTCGCCACCTTCAATGGCGAGTTGTACTTGTTTCCCGACTGTATTCGCTTTCTGACGTATTATCCGTGGCAGTTTATTGAAAATAGTGGAGAGCGGAATAATACGCAGGTCCAGTACTTCTTGCTGGATACTGGCAATGGTCGCCTGAATGCTGATATCTGCCTGTAATAATGTCTGGCGATATTGCGAAAAAATAAATACTAAATCTTCCATGATGCTGGAATCTGCGTCGCCACCAGCTTGAAGTTTCTGCAGTTGTTGCTGCGCCTGTAATAATACATGACTGATTTTCTCATCATGGATTATGCTGGATAATGCGTCCTCTGCCATAGCGAGTTGACCGACATTGGTTACCAGATTGTCGAGCCCATTGCTGTTAATGCGTAAGGTATCAACAGCTAGCGCTTCTTTTTCCTCTACAATTTTTCCAGCGGCGGACTCTTCTTTTTCATCAAATTGTTTGAGTTCATCTTCTATGGTTGAGTCGGGAGGAGCGTCTTCTGTTATTCTGAAAGGAGCAAGTTGCGCCAGCAGTGTTTCATTGGCTTGTTGTGGATACTGGCCGGGGCTCGCAATGGCTAGTTGTTGTTTGATCCAGTCAATAGACTCCAGCAAATATTTTCGAATTTCCTGACTGGGTACGCTATTGAATTTTCGCAAGCCGTGAAGAACATCTTCGCACGCATGAGCCAGATCCATTGGTGTTTTAAAGTCCACCATTGAAAAGCTGCTTTTTAGCGTATGAAACTCCCGGAAAAGTGCGTCAATGTTCGCAGAGTCATCACTGTTGGTGATAACCATAGATTCAACAGTATCGAGTTTCTCGCTCACTTCATCGAGAAATATTGGCCACAACTGCTCGAGCATACTGCTCATAGGATCGCTCTCACACGGCCCGGAGTGTTAAAGGCACTTGTGAATGGCGTCTAGTAGTTCAAGACTTTTTTGTTCCTCGAAGTCAATACTCAGTACGCCGGATGGTTTCGGAATGATATCTGCTGCGCCCAATTCCAGAACTTCACGAGCTTCTTTGGAATCAATTCTTGCCACTGAAGAAATAATGATGACCTTGGCACTAGTGACAAGTTTTGCCCTGCGCAGAAACTCAATGCCATCCATATTGGGCATTTCAATATCAAGCAGGATAATGTCTGGTGCCAGTTCGGCCACTTTTTCTAATGCAATAACTCCATCAGATGCTTCGCCAACCACTTCCAGCGATGCATCCTTCTCCAGAATATTCCGGATAATTCTTCGCATCAGGAAAGAATCATCAACAATCAGCACTTTCATGGTGTCAGCCTGGCTTGTGTTTGGAGAGTTGCTCATGAAAGGCCTCTTTTATCGTATATTTTCTAGCGGTGTTTCTTTCTGGTTTTGTAGTATTGAAAAATCAAGGAGCGAAACCAGATGTTCCTGAATATGTGCTACACCATTAACAAAGCGAGAGTTGCCATGTGGCATACGCTTTATCTGTGATATGGGAACGTCCACGATGCCTTGTGCTACATCTACGCAGATGGCCCATTCCCGTTGGTTGTTGCCAACGATCACATATTCTCCCCGTTCCACAATATTCTTCAGGGTGAGTGCATTTTCAAGTGCCAATACGGGAATAATGTTGCCATCCATATCGATGGCTCCCCGTATATTGTTTTCGGTATCGTTTATTTTTTCCATGGGAAAATGTTGGGATACCCGTCTCACATGCTCGATCGGGATGGCGTAGGTGTTTGTACAGATACTGACTTGCAGATACCGTTCCGTATCTTCAGCCACAACTTTATCTTCAGCGTGGAAGGCTGCATGCTGCGATAAGGTATTGAATATTTCGTCATGTACAATACGTTTGGGGCTCAATAATACGGTGGTTTTTTCCTGATAAACAAACAGGCCGGATAGATTGCTGTTGGTATCAACAATGGGTTCGTAGCTGTCCAGTGGAAAATTTTCAATGCCTTCTATTGTGTTGACCAGTAATCCGTAACGGAAGTTGTCGCGCTCGACAATGATAATCCACCCACTGGTGATATCTGGATCAGGTCTGGCCAGCAGAGTCGCTAAATCCATGACAGGAAATGCTTGATTACGCACAAGATGAAAGCCTTTCAGGTAGTCTGGTGCGCCTGGTATGGGGGTGTATGTTCCTGATTCAATGATTTCCGTAATGCCATCCAGTTCAAAGGCGTAATGTTCTTTGCCTGAACTGACCACCAGACAGGCGATATACATGTCTTCTTCCATGTCATTACTATTATCGATCCTGCCTAATATTCCTTCTCCCTGCGGTTGTGCAGCGCCCGCTTGTACCAGTTGGCCAATACGCTGATGATTCACAATAAGCCACGTCGTGCCATCATGTGTTGTTTTACCGATAAAGCAAGACGCTTCGATATTGTCTATTTCTGCGTGAAACGCTGTGTATTCATCGGTGAGAAAAGGGAGTATCGATTCTGTTTCCAGGGATAGTTTTCCCAGAACTTCATCCACTTTTAGTGCGCATAAAGCGCGTTCAGTGTTGATCAGTATAAGCTCCTTGCCTTGATGGTGAGCCTGTCCGATCAGTTGAGAAAGGTTGACTTGTACTGCAATCTTGCCTTCAACATTAATCAACCCGTCAATACAGGCAGGCACGAAGGGTAGTGGCGTTACGGCATGAGGGCGGAGAATTTCCTGCACACTAGAGGCTGCTATTGCAAAACGTCCTGCCCCACAAGTAAAAATCAGATATTCGCTGACTGCGGCTTCATTGTTTTTCATAAATCACACATCTGGCTTGACGGTTTTCATGGAAGAGGTTCGGTGTCACCATAGAATCGACAAGGCTTAACATCAGGCTTCCGCCAGGCAATAGTGCCTGATGGAGTGAGCGGATGATGGATTTTTGTGATTCCATATCCATGTAGATCAATACATTGCGACAAAAAATGACATCCACATCACGTTGTAACGGGATCGGGGTCATCAAATTAAATAAATCAAAACGTGCATGGCGCATTATGGATGATTTGATGCGGTAGTTACTTCTACCACTACCGGGTTTGGACTCCGCAGCATCGAAAAAACGCATGTATTCCTGCGGAAACTGACGAAACGATGAAAGTCCTTCCGAGCGGCTGCTGTACATGGCATCTTTTGCTATCCGTACGGCCTGACGTGAAATGTCGGTACCCAGGACTTCCAGTTTCCAGTCTGCGGGCAAGATGATATTGCCCGGTGTGGTTTCATGGCCGATGCCATTGTGCAGCAGGGTATTCAGGGCCAGCATGGTGAGGGTATAGGTTTCCTCTCCGGTGGCACATGCGGCGGACCAGAGTGTTATTTTTTTTGTACCTGCTTGTTGTTTTTTTTTCTGGATCAATGCCGGGAGTACGACCTGCTCCATGGCATCCAGATGCGCACGCTCACGAAAAAAATAGGTTTCGTGATTGGTCAAATCTTCCACCAGGGCAATCAGTTCTGCCTTGGTCGCATCTTTTTCAACGGTGCGGATAAAATCCGTCAGGTCTGCAGGATTCTGGAATATACGCTCCAGTTTGCGCTGGATTTGTGGAGAGGCGCGGAAGCCTGCAAATTGTTTCAGGAGCAACATCAGGCGCTGGACCAGTTGCCCTGCTGGGGGGGCGTTAGTCATGACCTGAGTGCTGTTGGGTGTCATCAGCGATCCATTATTGCAGGCATACCACGAGCGAGGCTTGATGGCCATTCCAGGTAAATGGAACCACGCCGATGTCATAGTTTCTCGGGAAATGAATATATTCAGGGCGTCCGGTGACAACAATCGGTACCGAGATCATAAAGCCTGGGCCAAGCACTTTTCGGGCATTGCCTGATACGGTATTGGTGATTTCGCCGATCACGTCGTTAAACAAGCTGGGATCAATTTCCGGCTCGCCCATAGCTAGCAGTACCTGCCCTAGCATGGCCTTGGTGGCAGTCAGGTAAATACAGCCTTGCTTGTCACCACTGACACCTATAATGCCGGTGTATTCACTAGCCGGGGTCTCATTACTTTCGGTGTGATAGGCGGGGGACACATCCATATCGCCACCAATATTGGTGGCGAAGTAGTACCGCAAGCTATCTACAAAAATCTGGAGCTCGGAATCCTTCATTGGCCTTGCCCTCCTGTCAGGACGCATCACTCTGGGCTTCCTCAAGAAGCTCTTCCAGTGCAGCATTGATTTGTTCGTCATCAAAAGGCTTTGTCAGGAACCCCTTTGCCCCGTTTTTCATGGCCTGAATGGTGGTGGCCTTGTCTGATAGTGATGAAATAACCAGGATGAGTACGTCTGGCTTGATCCCGACCAGATGTTTGACACATTCAACGCCATCCATTTCGGGCATGGTGAGATCCATGGTGACCAATTCGGGCAGTTCTTGCTTGAATATTTCTACTGCTTCCATGCCATTGCTGGCGGTGAGGAAATCAGTAACTTGCTCCAGGGTAATGGAGCGCTGGATCTTTCTTTGCATGACAGTGGAGTCGTCGACTATCAGCATTTTCATAGGTATTCCTCACGGGTTTCTGGACAGCTGGTCATACTTTTCTAATCTGTGAACATTGTCAATCTTTTTGAACGCCAATGGGGCTTACCCTCGGTAATACAGTGGAAAAAAGGCCTGTAACGGGTTATGGTTCGCTCCATTAACGAGGCTTGTTTTACATGGCGGAATCGGCAATCAGTGATGTGCTGGGAAACCAGCTTTTGCAGGAGAAACAGCTGGAGAAGTTTTTCCGGACGGCGACCCCGCAGTCCTTGAAAGCCCATCTGGCTGATATGCCTGCAGGTGTATCCGAACAGATGGTACATCTCAATGCTGTGCTCAAGGTGTTGAACGAGCTGGATGTGCAACCCGTGCAGGTTTTTTCCCTGCTCGAAACCGTGCGCCCGGTTGTGTATGAAAAATTCAATATGCTGACATCGCGCTTTTTGGGCAGGTCAGCGGTTTTCCCCCCTCGCGTACAGGAGTTACTAGGTCAGGCAGTGGCGCTGTTGAGCCATCTGGCTGCTTCCTATGACAACGTAGTAGAAGAAACGCGTGCCCAAGGTGATAAACAGGCCTTCATTCTGGGAGCGGCAATCCAGCGCGCTATGGCGGATAAAGCCTATCTGCTTTATTGCTATCTACAGCTCTATCTTCCTGTGCCCCAGCAAATCTGGCGTCAGTTCCACAAACTGTATGCCATTGCTGCCGAAAACAAGCTGTTGATACAGACAACACCGGATGTATTGGTTTTCCCTAGAAAACCGCTCAATCTACGGCAGATATACCTGTATGCCATGATGCTGGATCGCTCTGATACACCACATCTTAGTAGCGGTGACATCAAGACGTTATCTGAAGCATTGAAGGATTGGGTGTCGCATATCACGATTGCGGACAGCAAGCCGGATAAAGATGAAAATCCGCTGGTGATTAATCTGGAAGCGCCCGCAGGTGCAGTTTTTTACGCAGAGCTGACTAACAAATACAGTAACAAACTGATTTTTTTGCAGCTTGAAAAATTTGTGGTGTACCTGAGAACACTGAAAAAATATTCCTTGCGAGTCAGTATCAGTGAAGAGTGGCTGTTTGATAAGGCGATGATTGAACAGTTGATTGAACAATGGACAGTTCACAAACCAAAATCTACAGATCGGATAACCCTGAATGAAATTGTTGTAGTCGCTATCGGGTTGCTGCCTGTGCATTACTACCTGAGCGGTTTCCGTGATCCTGATGCCCTGATTGGTAAAGCGGTATTTCAAGAAAAAGATCCATCCGGCAGGCTGACCTATGGTGAAATGCCTTCAGGATTCCGTGTGTTGACCAGTACGCCACCCGCTATGAAAATCGAAAAACCGGTCTTTGGTTACGAAAAAGTATTGGCGGTTGATCAAAGCCCTGGCGGCTACTGCCTGGAGT
This sequence comes from Pseudomonadales bacterium, assembly GCA_035456205.1. Classification (GTDB taxonomy): domain Bacteria; phylum Pseudomonadota; class Gammaproteobacteria; order Pseudomonadales; family UBA7239; genus UBA7239. The sequence goes on from DATIDQ010000183.1 coordinate 11,641, forward strand.
GGTCGGGAGAAACTGCGGACGAAGTGACTGTCGGTGAAATTATCAGTATCAGGCACAAACTTTCTCCGTATTGGAAAGTGGGTGAGGTTGTTACGATCACACATACTGATGACAAAAAAATTCGTACTGGTATCAATATTATCAGTACGGAAGCCGTGCCAGTGGTTGCCCGATTGCTCAATAAACCGGAGGCGTTGCCTATTTTGTTGTGTCCGGCGGAAAAATCACTCAATCGTAAAAGTGCTACTGCCATTGCGCCGTTATCCGGTTGCCAGATGGGTGAGAAACTCCAAATTGCACAGTTGGGAAATACGCGCGCTATCCAGTTGATGCAGCCTATCAAGAAGAATGAAACCTGCGTGTTGTTTGAATGCGCTTACCTTGCCGCCGAATGACGGCGACCCTGTTTTTGCAAACCATTTTTTGTAAGACATCTCGTGCAAAAACAGATAAGGCGCTATAGCCCGGAACCCGACGCAAATCGGTTGCCTGGTGTGTCACCGGTACTGGCGCGCATTTTTAGCCATCGCGGTATCAGCAATGCCGCCGAACTGGATTACCGCCTGGAGCGTCTTCCTTCTCCTGACACACTCAAAGGTTTGCCCGCAGCTCTCACTTTGTTAGTTGATTCATTGCAACAGCAGCAACGTATTCTAGTTGTTGGTGATTTCGATGCAGATGGTGCCACTTCAACAGCAGTTGCATTGCGGGGCTTGCGCGCATTGGGTGCGCAGCATGTCGATTTTCTCGTCCCCAATCGTTTCACTTATGGCTATGGTCTTACGCCGGGTATTGTTGCATTGGCTTGTGAGCGCAAACCGGATTTAATTATCACCGTTGATAACGGTATTTCGAGTATTGAGGGTATTGCTGCTGCAAAAAAAGCAGGCATAAAAATCCTGATTACTGATCATCATTTGCCCGGTGAATTATTGCCCGCAGCTGATGCAATTGTTAACCCGAATCAGCCTGGCTGTGAATTTCCGGATAAATCATTGGCGGGCGTTGGCGTGATGTTTTATGTGTTGCTCGCATTGCGTAAACAACTGCGTGATATTGGCTGGTTTGCTGTCAATAACATTGCAGAACCCAATTTTGCGAACCTGCTGGATCTAGTGGCGTTAGGAACAGTAGCGGATGTCGTACCGCTTTCACACGCTAATCGTATTCTCGTGCAGCAAGGCTTGTTGCGTATTCGCACAGGAAAATGTTGCGAAGGCATCAAGGCGCTGGCGATGGTAGCTAAAAAAGAATTGCCGCGTCTGGTCGCGGCAGATTTCGGTTTTGGATTGGCGCCGCGTATTAACGCAGCCGGCCGGCTTGATGATATGAGTCATGGTATTGCTTGCTTGTTGACGGATGATCCGCAATTGGCTCAGCAATATGCCCGTGAACTGGACAACATGAATCTTGAGCGTCGCTTGATTGAAGGCGATATGCAGGAAACAGCGCTGAATGATCCGCGTTTTTTGCGTTGGAATGAATCAGAAGTATTGCCATGGAGTTTATGTTTATACGATAGCAGTTGGCATCAGGGGGTTATCGGTATTCTGGCCGGGCGTTTGAAAGAAAAATTTCATCGTCCGGCTATTGTGTTTGCAGATGCCAATGACGATGAAATCAAAGGCTCTGCACGCTCTGTATCCGGTCTGCATATCCGTGATGCGCTGGACAGTATTGCCGCAAGGCATCCGCATATTCTCAGCAAGTTTGGTGGTCATGCGATGGCGGCGGGTTTGACATTGCGCCGGGAACACTTTGAACCATTTTGTGAATTGTTTGAGCAGGAAGTGCAGTTGTGGCTCGATGAGACAGATCTGGAAGCTGTTCTTGTCAGTGATGGAGAGTTGTCAGCGCAGGAATTGAATCTTGAACTGGCTGAACAATTGCGTGCTGCAGGTCCTTGGGGGCAGCGTTTTCCCGAGCCGTTGTTTGATGGGGTTTTTGTAGTGAAAAGCCAGCGTATTGTCGGTGAAAAGCATTTGAAACTGCGATTGGGCTTGCCTGCGGATGAGTCAAGACAAATCGAAGCGATTGCTTTTAATGTCGATACGGCTATCTGGCCTGATCCAGCTGTCACGCATGTGCGATTGGCGTATCGACTGGATGTGAATGAATACAATGGTCTGCGCAGCGCCCAGTTGCTCGTGCAACATATTGTTGCTATCTGATAAAGGGTTACTTCATAAAACCGTTTTCGGCGAGAAAGCCGAGAGTCAGTTTTGTTTCGGCAGATGCATCAGCAGCTTTATTGCCAAGTAGCAAACGCTCCAGATAGCGCGCAATGACATCCACTTCCAGATTGACGTGTGTGCCTTTCTTGTATTCACCAAATAATGTTTTTTGCTGTGTGTGCGGAACGATATTCAATTCAAACTCAGCCCCTTCGACTTTGTTCACGGTAAGGCTTACGCCATCTACGCAGATCGAACCTTTGTGTGCGATATATTTTGCCAGTTCCGCTGGTGCTTTTAGTCGATAGCGAATTGAGCGGGCATCATTATGGATGCTGACAATTTCTCCCACGCCATCCACATGGCCGCTGACGATATGGCCGCCGAGTCTGTCGCTGGCGCGCAATGCTTTTTCCAGATTGACGTGGCTGCCATTTTTCAGATTACCCAATGTGGTGTAATCCAGCGTTTCCACTGACACATCAGCCCAGAAGCCATCGCCCGGCAATTCAATAACGGTGAGACAAACGCCATTGGTGGCGATGCTGTCACCGAGCATCACGTCAGACAAATCCAGATCGGCAGTCTGAATGCGCAAGCGTTTATCGCCGCGGCTATTTTCACTGGCGACCAGTTTTCCCACTGCTTGAATAATGCCGGTAAACATAAAAATATTCCTTTAATCGAGTGGCTTGATCGTGAAACGCCAGTCGTCACCCACGGCGCGCACATCCAGTATTTTCAAGTTGTGTGCTTCGTCCATTGAATCAAATGGCAATGTGAAAAGAGGACGTGCTGTACTGCCCAGTAATTTGGGTGCCATGTAGATAATCATTTCATCTGCCAGTTTTTCCTGCAGAAATGAACCAGCCAGCGTTGAACCCGCTTCCACCAGTACGTCGTTACAGCCGCGTCGGGCCAGTTCTGTTAACAGCGCATGCAAATCAGCGCGATGCTTTTGTACAGGCAATAACCAGTGCTGGATGTGTGCAGGCAGATCGTCAGGTACCGGTTTGCTCGAACACCAGAGTGTGGGTGCCTGGTCATTGAATATATGTGCGTCCAATGCGAGGTGTGCGTGCTGATCGAGTAAAACACGTAGCGGACGCCGTTCTCCCAACATCGCAAGATATTCCGGATCACGCACGGTCAGTTGCGCGTTGTCGCTGAGTACTGTGCTGGCGGCAGTGATAATTGCACAGCTCTGGGCGCGCAAACGTTGCACGTCATGCCGTGCCGCTTCACCAGTAATCCATTGCGATTCACCGGAAGCCATGGCGGTGCGACCATCCAGACTCATGGCCATTTTCACGCGCACAAATGGCAGGCCAGTCTGCATGCGTTTGATGAAACCGGGATTTAATGCTTGCGCCTGTTGTTCCAGCAGCGGTCCATCAACAGTTACACCTGCATCACGCAGTTTTTGTAAGCCGTTGCCTGATACCTGCGGATTGGGATCCTGCATGCCGTACACCACGCGAGCAACTCCTGCGGCTATCAGTGCATCGCAGCAAGGGCCGGTTTTGCCGTGATGAGAGCAGGGTTCCAGTGTGACGTAAGCGGTCGTGCCACGAGCATGGGTGCCAGCTTGTTGCAGTGCGTGAATTTCAGCATGTGGGCCGCCTGCGGCGATATGCCATCCTTCGGCAATCACTGCATCATTTTTTACCAGTACGCAGCCAACACGCGGGTTGGGCGACGTGCTGAAATGGCCGCGTGCAGCCAGTTGCAGCGCGTGAGCCATATACTGCAGATCAGTATCCATTTGCGTTATTTGTCCTGCTGGGGCTGCAGGCGATCAATTTCGGCGCGAAATTCAGCGAGATCCTTGAAGTCGCGGTATACCGAGGCAAAACGCACATAAGCGACCTGATCCAGTTTGCGCAACTGTTCCATGACCTGTTCGCCAATCACTCGGGAAGACAACTCCCGTTCGCCCGTAGCTTGCAGGTTGTGTTTGATATGCGTCAGTGCAGATTCGATGTCTTCCATACTCACCGGGCGTTTTTCCAGCGATTTCTGCATGCCGGCGCGCAATTTGTGTTCATCGAATGGCACACGCGAGCCATCGCTCTTGACGATGCGCGGCATCAGTAATTCTGCTATTTCATAGGTAGTGAAGCGCTCGTGGCAAGACAGGCATTCACGTCGACGACGCACCTGGTCGCCTTCGGCTACCAATCTGGAATCGATAACCTTGGTGTCTATCTCGGAGCAAAAAGGGCAGTGCATACTCGTGTGTTCCTTGCTCTACAATGGCGTTGATTGTAACGGTGAAACCACTGTATTTGTAAACTGACTGTATTTGTGAACCGACAGTAATTGTGAGAGCCAGCCATGAGTGAGACAAGCCATTTTTTTGCCTACCTGAGCAAGCTGCGCTGGATTGAGCGTTGGGGGATGAAGCGTAATGCTATTCGCGAGAACGTGATGGAGCACAGTTTTGAGGTGGCGGTAGTGGCGCATGCGTTGGGTGAAATCCATAACCGTGATAACGCTGGCAAGATAGATCTGGGATTGTTGGTGCTGACAGCGTTGTACCACGATGCATCAGAAGTCCTGACGGGAGATTTGCCGTCGCCTATCAAATATCACAACGACAAGATTCGCGATGCATACAAGGAAGTGGAGCATGCTGCAGAACGTGAAATGCTGGCCATGTTGCCACAAAGTTTGCAAGCCAGTTATGCGCCGTATCTGTTATCAGAAAATGTTGACCCTGGTGTAAAACAGTTAGTGAAAGCTGCTGATCTGATCGTTGCCTACACCAAATGTAAAGCAGAAACGGTGGCGGGGAATCCTGAATTCAGTAAGGCGATGCGGGATATGGAAGAAAAGCTGCAGCAGCTGCAGCAGCCGGAAGTGCGCGAGTTTTGTGAGCGATTTTTACCCAGTTTTGAATTGACGCTGGATGAATTGATTCGGCCAAATACCATTAATTAGAGTGGGCAATTGCCACATACCGGGTTCAGTGTATCTTTTCTCATGTGAGCCAGACGCAGTTCCTGATAGGCGGGGCCATTCCAGTTTGTTTCAAAATCATCAGTCACAATATTAAACAAACTGTGATTTTTTCGTGCACGCGTACAGCAAGGTGTGAAGTATCCTTCAGCAGTAATATGTGCGGAACGGTAAGGCCAGTAGCATTCTCCAATACGGCGTTTAGGGATCTTGCAGCCCACAGCGACACCATGTAGCGCTAGCCGGAATTGTTGTTTGCGAATAGCTGTGCGGATGGCGGGTAATACTTG
>DATIDQ010000184.1:0-2555 GCA_035456205.1 Pseudomonadales bacterium
CACCCCGGTTATTCATCTTGGCAAAGTATTGGGTGTACTGGTTGTTCAGCAGGCAGAAGAACGCCGGTTTGATGAGTCAGAAGAATCTTTTCTTGTGACGCTAGCAGCCCAGCTGGCCGCTGTTATCGCTCATGCAGAAGCTACCGGCTCATTGAATCAGGTCAGCCTGCACGGTTATCGGCCGCCAGAAGCCACCTTTCAGGGTGTCGTTGGCGCGCAGGGTGTTGCCCTGGGTGAAGTTGCAGTCATCTACCCGGCCGCCGATCTGCACGGCGTGCCCATGGCAAAAACCGAGGATGTCGAGGCAGAACTAGGGCATTTCAATGCCGCTCTCTGTCTGGTGCGTCAGGAACTGCAGCAGCTATCCGAGCAACTGCAGTATCGTCTCCGCGAAGAAGAACGCGCACTGTTTGATGTATACCTCGGCATGCTGACCGACAGCGCCCTTGGTGGAGAAATCGTCAATCGTATTGTGAATGAATCATTGCAGGCACGTTCAGCGCTGGCCAGCGTCATTCTTGAACACGTGCGCACATTTGAGAGCATGGATGACGCTTATTTGCGTGAGCGGGCAGCGGATGTGCGCGATCTCGGTTTACGTGTGCTGGCGGCCATGGATCAACAACATCAACGCAGCAAGCGCATCGACTATCCATTACGCACGATACTGGTAGGCGAAGAACTCAGTGCGTCCATGCTCGGGGAAGTGCCGGAAGATCGCCTGGTTGGCCTGATTTCTGTGCGCGGCTCCGGATCATCGCATGTTGCAATTCTTGCGCGCGCTATGGGCATTCCTACCGTAATGGGTGTTGTGGATTTACCTTATCAACAACTCGACGGGCGCAACATCGTACTGGATGCCTATCGCGGCAAGGTCTACACCAATCCATCCAAAGAATTGCACCACCAGTTCGAAGAAATCTGGCGTGAAGAACAACAGTTTTCGCGCGAATACCATGCACTGACACCACTGCCTAGCGCCACGCTGGATGGTCATCATTTACCTCTATGGGTAAATACCGGCCTGATGACAGACGTGGTGCGCTCGCTGGATCGCGGCGCAGAAGGTGTGGGACTGTACCGCACGGAAATTTCATTTTTGTTGAAAGATCGCTTTCCCAGCGAAGAAGAGCAGCGCCATTCCTATCGCGAACAGTTGAGCGCATTTGCACCTAATCCCGTCACTATGCGCACACTGGATATAGGCGGCGATAAATCATTGCCATACTTTCCTATCAAGGAAGAGAACCCGTTTCTCGGGTGGCGCGGCATTCGAGTATCGCTGGATCATCCGGAAATTTTTCTGGTACAAGTGCGTGCAATGCTGAAAGCCAGCGAAGACCTGAATAATCTTCGCATCATGCTCCCGATGATTTCCAGCGTACCTGAACTGGAACAGGCACTTAAACTCATTCAACGCGCCTGGCGTGAATTGCTGGAAGAAGGCCACAACATTCAACTGCCACAATTGGGCGCCATGATTGAAGTGCCCGCTGCCGTCTATCAAGCACGCGAACTGGCAAAGCGTGTTGATTTTCTATCCGTGGGCACAAATGATCTAACGCAATATCTGTTGGCTGTTGATCGCAACAATCCACGCGTTGCTGCGTTGTACAACAGCTTCCATCCCGCTGTGTTGCACGCATTGGCACGCATTGTTGAAGATGTACATGCTGAAGGTAAAACGGTAAGTGTGTGCGGCGAAATGGCAGGCGACCCTAGTGCAGCAGTTATATTGATGGCAATGGGCTATGACGTATTGTCAATGAACGCCAATAGTCTGCCAAAAGTAAAATCCGTTATTCGCAAATTACATATCAAAGATGCACATAAATTGCTGGCGGAAATCATGTCGATGAATGACGTCCGGATCATCAATGCACATATCCGTGACACGCTGACCTCTCTAGGTGTAAATCCGCGTTTGCTACATAGTAAAACTGACGCTTAATACAGCATCCAAATTCAAGCAGGATTTTTTATGCGTGTCGACGGCGGCATACTCACCACCAATCCACTGGATGGCGCAGAACAGGCTCGCAAACTGGAACAATTAGGTTATAGCGGCGGATTTACATTCGACGGGCGTCACGATCCATTTCTGCCGCTACTCGCCGCAGCATCTGCCACAAAAAATCTGGAGCTCTCCACAGCGATTGCCGTTGCTTTTGCCCGCAGCCCGATGTTATTGGCGCAGTTGGCGTGGGATCTACAAATTGCATCACAAGGCCGTTTTACGCTCGGGCTCGGCTCGCAAATCAAGGCACACATTGAACGGCGCTTTTCTATGCCGTGGGGACAACCCGCCGCACGCATGCGCGAACTGGTACTCGCCATTCACGCTATCTGGGATTGCTGGCAAGACGGAAAGAAACTGGCATTCACCGGAAAATTTTTCACCCACACATTGATGCCGCCCCTGCTAACACCAGAGCCCAATCCATTTGGGAAACCCAAAATTTATCTGGCGGGCGTTGGTCCGGCTATGACTGAAGTTGCCGGCGAAACCGGTGATGGATTTATTGTGCATCCGCTAAATAGTGATTTGTCCCTAA
>DATIDQ010000185.1:0-2623 GCA_035456205.1 Pseudomonadales bacterium
ACAAAGCGGTAAAACCACGCACCTTCCAGCGTCGCTCACACTGCCAATAGGGGCCACACAGCTGGATGAACTGCTGGAGAAAGTTGCGACGGGCAATCGGTGAAACCATCAGGGGCGCATCCCTCTGCCGACAGGCTAGTAGAGTCATATTAATCCAGCATTCACCCTAAATACGCCGCGGCAGGGTAAAATTTTGCTATCAGTTTTTAACGGGAAAGCAGTATGAATATTCTGGTGATCGGCGGCGCAGGGGTAACGGGGACTGTTATCGTCAAACAACTGCTCACACACGGCCACGATGTCGCCATCCTGCATCGCGGTCTGCACGCTGCCAGTCTTCCGGATAATGTCACACGCATCCAGGCTGATCCGTATGCCAAAGATGGCCTTACAGCCGCATTAACAGGCAAACAGTTTGATGTCGTGATAGCGACTTATGGCCGCCTGCGCTACGTGGCACAACAACTCATTGGTGTAACCCCGCGCCTGATTTCAGTCGGCGGCGCTGCACCGGTCTACAAGGGCTGGGGCGAAATGATGGCGGCCAACCCGTGGGAAACCACACAACCCACACCGCTGTTTCTCAGTGAAGACCATGCATTAGCCAGTGCAGAAACTGCCGATCCATTTTCTATGGCTGTGCGCAAAACAGAACAGGATGTACTTGGCTTCCATCAGGCTGGCCATTTCAACGTCACGCATTTTCGCTATCCGTTGGTGTACGGGCCGAACAATATCTGTCCGGCTGAATGGGGCTTGATCCGGCGCGCCCGCGAAAAACGCACGCCGCTGATTTTACCGGCTGGCGGTTTGACACTGGTGTCGCGCGGTTTTGCCGATAACATCGCACATGCCATCGTACTGGCAGTAGAAAATCCGACTGCCTCTGCCGGACAAATCTACAATATCTGCGACGAGCACGTGATCTACAATCAGGAGTGGGTAACACGGCTTGGTGAAATAATGAATCACCGTTTTGATACCATCGACATGCCATTTTCCGCATTGCCCAGCGGCTTTCGCGCCACGCCGCCGCAATTGCTGTATCGCCACCACTGTGTGCTGGACATCAACAAGATCAAGCAGCAACTCGGCTATCGCGATGTGGTTTCTGTAGAAGAAGCACTGGAACGCACAGTGAAATACTACATGGATAACCCGCTCGCTGATGGCAACGAAGCGGAACAGAATCTCGGCGACCCGTTTGATTATGTTTACGAAGATGCCTTTATCGCTGCATGGAAAAAACATGGCGAAGATTTTGTCGCAGCGCGCGATGCATTGCCCGCACCGAAAGTGGTGTGGAAGCATCCTTACCAACAAACCACTAAAAAATAGCGCTGCCATGAAACCGGATCTCGACAGCAAGGAACATATCGCAGAGTTCCTGCAACAGTTTTATGGCAAGCTGCTCAACGATCCTGTACTGGCACCCATTTTTCTTGACGTGGCAGGCATCGACCTCCGCGTGCATCTCGGCCATATCCAGGCTTACTGGGAAAAATTGTTACTCGGTGAAGATAACTACCGGCGCCACACCATGAATATCCATCGCGCCCTGCACGGGAAACGCGCACTTACAGAAGCAGAATTTGATCGCTGGCTGGATTTTTATATATGTGCTGTTGACGAAAATTTCAGTGGCGCGCAAGCTGAAAAAGCCAAACGCATTGCCGAGCATATCGCAGATAATATGAAAACTCGTATAGTGCGGGATTTATTTGATACAAACTGCCAGGCACACAACGCTACAGACAAAACGTTAGATATCTGAGCAGCATCGCTACTCATGACCTCTCCAGGGCCAACGAATTGTTTCACTCCAGACGCGCGGCGGGCATTGCTGCAAAATCAGTGCGGGTGAATTCTGTTCGGATTCCGCCATAATGGCGCTCAACATCTGGCGAGCATTATTGACATTGTCGCGATACTCTCGCTCTGAAACCCGGTTATTGCGCTCGGCGTGATCGCGTTGCAGATCATAGAATTCTTCGTACGCCGAATCACGTGGCCGGTCCGGATCAAACACAGTATCCCAGTAGGGATCACACAGACGCCTGGAAAAAATATTGCGCTTGTAGAAAAAACTTTCTGAACGCAACAATCGCTCGAAGTTTTTCGAGCCATGCCTGTTGCGTTCAGCATAGATATAGGAGCGCACGGATTGCGCAGGATTTTTTAACGTAGGAAATAATGATATTCCCGGCGCGCCCTGCACAGGCGACAATCCAGCCAACTGCAGAATAGTTGGCATCAAATCCACAGCACTCACCAATTGCTGATTAACCACACCCGCCGGCATGATTGCTGGCAAGCGCATAACCAGCGGCGTTTTCAAACCTTCGTCATACAACGTGGTTTTAGCGCCGCCAATTTGCGAACCGTTATCCGACAAGACGATAATCAGCGTGTTGTCCAACAGTTTTTTCTCACGCAACACATTCACTACACGACCAATATTGTCATCAGCGCGGGCAATTTCATCGTAATAACCCGCCATGACCTGACGTGTAAATGCGTCATTTTTTGCATAAGAAGGAACCACCACAGCAGAAGGATCCTGACGCAGGAGTGGTGGGTTCCAGTAATACGGATCGTGTGCATCCTTGCTAGCAAACCAGAA
>DATIDQ010000186.1:0-3498 GCA_035456205.1 Pseudomonadales bacterium
TTAAACCAAACCATTGGATGCTATCCAGGCTGACATTGTCGTTTCTGTCGTCAATACGCAGCGTAGTATCCAGTACGGTCAGTTGTACGCCACGTTGGTAGGCAGAAAGCGGATCGTGAAAATCGTGGTATGCCGCACGTACGCTCACTGATGCATAATCCTTTCCATTGTCGTGCAACCAGCCTGTCTGGAAGCGAGACATGTCATGACCGTTATTGAGAGGATCAGATGCGGTTAGCGTGCTATGTTGCTCAGGAATCAATTGACCGGATTCATGTTGACGCCGGATTGATTTATTGACCTGCAAAGCGTGTAACGTGCTTTTTTCAGGGTCGGTCTGTATCTGCATACCGTTATAGTTTTCTGCCAGTGCCAGCACTTGTGCATCATCGACATCGTCGTAACGAATTTTATCACCAGCCAGTTCCATAAATTTTTTCTGTTGTTTTTTGTTCAGTTTCCCCCATTGTTCATAGAAACGTTTTCTGGCAGCTGGAATATAGACAGAAGATTTGATCAAGCCGTGATCGCGAAGGGCTTTTACAGTGTCAATCGGCATGGTGTGAGAAGCGAATTGTTCGCGGATATTGTAGGGAGGAGTGACAGTATCCAACATGGCAATCAAACGATAAGAGCAGTTTTCATCAAGAAAAAAATAATTGAAGCTGTTGTTATAGTGAACCTCCCAAACATGGTCCACAAAATTGTGGACTTGCTCAGGCGATAGTGCCAATTTGTACTCGCGGATATCCCTGTCTTCTCCGTCGCTGTATTTGCGCAATTTCTGGAAGTAGGGAGCGACTTCTATCATGCCGGGAAAATGGCCGGTTAATCCTTTGCCGATATAAAGGGCAATGTTGTCGGTTGATCCGACATCCGCGTAATAGCTGACAGTAGGGGACAGTAATACCGGGTGAGTTTTCTTGTCAGAGGAATCGAGTCGCAAAAAAGTATGCCCGAAAATAGAGGCAACATTTTTCAGGTAAGGATCAGGATAAATCAGGACAATTTCATCGGATGGAAAACGGCCGCGCCAGTATTCCAGTTCAGGGCATTGCAGATCTGGCGGCGGACTCAAGCCAATATGCTCAGCAAGGAACTTTGCTCGGGCAGGAAATCGGCACCAGGCACTACCGGAATCAGCGCCGGGTTGGCGCAGTGCTGCGATAGTTGCCAGCAATTCGGCGTTGGCATCATCGTCATGACCGGACAAGAAAAAATTTCCGTCATCGACTTCGCTGTGGTAGCGGCCAGTCAGGCCACTTTTTTGCATGTGCAATAATGCAAGCCATTGGGGATTAGTGGCAAGAGCCGTATTCTGGTCTGGCGTTGGTGAGGATGCATGGGCAGAACAACATAGCAATATCCACAAGAAAGATAGCGCATGTCGCAGTGAGAATTGTGTTCTGTCAGCCATAGATTGACATCCAATAGATGGGCGGTATTGTATCGACGCTACTGCTACTTTGGATACTGTATGCGCATGCTTGGTGGGCGACTTTCACTCATGGCCATTTTTCTATGGGGCTGTTGCTGTGTGCCACTGCCTGCGTTGGCAGAAGAGTGTATTTTGATTCCCATTGCGGAGCAGTTGCAGGTTGCTGAATTGCGTACAGATGAAGTGCGCGCGGATGAGCCGCAGTACGCAGAAAATAACTACCGGAGGCGATTGCTGAGGTTTGTAAATTCGTATTACAGCAATATCGCAGAAGAATTATTGCGCGGCCAAGGCGATTATTTATTATCCCTGCATCGCCTGATGGGGTCCTCCAGTGATAGCTGTACACTGGTTTATCGCAAATTATTGTTGCAAGAGGTGAATAGCCAGGATTTCGGAATAGCATTATGGATGCTCCGTATGCCTGCTATTGCAACCAACACGACGACCGCGCAGACTTGGGCTGTGCCTGCTTGTATGAATTGTAATGTTACAGAGAGGAAACCTGACTGATGCCTGTACAGTATGGAATCAAACGCAAGATACTACCTACTGCTATTCTAGGCGGTAGAGTTGCACTGGCGCATGTTGATGATGTTGCTATCATGATTACCAATGTTGATAAGTGGACAGATGCGGATGTCATTAAACTGTTGGAGGAGAGCGCGCATTTAGGTGGGCGCATCACCGCGCCGGGTGCTATCACACATTTTCTTGGAGAAACTCTGGGTGGTGCAGCATCGCAGCGCAAGATGATTGTCGAATGGATGGAAAAAAATAATATTGATCCTACTCCTAGAACCATAACACTCACGGATTCTGCTCTGATGCGCGCCGCACTCACTGCGTATTCCTGGATTACCAAAACGGAAATGAAAGCCTTTGCGTCAAAAGATCTGGTAGCGGCATGCACCTGGCTGACGCGCGATATGGATACCCGGGCAGATGATGTGCGTGCTGCGGTTGAAGGCTGTTATAAATTACTGAAGAAAACTGTCTGATTAGCGAGAAAAATACATGAGTGATAAACCCGCCAACGGAAAAACAGTGAGTCCCACAACCATGCTGGGAGGGCGTGCCAGTTTTGCCTATCTTGGTGGTGTTGCTATCGTTATTACTGATGTACAAAAATGGACTGATGCCGAAGTCATGGAGATGGTCAACAAGCAGGCAGAATTAGTGGGGCATGTATCTGCTCAAGCTAATATTACGCATTTTTATGGTGATATATTTGGTGCGACGCATCGCAAGATGATCGTTGACTGGATTGAATCGAATGGATTGAAAGCCAGCTCGCGTACGGCAATGGTGACCGATTCAAAAATCATGCGCGCTGCACTGACAGCATATGCCTGGATGACAAAAACCGAATCAAAAGCCTTTGAGTTAAAAGACAGGCAGGCTATGTGTGAATGGATTGTGCGCGATATGGGAATTGATGCAGCGGAGATAAAAGTGCTGTTGGAGTCCTGCTATAAACTGCTGAATAAATCGATAGGTTGATGCTCCAGCTTGTGTTTTGAGTTTGCACAAAAAACGGCACCGCAGTGCCGTTTTTTGTTTCAGGCGATACAGATTATTCTGCGCCATCACCCTTGGCAGCGCGCCGTGCTTCACGCTCCGCTTTCTTACGTGCTTTTTCTTCTTCCTGCGCTTTCTGTTCGGCCAGACGTGCTTTCTGGTCGTCGTTCATTGGTGTGAGCAAAACTCCGTCACGATGCGCCTGTATGTATTTGCCGCATTTGGTGTCTTCGCCCATCAATGCACGGATCGCATAAATCATTGCACGCATTTCTTTCACGCGCGGGTTGATCATGAAACCTTCCATGCCATTCGCAGCCAGCATTGCGACGTATGTGCGGTTCATCAATGCGCGGTGCGGCATGCCGAAACTGATATTGGACAAGCCACAGAAAGTGCGCACCGCCGGAAACTCGGACTTCATCATCTGCAGCAGATCAAAACTGATCGGGCCGACGTTGTCGTCGGTGCCGATCGGCAGGATCAGCGGATCGATCCACAGATTGTGATCAGCCACACCGGCGTCGCGCGCTTTTTTC
>DATIDQ010000187.1:0-2863 GCA_035456205.1 Pseudomonadales bacterium
GGATTCCATGCTGGGCGTGCCGGGGCTGCTCTCTGTATATCGCGCGGGCAATGTCATTTTATCGAATGCCATCGGCACCGGTGTAGCGGATGATAAATCCATGTATCCACATGTACCGGACATGGTGAAATTCTATCTCAACGAAGAACCGATTCTGCACAATGTTCCTACCTGGTGTTTGCGTAAACCGGAAGACCTCGCCTACGTGGATGCACATCTGTCTGAATTGGTCGTGAAAGAAGTGCATGGTGCTGGTGGCTATGGCATGTTGGTGGGTCCCGCTGCAAACAAAGAAGAAATTGAACATTTTCGCGGATTGATTCGCAGTAATCCTGGCAACTACATTGCGCAACCTACGCTATCACTTTCAACCTGCCCGACGCTTGTCGAAGAAGGTATTGCACCACGCCATATCGATTTACGCCCGTTTGTTTTATCCGGCAAAGAAACGCGCATTGTGCCGGGTGGCCTGACACGCGTCGCACTGAAAAAAGGCTCGCTCGTCGTCAACTCTTCACAGGGCGGCGGCACCAAAGATACCTGGGTACTGATGGAAGAAAACATTGCCGATACTGACAGCAAGGAGCCAGCCTCATGCTGAGTCGCACCGCATCGGATCTGTATTGGTTATCCCGTTATCTGGAACGCGCAGAAAACAGTGCGCGCATGCTGGAAGTCAGTCATTCGATGGCGATGATGCCTTCAGGGCGATCCGCAGAATACGAACTGGCTGCACCATTGCGGGTGACGGGTGCAGTAGCAGAATTCTGGGCTGAACATTCGCACCTGAATTTTGCCGAGCTGTATAAATTTCTTGCCTGGAATATCCATCATCACGCCAGCATTTATCACTGCTTCAAACGTGCACGGGAAAATGCCCACGCTGTACGTGGTCGCATCACTGCAGAAATGTGGGAAACCATCAATGCCACCTGGATAGAACTAAACCGGATGCGCAACAACCCGCCGGATCTGAAACCATTTTGCGATTGGGTCAAAGAACGCTCACATCTCTGGCGCGGCACAGCCTACGGCACACAGGCTCGCGGCGATGCATTTCATTTTTTGCGGTTGGGAACCTTTCTTGAACGCGCCGACAACAGCGCACGTTTGTTGGGTGTTAAACAATTTGATGCCGGTGATGAAGGCAACTCCCTGCGTGATTACTACCAATGGACAGCCTTGCTACAAGCACTCGGCGCGCTGGAAGCGCACCAGGATGCTTACGGCGGCCATCTCGATAGCAGCACAGTGGCAGAAATGTTGATACTGCGCTCAACTGCACCACGCTCTTTACGCGCTTGTCTGGAAGAAATCGACAGCATTCTTTCACAAATTCGCGGGCCACAGGGTCGCCGCGCAAAACTGATTGCACGCACATTACTGGCAGAACTGGAATTCGGTTCAATTGAAGAATTGCAGGAAAGTGGCATGACGATTTTTCTGGAACACTTCCTTAAAACCATTCACACCATCGGCGACGAAATTCGTCACAGTTATCTTGAAGCGGTATAAGTTTTTACGCGATAAATGTTTTTAAACATAGCATACAGCAGGAGAGAATATTATGAGATTACATATTCGCCACACCACTTCCTATCGCTATGAAACCAGCGTCGCACATAGCACACAATACCTGCGTCTCACACCCAATGAATCGGCACGGCAACGCATTCTGTCGTGGAATTTGCGATTGCCGGCTGCCGCTTCGCGCACGCTGGATGCTTACGGCAATATCATGCACGTTATCACCGTCGATTTTCCGCATCAGGATATTGTGATTGAAGCGGAAGGTTTTGTTGAAGTGGATGATTGCTCGATGGAAAAAGCCGGTGTGCTGTCACCATTACTATTCCTGCGTTCAACACCACTGACAGCCGTAGACGCTTCGCTGGCTGCATTGGCATTGCCATTTACCAGCATCGTCAAAGAGTTTCCACGCGATGCTGCATGGCAACTGATGCTGCGTTTGCGGGAACACATGACATTTCAATCTGGCGAAACCAATGCTTGCACCACAGCTGCCGCTGCCTTCGCGAAAAAACAGGGTGTGTGTCAGGATTTCAGCCATATTTATCTCGCTTGTGCACATGCCATTGGTTTGCCTGCACGGTATGTCAGCGGCTATCTCTACACAGAAGACAAAGAACATGTCGCCAGTCACGCCTGGGTAGAAGTGGCGATAGAGGATTACTGGTGGGGACTGGATATCGCCAATGGTGTTGAAGCGGGTCATCACCACCTGAAGCTCGCTGTCGGCATGGATTATCTGGAAGCCTGTCCTGTACGCGGCATGCGCAATGGCGGCGGCGGTGAAACCATGATGGCGAATGCGCTGGTGCGGTCAATGGATCGATCGATGGATCAATAATGTTTATAATCGCCACATGAAAATGATAAAAAATGTGGCTGCGTTTATTTTGATCCTGTCGGTTTGCAGCGCTCAGGCGCAAACACCGGATGTCGATTTACTATCTGATGCTGCCAGCCATGGCGACATAGCGCAGATCAATGCACTGCGTGCCAAAGGTGTCGATATCAATGCACCTAACTATCTGGGCTGGACAGCACTGTATAGAGCGATGATCAATGGCAACAAGGATGTTATCAAGTTATTGCTGGATGCCGGTGCAGATGCCAATGCAAAAAATAAAGACGGCAGCACCGCTTTGTTTGTTGTACCTGCCAAACAAGAAAATCTTGCCGAAATGCTGCTGACAAAGGGCGCAAATATCAATGCAAGTAACGACGATGGATGGACACCATTGCACTGGGTTATTTATAGCAATAATGAAAGTGTCGCCCTGTGGTTCCTGGAAAAAAATGCGGCGCCTGACACCAAAAATCATGACAACACCACACC
>DATIDQ010000188.1:0-2167 GCA_035456205.1 Pseudomonadales bacterium
CAGGAATGGTTCTAGTCTCTGGGGGCGTCGAAACAGATCAATATTTTCAAATAACTCAACAATGGTCGCAGCACGCAATTCCAGTGCGCGATGACAATGTGTGTGATACACCGCTACGCGTAAGGCCAGATCGCGATATTCATTCGGTACACCAAGGCGCTGGCATAGCGCCAGGACTGGCGCATCGCTTTTTTGTTCGTGGCCAATATGACGTGGCAGTGTAGATATGGGTGTCAATGCCTTGCCAAGATCATGGCACAATGCAGCAAAACGCGCGTGTTTATCATCTGTCAGTAGGGCGCATTGCTGAACCACCATTAACGTGTGTATGCCGGTATCGATTTCCGGATGGTGTAGAGCAGGTTGCGGGATGCCAAATAAAGCATCTACTTCGGGAAAAATGACTGCGAGCGCGCCACATTGACGTAACACGTCAAAAAATATTTGTGGATTTTTCTCGCCCAGCGCACGTTCACATTCTTGCCACACGCGTTCGGCTACCAAAGCATCCACTTCGCCATTTTTAACCATCTGTGTCATCAGCGCCAATGTTTCATTTGCGATATGAAAACCCAGATGATGAAAGCGAGCCGCAAATCTTGCGATGCGTAAAATGCGTACCGGGTCTTCAGAAAAAGCAGGTGAAATATGCCGCAGGATTTTTTGTTGTAGATCAATCTGGCCGCCGTATGGATCGATCAGTTGTTCATGTTCATCCTGTACAATTGCATTGATAGTCAGATCGCGGCGATATAAATCCTGCTCCAGTGTGACATTGGTATCGGTGTGAAAAACAAAACCGCGATAACCCGGTGCGGTTTTTCGCTCGGTGCGAGCCAGTGCGTATTCTTCACCGGTTTCCGGATGTAAGAACACTGGAAAATCTTTGCCGACAGGTTTGTAACCGAGCGTGAGTAGTTGTTCCGGTGTTGCGCCCACGACCACCCAATCGCGCTCTTTTATCGCTAGTCCGAGCAGTTTGTCGCGCACCGCGCCGCCCACCAGATAAGTTTTCATTGGTTTGGGTCGCCGGGAATTGATCCGATGGGTAAATCAATATCTGCCGTTTGTTGCGCCACTCAATGGCGCAACACGCGTATTGCCGTTTCCTTCCGTCAGGCGTACACGTTGGCCGGTGACAAAATCATTGAGATGCTGAACTTCCTGCACTATCGCTATGGTGGACCCGCTATCAAGCCGGACCGTAATTTCTGCGCCTTGTGCTCGTGTCATCCCCTCTTGTGCTGCACCGCCAGCTACCGCGCCAGCCACTGCGCCGATGGCAGTCGTCAGGTTACGGCCGCTGCCGCCACCCATGGTATTACCTGCCATGCCACCGATAACAGCGCCGCCGCCCTGGCCTATAAAATCACGATCGCCTTCAATTTTTACAGGGCGGACACCGATAATTGTTCCGTAGCTCACATTCATAGGTTGGCGCGCATCATCGCGGGAGTAGGTATCACCAGACAGATCATCTGCGCAACCGGCAAGATACAGACAGGTGACCAGTGACAATAAAATGCGCTTCATGACAATAGCCTCACAGTGAAAGTGCGTATACTGACAGCATAGCGTTTTTTTACAAAAGCAACACAGGCAAGGTAAATAAAGTATGACGGAAAAGATTCTGGTCACGGGTGGTGCTGGCTACATCGGCAGCCATGCTTGTGTTGCCTTGCTGCAGGCGGGATTCCAGGTGGTCGTGGTGGATAATCTTTGCAACAGCCATCCGCTAGCGCTGGAGCGTGTGCAGGCGATCGCGGGAAAATCACTGGTTTTTGAGAAACTGGATATCCGTGATGGTGATGCGCTGGATGGTTTATTTGCCAAGCATGCAATCACTGCTGTGATGCATTTTGCCGGACTCAAGGCAGTGGGTGAATCCTGTCAGAAGCCACTTTTTTATTATGAAAATAATGTAGTCGGTACGATTCAACTTTTGCAATCCATGCAAAGAGCGGGTGTGCGAAAATTGATTTTCAGCTCGTCTGCAACGGTCTACGGTTTTCCTGACATTATGCCGATAAAAGAAACGACGCCTTTAGCTGCCTACAACCCGTACGGGCGTACTAAACAAATGATTGAGGAAATGTTGGGTGATCTTTGTTTGCCGGGAATGGTAGAGAGTTGGCAGATTGCGTTATTACGTTATTTCAATCCTGCG
>DATIDQ010000189.1:0-23556 GCA_035456205.1 Pseudomonadales bacterium
GTTTTGCGTTATTGGTGCAGGAAGCCAAAGTGAGCCACCCATTACGGTTTGCAGTGCAGCTGCAATCTGGCTGAGATCAGATGCCTTGGGTATAAAGCCCGATGCGCCATATTCAATAGCGCGTTGCATAATCATGTGATCGTCGCTAGCTGAGATGACAACGACTGGGATATCCGGATGTTGTCGCCTGATCAGTACCAGCCCCGAGAAACCGTTGGCACCTGGCATGCGTAAATCCAGTAGGATCAGGTCTGCATCACTTTGTGTAGCTAGTAGGGCCTCTAGTGAAGCGATGCTGTCACACTCCATGATGTCTGCACCGGGCACGACCTGTTTTACTGCCTGGCATAATGCATTACGAAATAAAGGGTGGTCGTCAGCAATAATAATTCTTGTACTCATGGTAATCCGGGAGAGGAGATTATGGTTGCTATCATAAACAAAAAAACGAGTCAGAAACCCCTGTTTTACATTATAAGAAACAGACTGACACGGGGGCGGTCCTTCGTTGGAGTAGAAGAAAAAGAGGATTTACTCTGGCTGGAGCTGGTTGATCCCTAAGATATATATCGCAGTTTGTAGGTGCGGGGCTTGGAATCATGTTTTTTTACTTTGCTTTTTACGGCTGTTTCTGGTGCAATTCGCCACCATGAGATTCCCTGCATGTCAGCTGTAGGGGGCGAGACAGAATAAATAATTAAAACATCAAACAGGCGGAACCATGATGAGAACAAAAAGTCGGTTAGGTTGGGCGGTGAAGGCGGCAGTCGCTGCAAGCTTGATTCCTCTGGCATTACAAGTTAGCGCGTTAGAGTATGAGCTTTCTGACGATCTCAAGGTCGGCGTTGATACTACTTTGACGTACGGTCGTCAGTGGCGTGTAGATGGCCGCGATAAGAACTTGATGGGAGGGCATCTGGATGCCAACCGTGCTATCAATGATACGTTTTCTTCTGAATTTAAAGATTACGTTCAGAGGGTGAACTCTGATGATGGTACCCGCAACTTTGATAAATGGGATACCACCTCAAACCGCTTTAGTGCTGTGACGGATATCGATATTTCTTACCAGAACGTGGGGCTCTTCGTTCGTCCTCAAATTGTTTATGACTCCGTGCCGGAGGGTGCTCCGAATTGGTCGGGTAAATACCTTCCTAATCGTGTAGGCGCGCTTGGCGATAACAATGAACTGGCTGGGGATGAAATTAATTCAGTCAAGCACTTTAGTGACGGTTATAGAGATAGTGCCTACGAGGCGCGTTTTCTGGATGTGTATGCCTATGGCACATTTGACATTGATGGTCATAACCTTGAAGTCCGCGCTGGTCGTCAGGTTATTAGCTGGGGTGAGGCTTTGATGCTACAGGGTGGTATTGCTTTTGCGCAGAACCCTAATGATGCAAATGCCGCAACAGCTCCAGGTGTGGAATTGAAAGAGATTTTTCTTCCCACTGGTGCAATATATGGCTCTTTTGCAGCTAGTGAAAACGTGACTTTAGAAGCATATTGGCAGTATGAATGGATACCGAGCACCCTGTTTCCAACAGGGTCTTTCTTTGAAATGCAGGACTTTATAGCGGGCGACCAGTTTATTGCGCTGCCTATGCAGAAAGGTAAAGGGTTTGCCAGAAATGAACATGAGCCTAACAACAACAAGCAATTTGGTTTGGGTATGCGTTATCTCTTGGGGGAGGGAACAGAGGCGGCTGTTTACATAGTGAATTACACGGATAAATACCCTATGTTCTGGGCCGGTAATGGAGCAGCTGAACCGGGTCTACCTTTTGCAAATCTGGAAACAAACGCGTACGGCATCAACTATTTTGACAACATCAGAATGTATGGACTGACGCTCAATACAGTTGTTGAGGGTGTTCAGGTGGGTGTTGAGTATGCTTATCGGGCAAACGCACCTATTGTGCCTGCGTGTGGCGCCCAGCAATTACTAGAGCACCATTGTAAGGACACCAGTTATTATTCCACTCCTGTTGGCGGTACGTGGCCAACTACGCCTGCGCAAGCTCAGCAGTTTGCTAACGCAGCTACTTTCAGCTGGCCAAGCCGCGCTGAAATTCATACGTTAAACACAGGAATTACCTATATTTTCCAGCCTAATCCGCTATGGGATACTGCTACTCTGGTTTCTGAATTGGGTGCTTGGTATATCGGTGGGTTTGAAGACAATGATCTGCAGTTTGCGCATCTGGGGGCTTTTAGCAAATATGGCGAGGGTATGAGTGCGCAGTTTATGCCTGAGTACAAGAATGTCATGGAAGGTGTGGATTTGACCATTCCATTCTTTGTGAACTACGGTATCGATGGCAGCATGTCCACTTTCAACTACAACGAACACAATCTGTGGTGGAGTGTCGGAGCTGAGTTCCAGTATCTTGAGCACTGGAAGTTTGCAGGTTACTACAATGACTACAGCGGTGAAAACAACCTTTGGGTTGACCGTGACAACGTATCTCTTAACGTGAAATATATTTTCTGATATTTCCATGCGTTCATCGGTTCAAATAAAAAAGGAGGCATCAGCCTCCTTTTTTATTTTTGTTTCTTTCTATTCCCATTCAATCGTAGCGGGTGGCTTGGAGGATATGTCGTAAGTTACTCGCGAAATCCCCCTAATTTCATTGATGATACGGTTGGACACTTTTTCTAATAACTCATAAGGTAAATGAGCCCAGCGAGCAGTCATAAAATCGATGGTTTCTACAGCGCGCAATGACACTACATATTCATAACGACGGCTATCCCCTACGACACCAACAGACCTAACAGGTAGAAAAACGGTAAAGGCCTGACTAACTTTGTGATACCAGCCAGATTTCTGCAACTCTTCGATAAAAATTGCGTCAGCTTCACGCAGTAAATCAGCATAAGATTTTTTCACTTCTCCGAGTATGCGTACACCTAAGCCTGGACCAGGAAATGGATGGCGATAGACCATGTCGTACGGTAATCCAAGTTCTAACCCGATCTTACGAACTTCATCCTTGAATAATTCACGCAGAGGTTCAATCAATTCAAAGGCCATATCATCTGGCAGGCCGCCAACATTATGATGTGATTTGATTACATGGGCTTTGCCATGTTTACTCGCTGCTGATTCGATGACGTCAGGATAAATAGTGCCTTGTGCTAACCATTTAACGCCTTGAAGCTTGGTGGCTTCGGCATCAAAAATTTCAATGAACGTATTACCAATGATCTTGCGTTTTTTCTCAGGGTCAGCAATGTCAGATAGTTTACTGAGAAAAATCTGTTCAGCATTCACACGAATCACATTCACGCCCATATGCTCGGCAAACATTGCCATTACAACATCGCCTTCATTCTTGCGTAACAAGCCATTGTCGACAAATACACAGGTGAGTTGATTGCCAATTGCACGATGTAATAACGCGGCAACAACAGATGAATCTACGCCACCGGATAAACCTAACAGTACTTTGTCGTCGCCTACTTTTTTGCGTACGCTGTTAATAGCATCTTCGACAATATTGGCTGCTGTCCATAAGGGTTCGCATCCACAGATATCATTTACAAAGCGTGTGAAAATTTGTGCGCCTTTATAGGTATGCGTGGTTTCTGGATGAAACTGTACGGCGTAAAGCTTCTTGTCTGCGTGGTACATGCCAGCAATAGGGCAACTATCTGTAGCTGCCATTACGCTGAAGTCTGGTGGTAATTGCGTGACTTTATCTCCGTGGCTCATCCACACATCAAGGTAACGGCCGCTGTTGTCTTCGTGATCTGCAATATTGCGAAACAGTTCGGCATCACCCAGTGATTGCACACGTGCGTAGCCAAATTCACGCACATCCGAATTGGCCACTACACCGCCAAATTGTTCAGCCATGGTTTGCATGCCGTAGCAAATGCCAAGAACTGGCACGCCCAGATTAAACACCAGACTATCGGCGCGTGGCCCCTGTTGATCGGTAACAGATTCAGGTCCGCCTGAGAGGATGATGCCGCGCGGAGAAAATTCTTTGATGGCATCAGCGCCACAATCCCACGCATAAATTTCGCAATAGACCCCGGCTTCACGCACGCGCCGTGCTATCAATTGTGTGTACTGGGAGCCGAAATCAATAATCAGGATTTTGTGTGCGTGAATATTTTGCATTTTAATTTTTTATGCCTGTTCAGCGAACCGGGTAATTAGGAGCTTCTTTAGTGATGGATACATCGTGTACATGCGATTCGTTCATACCGGCACTAGTGACGCGCACAAATTGCGGCTGCGTGCGCATCGTCTCCATATCAGCGCTACCGGTGTAACCCATGGCTGAGCGTAATCCTCCCATCATCTGATGAATGATGGCTGAGACGGGGCCTTTATATGGCACGCGCCCTTCAATCCCCTCGGGTACCAACTTTTCAGCGCCCTGGCTGGCATCCTGAAAATAACGGTCTGAGGAGCCCTGTGATTGCGCCATGGCGCCGAGAGAGCCCATGCCTCGGTAAGATTTATAGGAGCGGCCTTGATAAAGCTCCACTTCTCCCGGGGCTTCTTCAGTGCCGGCAAACATACTGCCCATCATCACAGCGTGAGCGCCCGCAGCAATAGCTTTGGAGATATCACCAGAGAAGCGGATGCCACCATCAGCAACCAATGGTATGCCGGTGCCTTTCAAGGCGGCGGCGACATTAGCAATGGCGCTGATTTGAGGCACACCAATGCCAGTAACTATACGGGTAGTGCAAATTGAACCGGGGCCAATTCCTACTTTGACGCCGTCGGCGCCGGCTTTGACAAGCGCGCGAGCCGCTTCGCCGGTGGCGATATTGCCGCCGATCACCTGGACTTGTGGAAAATGCTTTTTAATCCAGCTCACTCGATTGAGTACGTTTCTGGAATGCCCATGAGCGGTGTCTACCACCAGAACATCAACGCCAGCTGTAATCAAGGCTTCAACCCTGTGATCAGTATCCCCACCGACGCCGACAGAGGCCCCGGCACGCAAACTGCCCTGGTCGTCTTTGCAGGCATTGGGGAAGGTTTCGGCTTTGCTAAAATCTTTGACGGTGATCATTCCACGCAGGTCAAAATTATCATTCACGACCAGGATTTTTTCGATGCGATGACGGTGTAGTAATTCTTTCACCGTCTCGGCAGAAGCACCTTCTTTAACGGTCACTAGCCTTTCTTTTGGTGTCATGATGCTGGAAACCGGCGCATCCAGATGTGGTTCGAAACGTACGTCCCTGCTGGTCACAATGCCCACTAACAAGCCATTTTGCATGACGGGGACACCTGAAATACGGTTTTCTTTAGTCAGGCCAATCAGTTCACGGATACTGGCAGTGGATTCAATGGTAATAGGATCCTTTACCACGCCGCTCTCAAATCGTTTCACCTGCAGTACTTGTCGCGCCTGTTGTTCGACCGTCATATTTTTATGGATGATGCCGATGCCGCCCTGTTGCGCCATTGCTATTGCCAGGCGCGCTTCGGTCACGGTATCCATAGCAGCGGAGACCAAGGGCATGTTCAGACTAATCGTACGTGTTAGCTGGGTCTTGATGCTGACATCTTTGGCGACCACCTCGGAATAACCGGGCAGCAACAGAACATCATCGAAAGTCAGGGCTTCGTGGTCGATTCGCAGCATAAGAATCCGGAAAGGAAGGAGGGATCAGGAAGGAATTATATAAGGTAGCCCAAGGCCGGTAAACCGAGGGCTATTTGTTTGATATTGAAGGGATAGGCTATTTACAGTCCGCTTTGCAGGTCGCTACATCGTCTTCACAGGCTTGTTTGGCAGTAGCAGACTCTGCAACTGCCTTACAGGCTTTGTAATCATCATCACAGGTTTGTTTGCATTCATCGGCTGCTGCTGTAAAAGCGACAAATCCCGAAAAAAGCAGTGCCGCGACGGTTTGAATTTTCATCTTTGGTACCTCTTGAGTGGGGAAAGGTTTTTTGCGGTTATTTATCACTATTGGCGCATTGGTATTTGCAGTCAGTGTAATCACTGCCGCATACCTTTTGGCCGTTAGGTGAATCGTGTGCTGCCTTGCATTCTTCATAGGCGACTTCGCATTCCTGCGCACAATCTGCCAGTGCAGGCAGGCAAAACATCACAATGAAAAGGGTAGCAAAAAATTTCTGGATTGCCATTATTATTTCCTCGGATGGGGTGTTATTGGGGAGCGGGTATTGCGGATGGTCCGATATGTTCCTGTTTTAATTTTCCCAGATCGCTGTTCACACTGCGGCGAAAAGTATCAATGCTGCGTAGGCTCTCGTCATGGTCAGCAATTTTTTTATTCAGGGCTTCCAGTTTGGCTTGTAGCTGCTCGGTTTGTTCCTGAGCCATTGTCGCTTGCTGGCTGGCCTCTCGTGCTAATGGATCACCTTGGGTAATCCGTTGTTGTATGGCATTAACAGAGTTGCTCATTTCTGCAATAGTATGTGCGGCGCTATCGGCAGTTTGTTTGCCTTCAGCCGCTATTTTGGCGGTCTCGGCACCTGATTTTTTTATGTCTGCAACAGTGGCCTGAAGAGAGGTCAGTGTTTTTTCATGCTCATCCAGTGTTTTTTTGTTTTTTTCATTTACTACAGTAGACAGTTTGTTGATTTCGGTATTGGCTGTAGTTAGTCGCCCGTCCAGTAGTTTTACTTTTTCTCCCAGCGTTTCGCTGGTTCGGCTAGCTGTGGAACTGGTTGTTCCTAATTGAGACTCCAGCGATTCCAGACGCATTTGCAGCGCAGCATTCACAGTTTGTTGTTGTGTATTCTGGTAATGAAAAAAACCACAGGCTGCCGTCAGGGCAAGCAACATAATGATTATGGCTGCCTGTTTCATAAAAGAGGGAGTGGACGTTGTGTTATTGCTACGCTGAGCAGGGCTGATGAGCGGGGGCGAGAGATGGGCTGCCCTGTCAGCGGTATCTGGCACTATCGAATGCGCATCAAAAAGGTCATCATCTCGTCTTGGCATGGTTGGATCCGGTCATCAAAGAAGGTGTAGTTTACGCCGTTTTCAAAAGACGGCCAGATGAATAAAAGACAAACAGATAATAGAGAGGTTCCTATGCAGCGTTTTAAGGGTAAAAATATTTTGGTCACCGGTGCGGCAGCCGGAATCGGTCGCGCCACTGCTGAGCGCATCGCTAGTGAGGGGGGGCGTGTATTTTGTGTCGATATAGGAGAAGCCGGGTTGGTAGAGACAGTAGAGCTGATCACTAAAGCAGGTAACAAAGCTGATTGGGCATTATGTGATATTGGCAACCTGGAGTCGGTACAGGCTACGGTGAAAACAGTGGTAGAGCAGATGGGATCGTTGGATGTTCTGATCAACGTAGCTGGTGTTATCAAGATGCAGAATTTCGAGCGCTCTACGGATGATAACTGGCATCGTATTATCGGTATCAATTTAACGGGCACATATTGGATGTGTCGCGAAACTATTCCGTATTTACTGGCTAGTAAGGGAAATATTGTGAATGTTTCATCTACATCAGCTATTCGTGGTTTGCCGTGGGGAGCGGCTTATGCTGCATCTAAAGGCGGCGTATCAGCCATGACAAAATCCATTGCTGTTGAGTTTGCAAAACAGGGTTTGCGGGCCAATACGGTTTGTCCCGGTTCTATCTCAACGGGTATGAATAACAACAGCACACTGCCGGACAAAATGGATTTCAGTTTGATTCCACGTATTGATGCCATGATGGGTCATAAAGGGCCTGAGTACGTAGCTGCAGTCATTGCTTTGCTGGCATCGGAACAGGATGGCGGTCATATCACGGGTAGTGAATATGTGATGGATGGCGGAACAGTCATGTAGTGTTCAGGGTGGGTTTACTCGTCAGAGTTTATCCACCCAAGCCCCAACAGGTGTAGTGATTTTCTGTAGTAACCAGCCGATGCCGATAAACGCAGCAACCCAGAGGATAGTGGCAGCCCATGCTGGTAAATAGTGGAAAAAAATATCGTAGCGCGACATCAATGGCCAATGTAACAAATATGTTTCGTACGAATAAATGCCATAAATATAAAGAAATTTGTTGTCAAATTTTTTCAATGAAAAAACGACAATCAAGGCCGCCATGCAGATCAAACTGGTGGCTTGCCCAATGAAAAATCCCGGATCAAAACCGGTTGTTTCCAGTAGGCTGGCAAATCGCGGCCAGTTGCCTGCGGTATTATGATAGGCCATATAGCCGGCAAAAATTAATGCGGCAGTTACTACGGCGTAACGACCCAAACCACTGGACTGATTGCGGAACCATTCAAGCATTTCTACTTTTGATGGGTTGGCATGTAACCACCATGCTAACAATATGCCCAACGAAAACGCGTTAGTGTGTAGGCGATGCAGCCAGTTGACTTGCAAATGAAGTGGATCAATCAAGGCAACCGTATTAGCGATAACGGCTAATAAGATGGCGGTTAACCATGGGCTCTCCCGCCTGAATAGCAGTGGAAACAATGCGTAGAACATCAACATCCAGCTGATGTACCAGAAAGGTGAATTAACATCTTCAAACGCGCTGGCACGAGGGAACCAGCCAAAAAAGGATTGCAACATGTATACAAAAGAATAGTGGATATTCAGAAAAATTTTGTCGCAAGCAAACAATATGACCAGCACAATCCAGAACGGTATAAATATTTTCACTAGTCTGCGTTGATAGAATTCCAGAGTCGGCATTTGTTTTTTAAGCATGCCGACCGTCAAGCCAAAGCCGGACATAAACAAAAACAAATCGACACCCACGCCAGCAGCAATGGAGAGCGGATACAGGAATGTATTGTCCGTTACCAGCATGTAGCTGATATGCGCAAAGACAATCGCAAGAATGCCCAGCCCCTTCAATTCTTGTGTCACTGGAATCGGAAGCAGGCCAGTGTGGCCTGTTTTACGGAAAGTCAGCAGTGTGACTGTCAGCAAGGAGGCAATGACAATCCAGGTGGACTGGACGATATTGGTAACAGTGATTAACACGCAGGCTCTCTCGGTCAGTAGCTCCAGCCTGCGATATTAACCGTATTTTCGTGGTGATAAAAAGCTTACAAGGCAAAACTCAAGCCAATGGCGACGAGAGACATAATGACGGCGAAAACGCCTACCATCAGGAACACCTTGCCAATAATGGATTTGTCTTCCCCTTGCCAGAAGGTTTGTTGCTCTGCCATAACGCTTTCCTCAGATAATGATGCACAGAGAGGTTAAAGCCTGGAGAGCTAAGCGTTATTGATCTTTATCAAATATGTGGAAGGGTTTCAGGCGTCAGGTGTTCAACCCGGCAGTCCAGTTGCCCTTCAAACAATTGAATGACGACACGGGCATCTTTGTGGGTGTGCGTGGCGCGAGTGAGATTTTTTCCACTAGCGTCGGTCGCAATGGCATAGCCGCGTTTGAGTGTATTGAGGGGGCTGACGCTGTCCAGCAGAGCCATGAGGTGCGTCAGCCGCAATCGAGTTTGCTGTAGGTGATTTCTGCTGCGTTCCAAAAGCCGTTGTTGGGCTCTATCCAGTCTGAAGTGGAGTTGTTGCAAGGTTTGTTGGGGATGCTGACGTTGTAACTGGCTATCAAGTTTTTCCAGTTGTAGTTGCAGATTTTTCTGATGTAAGCGCTGAGCCCGCAGTAGACGCCACTCAAGATGATCCAGCTTTTGTTGTTGTTCACGCAGCGCGTGACCTGGATGCCGTAGCCGCTTCACCAGATTGATCAGCTCATTGCGATATGTGGCTATCATGCGCTGGAGTTGCTTTTGTAACTCTACGGCATAGTGTTCAAGTAGCGCTTCGTAATCAGAGCTGTCTGGTGATAGCAGTTCGGCAGCAGCAGAGGGTGTAGGGGCCCTGATATCGGCGACAAAATCGCAAATAGTAAAATCGGTTTCATGCCCGACGGCGCTGACTACCGGAATGTCGCTAGCAAAAACAGCGCGTGCGACAGCTTCTTCGTTAAAAGCCCATAAATCTTCCAGAGATCCACCACCCCGTGCCAGTATCAATGCATCAATATCAATTTGCGTATTGGCCAATTGCAATGCCTTGACAATAGCGGGTGCAGCATCAACACCCTGCACAGGTACAGGAAAAATACTGATTTTTATCGCTGGAAAACGTCGTTGGAAAACCGACAAAATATCGCGAATAGCTGCACCAGTGGGAGATGTGATCACACCTATATGTTTTGGAAGTGTGGGTAACTCCTGTTTGAAATCTTCATCAAACAGACGCTCATTTTCCAGCTTGGCTTTAAGTTGCTCAAAGGCAATTTGCAAACTGCCGGCGCCATCGATCTGCAGGTTTTCTGCAATCAGTTGGTAGTCGCCACGGCCCTCGTAAAGACTCACTCTTCCTCTGGCAATGATTTGCATGCCGTGTTCGGGTTTGAAGCGTAGCAGGGCATTGTTACCGCGAAACATCGCGCATTTGATCTGGGCCTTGTCATCTTTCAGCGTGAAATACCAATGGCCGGAAGATGGCATGGACAGATTGGAAATTTCACCACGCACCCAAACCGTTGCCAAATGAACTTCAAGCAGTTGCCGCGCCCGGCGATTCAGTTCAGCAACGCTGAGAATGTTCTCGGATGCTGTCATATCTTTGCAAATAACTCGTCAGTTTTTGCAGCCATAATGAAATCATTTTTATGCAGGCCGTGAATCTTGTGGCTCCACCACGTTACAGTGACTTTGCCCCATTCAGTCAGAATGGCTGGATGATGACCTTCCTGTTCTGCAAGCTCGGCAATGCTGCAAGTGAACGCAATGGCTTGTGTGTAA
The DNA here is from genome assembly GCA_035456205.1 of Pseudomonadales bacterium. Taxonomy (GTDB): domain Bacteria; phylum Pseudomonadota; class Gammaproteobacteria; order Pseudomonadales; family UBA7239; genus UBA7239. Next base: position 10,756 of record DATIDQ010000189.1, read on the forward strand.
GGTCTGCAAGAAAACGCACGCTGCAGTTGTAAAATGCCGTCATAGACAATGGGTGACCAGTCAGGAATCTGTTTGATCAATTCAGCCAGTTCAGCGTCATTGATTTTGGGGGCGTCAGCGCGGCAGGCTTCACAATGTTGTGAGACAAGATTTTTCATCGTCAGGCCTCATGTGCAAAAGCAAAACGTGCAATTTCTTTGCCATCCATTATCACGGTTTCCTTGAACATGGTTTCTGGTCGTACCCATAGGCTGTAATCACCGTACAGACAACGATAGACTACTAATGGCTCGCGCGTTTCCGAATGGTGCGCTAACCCTACAACCAGATAGTCTTTACCTTTGTAGTGCCGGTAAACGCCTGGTTTAATCATGGGTTTTTGAATCCTGCATTGGAGGGTTTTGTGCAGGCCATTGGGAGGCCAGCTCTATATCAATTAATACAGCCGCCAGTTGAAAGCCTTTATAACCCCAGTGAGTATCATTTGGTAGGTAGATATCTTTATAGCCGGCGGCAGCCATCTCCTGAATGGGAGGCAGCATGTCGATACCGTGTTGTAGTTTATCAACATGAAGTCTGTTGATTAGTGCAGGCCGCTGGCGGATTTCAGCGCTAGCCAGATACTGTTGGTAAGCAGTGGTTTTGTCCGGAATGGTGAGCATGACGTATGGAATACCCACCCGAGAGAGCGTTGTTGCTGCTTTCTGCATGGAGCAACGCATGGTGTGGATACTGTTTTCATCAGCAGTGTCAGATAGCAAGAAATCTTTTGATAACAGCAGGATTTTGTCATTTTTCTGGTTGCTGAATAAATTGGTTTGAGTCAATGCGAGTGTTTTGGCTTTGCGTTTTCTTGGGCTTATCAATGCCTTTGCCCACAGCTTCAGGGTGTGAAAACCCTCGGAAATATTGCTGCCGTTACGTGGAAGAATCTGGCGATTCGTATAGGGAAAAGCAGGTAATCCCTCGGTTTTTTTTATGTTTCCAGTACGTGCATTCTGATTTGATTCAGGCAGCACGCATTGATTGATGGCGGTTAAAAATGTACTGCCGCTGTTATACATATCAGGGATTGCTCTTTCCGCAGTCTCAAGGATCACTGCATCAGGTCTGTCTTTTTCAATTTTGGAGAGGATTTTTTCCAGCGTAGTTTTGCTGTTATGTATGAAAGTAAAACTGTATTGCTCGCCCAGAAAAGCCTGCCAGTGTCCTGCTTCTGAAAAAGAATCGCCAATCACCAGAATGTGGCGTTTTCCAGATGCTCTTTCGCTATTGATCAACGCGGTAATATCCTGCTGTGGATCGTTCCAGCCAAACCAGCGTTCCGGATAGGCGCTGATTCGTGTGAGATCGCCGCTAATCGGTTGAAACCACAACATAATTGCTGCGCTCAAACCAGTCACACACAAGACACAAAGCAGAAAAATATTGTTGTAAGTTTTCATCATCAGAATCGGGGGCAGCCTTAAAACTGAAAATAGAGAAATTCGCTGACTTGGCCAATGTTAACAATGCTCAAGCCCAGAGCTAGGCCAGCCAGAATGGCCAGTGCCGGGTGAGGGCGCCATTGCCAGCGCGTATTGCTGGTGACGGTATCCCATGCAGGTTGAAATTTACTCATGATTTCCTGGGTATTTGGTGCAAACAATGCAATAAGCGATATCCAGAAAACCATGTTCCATCCGTCATCGGCATGATCAATAATTTTTGCAATGGGCGGTGTGACGTCATTGGTGATACCAGCCATTGCTTGCAGAATAGTGATGGCGTCGCTGAGCGAGGTGGCGCGGAATACGGCCATGGAGCTGATCACTGCCAGCGAGGTGATGACCCAGCCTGCAGCAGAGCGCGCTGTTGCATGCCAGCGTTTGGCTGGCGTTGCAGGAATAGGAAATAGTTCCCGGAAGAGATGGTTGCTGACAAGAAAAGCGCCGTGCAAACCGCCCCAAACAACGAACGTCCAGCCGGCACCGTGCCACAGTCCACCGAGCAACATGGTGATCATCATGTTGGTGAGTCGTCTGGTTTTGCCAAGTTTATTGCCGCCGAGTGTGAAATAAAGGTATTCACGCAAAAACTGCGAGAGTGTCATATGCCAGCGATTCCAGAAATCAATCATGCTGGTGGATTTGTACGGCGAATTGAAATTCAGCGGAAGCTTGATTCCGAACAGGCGTGACAGACCAATGGCCATATCCGAGTAACCGGAAAAATCAAAATACAGTTGCAGCGTGTAAGACAGAACGCCCAGCCAGGCATCCTGCATTGATAGTGCGCCAGTGTGTTTGCCCACAGCAAAAACCGGGTTGGCATACTCGGGAAATGAGTCAGCAATAATGACTTTTTTGAACATGCCGATAGCAAAAATGGTTAGGCCAACAGCAATATTTTCCTGGCTGATACTGTAGGTTTTTGCCTGTGCGAACTGCGGCATCATCTGTTTGTGGTGCAGTATTGGTCCTGCAATCAGATGCGGGAAGTAAGTGATGAATAGCAGATAGTGGATCGGGTTGCGTTCTTTGACGATGCCTTTATAGCAATCGGCCAGATAGGCAATCTGCGTGAAAGTAAAAAACGAAATACCCAAGGGTAAAATAATATTGGGGATATTTATGGTGGAGTCGGTCAGGTTGACCCAGGTATCGAGAAAAAATCCTGTGTATTTGTAATGCGCTAGCAGCCCTAGATCAAAAATCAGGCCTGTTATTAACCAGGACTTTGCACGGCGCTGTAACTGGTTTTCAATATTGACACTGATCTGTTTACTGATCTGGTAATTGACAGCAATTGAAATCAACAATAATGGAACATAGTGGATGTCCCAGTAGCCATAAAAAAACAACGAGCATAAAGCCAGCCATGCAGCAGCGGCTTCATGGCGATAGCGTGCAGCAAGAAAAAATCCACCCCAGACAACAGGCAGAAATAGCCAGATGAAGGTGTAGGAATTAAATAACATCGTTAGATAACAGCCAGATGTTCGGTGCGAATTTTCTGTTCCCAGATTTGCGGGCCGGTCGTGTGTACCGATTCGCCGTTGATATCTACAGCAACGGTAACCGGCATGTCTTTTACGTCAAACTCGTAAATCGCTTCCATACCCATTTCTGGAAAAGCCAATACTTTGGCGCCAACAATCGCCTTGGATACGAGGTATGCAGCGCCGCCAACGGCCATTAAATAAACAGCTTTGTTATCTTTGATAGCTTCGATAGCAATCGGGCCGCGTTCGGATTTGCCGATCATGCCGATCAAGCCGGTTTTTTCCAGCATGGTGCGGGTAAATTTATCCATGCGTGTTGCCGTCGTTGGGCCTGCTGGGCCAACGACTTCATCGCGTACCGGATCAACCGGGCCGACGTAATAAATAAAACGGTTGGTAAGATCAACGGGTAATTTTTCGCCGGCGGCTAACATTTCTGTCATTTTTTTGTGCGCAGCGTCACGGCCAGTCAGCATTTTTCCAGAGAGCAACAATGTTTCCCCGGTTTTCCACTGGGCGATGTCGGCTTTGGTAATGCCATCCAGATTCACGCGGCGCGCGCTGCCAGCTTCCCAGGTAATGTTTGGCCATTCGTCAATGGAGGGAGGAGTTTGTAGCGCAGGGCCAGAGCCATCCAGTACAAAATGCGCATGGCGAGTTGCTGCGCAGTTCGGAATCATGGTGATTGGCAGTGAAGCCGCGTGAGTCGGGTAATCCTTGATTTTTACATCAAGAACGGTGGTTAAACCGCCAAGGCCTTGCGCACCAATACCTAACTGATTCACTTTTTCGAATAATTCCAGGCGTAACTCTTCAATCCTGTTGGAGGGGCCGCGTTCCATCAGTTCATAAATATCAATTTCATCCATCAACACTTCTTTAGCCAGCAGTGCAGATTTTTCTGCTGTACCACCGATACCGATTCCCAACATACCGGGTGGACACCATCCAGCACCCATTGTTGGAAGTGTTTTCAATACCCAATCTACAATCGAGTCGGATGGATTCAACATTGCCATTTTGGATTTATTTTCGGAACCGCCGCCTTTGGCTGCTACATCAATTTCTACGGTGTTGCCTGGCACGATGGAGTAGTGAATGACTGCCGGCGTATTGTCTTTTGTATTTGTGCGTTTGCCTGCGGGGTCATTCAGGATGGAGGCGCGCAATACATTGTCCGGGTGCATATAGGCGCGGCGCACGCCTTCGTTAATCATGTCGTCCAGACTGATTTTTGCGTCCCAGCGCACATCCATGCCCACTTTGACAAACACGGTGACGATGCCGGTATCCTGGCAGATAGGTCTATGCCCCATAGCGCACATGCGGGAATTGATAAGAATTTGTGCAATAGCATCTTTTGCCGCCTGACTCTGCTCTCGCTCGTAGGCTTTGTGCATGGCCTGAATGAAATCAACGGGATGGTAGTAAGAGATGTACTGCAGGGCATCAGTAACGCTGGCTATCAGGTCTTCCTGGCGAATAACGGTCATGTCTTGGCTCTCACAGCAAAGCAACAGGCGCGCATTCTAGCAGCTAGAGCTAGGCTGCGGAATTTGCCGCTATAATGCTGCCCTTTGTGACTCGGCATACTGGAAGGCTTCATGATCATCCAACCTAAAGTTCGCGGTTTTATCTGCACCAACGCCCACCCGAAAGGTTGTGCAGCTAACGTCAAACAGCAGATTGATTACGTCAAGCAACAGGGGGCAATCGCCAATGGTCCGAAACGGGTGTTGGTGATCGGTGCATCTACCGGTTATGGGTTGGCTTCACGTATTACGGCGGCTTTTGGTTGTGGTGCGCAAACGCTGGGTGTTTTCTTCGAGAAAGAGCCCGATGAGAAGCGCACTGGAACAGCTGGCTGGTATAACTCTGCCGGGTTTTATCAATACGCGACCGCTGAAGGCCTGTACGCCAAACAAATTAATGGCGATGCATTTTCAGACGAAATCAAGCAGAAAACTATTGATACTATCAAAGCGGATATGGGGCAGGTTGATCTGGTGATCTACAGTCTTGCCTCCCCGCGCCGCCAACATCCGAAAACTGGTGTAGTGCATAACTCGGTGTTGAAGCCTATTGGTCAGGCCGTTACCCAGCGTGGTGTCAACACAGACAAACAAATCGTGGAAGAAGTGACCCTGCAGCAAGCCACTGAAGAAGAAATCGCCAATACCGTAGCGGTAATGGGTGGTGAAGACTGGCAGATGTGGATTGATGCGCTTCTGGCAGCTGGCGTGCTGGCCGAAGGAGCGCAGACTACTGCGTATACCTATCTGGGCGAAAAGCTGACTTGGGATATTTATTGGAATGGCACTATTGGTGCTGCAAAGAAAGACCTTGATAGCAGTCGAGTGTTAATTGACAACAAGCTTTCTGCTGTTCACGGCAAATCGTATGTGTCGGTGTTGAAAGCATTGGTAACACAGGCGAGCGCCGCAATTCCCATCATGCCGCTGTATTTGTCCCTGTTGTACAAGATCATGAAAGAAAAGGGTGGTCATGAAGGGTGTATCGAGCAAATTGACCGTCTGTTCCGCGAGGCTCTGTATAACCCGTCACGCCAACTGGATGCTGAAGGCCGTTTACGTGTAGATGACAAGGAATTACGGCCAGAAGTGCAAGATGCAGTGGCGGAGTTGTGGTCGGTAGTCGACACTGGCAATCTCTATCAACTCACTGATTTTCAAGGTTATAAAGATGAATTTCTCAGGCTGTTCGGTTTTGGTCTGGCAGGCGTCAATTACGACGAGGACCTGAGTCCGATCGTCGATTTGCCACTGGTCTGAGCGTAACTGAATGAGTGCAGTGTTGGCAGGGGAAGTGGTGCAGCTGTCTCCATTGGTGCGACGTATCACGGCAAATAACCCCGGAGCCATGACGGGAGCTGGGACTAATTGTTACCTCATTGGCCGGGAAGAAATGGTAATACTGGATCCTGGCCCTGCAGATCCGGCGCATATAGAAGCGATTCTCGCTGCTGTCGGCGCAGCGAAGGTCCGCTGGATTGTTGTCACCCATACTCATCCGGATCATTCCCCGGCAGCCGCCTTACTGGCGGCCAAGACCGGTGCGGAAATGGTTGGGTGTGTGTTGGCAGATGACGGGCATCAGGACAAGAGTTTTCGTGTTGATGGCAACGTACGGCACGGCGATTTGATTGTTGGCAGGGAATTCACGCTCGAAGCCATTGCTACGCCTGGGCACGTGGCTAACCATTTTTGCTTCTTGTTGCGTGAAGAGGGGCAGGTATTTACCGGCGATCATATTATGGGGGGGTCTACGGTGGTGATTATCCCTCCCAGTGGAGATATGGCTGAGTATCTCGATTCTTTAGAGCGGCTGAAAGGGTATCCGGTCAAACAGTTATTGCCAGGGCACGGCAATGTTATCGAAGACCCCATTGGCGTCATCAATGGCTTGATTGCGCATCGATTACGCAGGGAAGACAAAGTTATCAGAGTGTTACGAGCCCATGGTGATATATCTCTGGTGGATTTAACCCCTCTGGTTTACGACGATGTAGATGTTAGCCTGCACTTGGTTGCGCAGGTATCCCTATGGGCTCACCTGCTAAAGCTGGAAAAAGAGGGGAGAGCCATCAAGATGATTGAACAACATTGGCTATTTGGCCAGCAACGCTGGCGCATGGTCTGATTGGTCAGATGTTTATCTGGAATCGGTGAATTTAGTGCTTGAAAGTACAAGGGGGGGTCTTTACAATTCGCCCTCCCCGAATCCAGCTATCGATCGAGAGCGGCAAAGAGATGAGAACGATCAGCGCCAACGCGCAGACAGCGCACCACGACTGGTATGTCGTAGACGCAGAAAACCTAGTCCTGGGACGTCTGGCAACAGAGATTGCTATTCGTCTGCGTGGTAAACATAAACCTGAGTTCACACCGCATTGCGATACCGGTGATTACATCGTTGTAGTCAATGCAGAGAAAGTGCGTGTGACAGGTACCAAAGACAAAAACAAGGTTTACTACAGTCACAGCAATTTCCCGGGTGGGCTGAAGGAAATTACCTTTGAAAAACTGATCGATCGCGTGCCTGAGCGCGCAATTGAGCTGGCAGTCAAAGGAATGTTGCCACGTGGTCCTCTGGGGCGCGCAATGTTCAAAAAATTGAAAGTTTACGCAGGCAATGAGCATCCACATAGTGCTCAGCAGCCGCAAGCACTGTCATTGTAAGAGGCGGATATGGCTGTTCAGCAAAAAGTTCAACAGAATTATGGCACTGGTCGTCGCAAGACTGCGACTGCTCGCGTATTTATCAAAGCTGGAAGTGGTGTCATTAGCATCAATGACCGCACCATTGAGAATTACTTTGGGCGTGAAGTGGCTCGCATGATTGTGCGTCAGCCTCTTGTTTTGACAGGTCTGGATCAGAAGCTGGATTTAAAAATCACAGTGGCTGGCGGTGGTAGTTTTGGTCAGGCTGGTGCAATACGTCATGGTATTACTCGCGCTTTGATGGATTACGATGAGAGTTTGCGTAGTGCATTGCGTGCAGCAGGCTATGTCACACGTGATTCACGTGAAGTTGAACGTAAAAAAGTTGGTTTGCGTAAAGCGCGTAAACGTCCGCAGTACTCCAAGCGCTGATTTATTGCTGGATGTGTTTCGAGACGCCCGGATTCAAAAGTCCGGGCGTTTTTGCATTTAGGCGATTAATACTTATTTGTCTTACTCTAAGCAAGGTTTCCTTGCCTTAAGTGCTCAATTTGAATAAAATTCGCCGGCTTTTTCAGGCTGTTTTTATCTAAAGAACTCGCATCTAAACAGATGCGCCTAGCAGTGAATGGGAGAAAAGCGTCATGAGTAATGACGGTGTAAACCACGCGCGGCGCCGTTTCCTCACTGTTGCCACCACGGGTGTCGGCGTTGTAGGAGCCGGATTTGTCGTTACCCCTTTCGTAGGTTCCTGGAACCCAAGCGCCAAAGCGAAATCTGCGGGCGCGCCGGTCAAGGCCAATATCAGTAAAATTGAGTCTGGCCAGATGGCCACATTCGAGTGGCAGGGCAAGCCAGTCTATGTTGTCCGACGTACGCCAGACATGGTGGCCGGTTTGGTCAATATGACTGACAGGCTTCAGGATCCGGAGTCCATGAAATCGGATCAACCTGCATACTGTAAAAACGAGCATCGCTCCGTCAAGGATGATATTTTTGTTGTGGTTGGAATCTGCACCCACTTGGGTTGCGCGCCAAAATTTCGCCCGGATGTGGCGCCAGAAGATCTCGGCAAAGACTGGATCGGTGGTTTCTTTTGTCCCTGCCATGGTTCCAGATTCGATCTGGCGGGTCGCGTATTAAAAAATGTTCCTGCACCATTAAACTTGACGGTTCCCGCTTATCATTTTGATAGTGATACGGTGATTGTTATTGGCGAAAATCCAAAGGGGGCAGCATGACATCCTGGCTAATCGGTTTGCGTGATTGGGTCGATGACCGCCTGCCTATCATGCGGGCGTGGAATACCCATATGGCGCAGTATTACGCGCCCAAGAATTTTAATTTCTGGTATTTCTTTGGTGTTCTATCGTTGTTAGTACTCGTTAATCAGTTGTTGACGGGTATCTGGTTGACGATGTTCTACACACCTACTGCGGAGGGCGCTTTTGCCTCTGTTGAATACATCATGCGCGATGTCGACTATGGCTGGATCATTCGTTATATGCACTCCACTGGTGCGTCGGCATTTTTTGCTGTGGTGTATCTGCATATGTTTCGTGGCTTGCTTTATGGTTCTTACAAAAAACCGCGTGAGTTGGTTTGGCTTTTTGGCATGTTGATCTATCTGTGCTTGATGGCCGAAGGCTTCATGGGATATGTGCTTCCATGGGGGCAAATGTCTTATTGGGGGGCGCAAGTTATCGTTTCTTTGTTTGGTGCCATTCCTGTTGTGGGTGAAAGTATTGTGCAGTGGGTGCGTGGCGATTTCCTTATCTCCGGCGCTACGTTAAATCGATTCTTCGCGCTGCACGTTGTCGCTATACCATTAATTCTGGTCATGCTGGTTGTATTGCATTTATTGGCGCTGCATGAAGTTGGTTCTAACAATCCTGACGGTATTGAAATCAAGAAAACTAAGGGGGCAAATGGAAAACCACTAGACGGCATTCCGTTTCATCCTTATTACACAGTACATGACCTAGTGGGTATTGCAGTCTTTCTTTTTGTATTCTGTTTCATATTATTTTTTATGCCGGAAATGGGTGGCTATTTTCTTGAGCATGCCAACTTTGAGCAGGCCAATAACTTGAAAACTCCTGCGCATATTGCACCTGTTTGGTACTACACGCCGTTTTACGCCATGTTGCGTGCAACGACACTGGAGCTATTTGGACTGCCAGCAAAATTCTGGGGTTTTATGATTATGGCTGGTGCAATCGCCATCATGTTTGTCTTGCCGTGGCTGGATCGGAGCAAAGTAAAATCCTGGCGCTATAAGGGCATGGGCACAAAAATTGCCATCTATAGCTTTGCAATCAGTTTTCTGATTTTAGGTTATCTGGGAGCTATTCCTGCCGGTGGGTTTTTCATGGCTAATATCATTCCGCATCATAATGAGTGGCTAACTAACCAGGGTGTGACACAGACGTTGACGGTAGTGTATTTTCTGTTTTTCTTGTTGATGCCGATCTATACGTCAATGGAAAAAACCAAGCCCGAACCACAACGTGTCACCATGAAGTGAGGATTCCGGCGATGAAAAAAATTCTGATGGTTATATTGCTGGCAATGCCTTTGGTGGCTTTTGCCAATAGCTCTGAAAAAGAGTGTGGCAGTATTGATTGTGACAAGTTTGAACCTGAGTTGCATGACAAGGCTTCTTTGCAACGTGGTGCAAAATATTTCGCAAACTATTGCATGGGATGTCATTCATTAGCATATATGCGTTATGAGCGACTGGCAGATGATCTAGATATTTCACATGACGTCTCCCAGAAAAATCTTAATTTCTCTGGCGGGAATATCGGTGACTTGATGACTATCGCTGCACCTGTAAAAGAACAGAAGAAATGGTTTGGTGCTGCGCCACCTGATTTGACTCTTGTGGCTCGTGCTCGTGGTGTGGAATGGCTGTACACATATTTACGCAATTTTTATCAAGATGATAAAAGACCATATGGTGTCAATAACCGCGTGTTTAAGGATGTGGGTATGCCGCATGTCATGCTAGAGCTTCAGGGGATGGCGAAATGTGAACCCGGCCCTGTTCATGCCGCAAATGGTGGTGTGAAGCGTGATCCATTGACTCGTGAAGAAGTGTTACGTGATCCGCAAACGGGTGAAATATTGAATCCTTGTGGTCGCCTGCATGTTGAAAAAGCTGGCAAATTAAATGGCGAGCAATTTGATGAAGCGGTTGGTGATCTGGTGAACTTTCTTGCGTATGCAGGTGAGCCGGCCGCACTTAAGCGTCAGCGTATGGGCGTATATGCGTTGTTCTTCGTGTCATTGTTTTTTGTAGTTGCCTGGCTTTTAAACCGGGAGTACTGGAAAGACGTTCATTAAATACCGAATAGCTAATTTGGTATTTAGTAAAAATAAAATTGTATGCAGCAGGGCGGCGTGAGTCTCCCTGCTGTCTTTTTCTGGAGATTTTCTTTTATGGCAATTGTTACTCGTCGTTCGACTATGGCGCTTTTTTCTAACGGTGCTAGCCATTTGAGTCACTGTGTTCGCATTGTGTTGGCAGAAAAAGATATCACGGTAGAAATTATTGATACTCATCCTTCTGAAATTCCAGAAGAAGTGTCTGAATACAATCCTTATAACAGCTTGCCTACACTGGTCGATCGTGAACTTGCCTTGTATGACGCTTGGGTCATGATGGAATATCTGGATGAGCGATTCCCTCATCCACCTCTGCTGCCTGTTTATCCCGTGACACGTGCTCAAACCCGTCTTCTTCATAAGAGAATGGAGAGAGACTGGGGTAGTCTGGTTGATACCATTCAAAATGGCGATAAAGCCTCTGCGAATAAAGCGGCAAAAGAATTAAAAGATACACTGGTAGCTATAGCGCCAGTATTTAATGAAAAACCCTATTTTATGAACGATGAGCTCACGCTTGTTGATTGTTGTTTGGTGCCCATATTGTGGAGATTGCCTGCTTTAGGAATCGATTTACCTAATAACAAGCAGACCAAACCGTTACATGATTATATGGATCGCATGTTTAAGCGGCGTGCTTTTCGCGCAAGTCTGTCCGAGCAGGAAAAAGAAATGCGCCCGGATCGAATTGAGCATAAATAATCAGCCAGCCTGAAATGCTATCCAGCAAATCCTACTTATTCCGTGCGCTGTATGAATGGATTCTTGACAGCCATTGCACTCCACACATGGTAGTCGATGCTACACGCCCAGATGTTGTGGTTCCGCAGCAGCATATAAAAAATGGCCAGATTGTTCTTAATATATCTCCGAGTGCAGTTGTTGGTTTTTTGATGGATAATCAGGCTGTGGCATTTAGTGCCCGTTTTGCTGGAGTGCCAATGAATGTTCATGCTCCTATGCATGCAATTTTGGGTATTTATGCCCGCGAAAATGGCCAAGGCATGATGTTTGATGCAGAGCCAACCCCCGATCCAGATCCCTTGCCTCCGGACGAACCTATTAAAAAAGCAGTTCCGATCAAGCCGCTACTGAGGGTAGTGAAATAAGTCATGGGTGACACAGCTGCTCGAGATACGGATGAGCAATTGGTTATCAAAGTCCAGAATGGTGACAAGCGAAGTTTTGACTTGCTGGTGCTTAAATACCAATACAAAGTGATGAGTCTGGTGCGGCGATTTGTTAAGGATCAGACGGAAGCTGAAGACGTCGCACAGGAAGCATTTATAAAAGCGTATCGAGCGATTAATAGTTTTCGTGGTGATAGTGCTTTCTATACCTGGTTGTATCGTATAGCCGTTAATACAGCGAAAAATACGCTTGATGCCCGTAAGCGCAGACCGGGTTCAGACATCGATATTGATGATGCAGAAGATTTTGCTTTCAGCGATAGTTTGCGTGTTGACGAAAATCCAGAGAATCTTCTGGCCGGCGAGGATATGCATCGTGTCGTTGAGGAGGCCTTGGCTGGCTTACCTGAAGAATTGCGTAAGGCTCTGATGTTGAGAGAATTTGACGGCTTATCTTACGAGGATATTGCGCAAATAATGGACTGCCCGATTGGCACGGTCCGCTCCCGTATATTCAGGGCTCGAGAAGCCATCGATATTGCCATCCGGCCGTTATTGGAATACTGAATCTGTACTGTATGAAATGTGACGGCTAGGGGGGCCACGCATTTTGATTGAACCAAACGTTTTTTCCGCGGTCAGACTGAGTGTGCCTGATGAGGTGGTTGATAGCTGATGGTTTGCGAGGTGATCCATGTCTGATAAGTCCCATCATATGGTTCAGGATGAGGCGCTTTCCGCTTTGATGGATGGTGAAGTGCAGGAATTGGAGTTGCGCCGCCTGTTACAGTGTTTGCCTGATGATCCTGCCGTGAGAGCCCGCTGGGCGCGGTATCAGATGGTCTCATCCATTCTGCACAAACAACCGTGTTTGCCTGTCGTGTCACTTGGGTTTGCCGATGCTGTACGGGCGGCTATTGAGAAGGAACAGGTCTTTGAATTGCATTCCCACACACGAAAAAACTTGGGCTTTGTGAGTGGCGGGTGGCGCAAAAGTGCTGTCCGTTTTGCAGTGGCAGCTTCTGTGGCTATGGTTGTGGTGACCGGCGTACAGTGGCAACAGCGTATGTCTGCGACAGAGCAGTTGGCAAACGTAGTGCCAGCCACTACTAACGCA
>DATIDQ010000190.1:0-8318 GCA_035456205.1 Pseudomonadales bacterium
AGCGTTCCTTGTCGCAATTTTTGTTGCAGATCGGCACGTTTGTCGCCATTTTTTTCTTGACGATGGCGGTGACTGCCGTGCACCTGCATATAAAGCGCTGGTTGCAACTGGATTGGCGCGAATGGATGACGGCGCGCTTGCTCGATCACTGGATGTATCAAGGACAGCACTATCAATTATTGTATGTTGCTGGTGAACACGATAACCCGGACGGGCGCATTGCGGAAGATATTCGCATTGTGACAGAAAGTACGATTGCACTCGGGCACACGCTGTTTTATTCCTTGCTGATTCTTTTCAGTTTTGTCGATATTTTGCTGGCAGTGTCCGGTACTGCAAATGTGCCGGGTACAGATGTGAGTGTGCCGGGTTATATGGTGTGGATGGCGTTTCTGTATGCAGGTGTTGGCGCGGCATTAGGTTTTTTATTGGGGCGACCATTGATACGCTCCACTAACACATTGCAAACAGCGGAAGCAGATTTCCGTTTTGGCTTGTCACGCGCACGTGAAAACTCGGAAGCGATTGCCTTGATGCAAGGTGAACGTGTGGAGAGAAGTTTGTCGGCGCGTTTATTTGCCGGTATTGCTAAAGGTTGGAACAAGCAGACGTTGGCGTATACCTGGATTGTTTCTTACTCCGCTGGTTACGGTGCCTTGTTGCCGGTGTTTCCCTTGTTGATTGCCGCACCACAATATATCGCTGGCACTATGACACTGGGTATATTGATGCAAGCTGCACAAGCATTCCAGAAACTCACATCAGCCTTGTCATGGCCGGTAGACAACCTCGGCGAAATTGCGCGCTGCCGTGCGTCAGCAGATCGCGTGCTGTCACTGTACGAAGATTTGTTGCAACTGGAAGCGAGTACGAAAGAACAGGATGCATGCCGTATCGAGGTGGCGGATTCATCTCGTATGTCACTGGAGTTGCAACATCTAACAGTAGCGAATCAGGATGGTCTGGTGTTGCTGGAAAATTTCAGTGAAGTGATACAACGCGGTGAGCGCGTGTTGATATCCGGTGACCAGAGTGCGGCTATCGGGCTTTTCAAAGTGGTGGCGGGTTTGTGGCATTGGGGGCAGGGCACCATTTTGTTGCCGCATGATCATTCAATTGTATTTATGCCGCAGCGACCTTTTTTGCCAGCGAGTACATTGCAAGCAGTGTTGAGTTATCCCGCGCCGGCAGAAACCTATGATTTACGCGCCATGCATTACGCGCTGGAATGTGCAGGCATCGCGTGGTTGATTCCGCGTCTGGATGAGACGGATGTGTGGGATCGTGTGCTCACTACACGTGCGCAGCAACGGCTCGGGTTTGCGCGTGTGTTTTTACAGCAGCCAAGCTGGATATTTATTGAGGAAGCAACAGATGCATTCGATGAAAAAAGCGAAGACGCTATTATGGAAACATTGCGTAGCGAATTGCCGAATGCTACGGTGCTAACCATTAGCATGCATGCCGGTATGGAAAAACACCATCAACGAAAAATTGTGCTGAACCGTATCGTGGAAGAAAAATATCTGTTCAGTGATGACAGGCAATGCCTGCTGCCGGTGCGGCGTGAAGATGTGCATGCCGATGCCGAGGTGTTGTTGACACCGGTGTTGCGCCGCAAATCTGATCCGAAGTAGCTACTTGAAGGAAGCAGGTAACCAGCCATTCTCAACGCTGTCGCGGAAACACCAGGCGGGTGTGGTTTCGGTTTTGTAATTCCAGAAAAACCAGCCGGCGTAAGTTTCATAAGTCATCAATTGTGCCGCGGCGTAACCGCGAAATGCGGTGTGTTCCTGAAAGGCATCCATATGTTCCAGTGCGTGGTTATATGGGCCTTCTGCCCACAGTGAAACGACTTTCAGATCCAGCCCCAGGCTCCATTCGCCGCAAACAGTCGGTAATTTCAAATCGCGATTGATATTGTCAGCTTCTGTTTTCCATTCAACAGCGGCTTTCTGGATATGGCCGTAAATATCCATATCGATATCTTCGCGCGCAAAACACTGGTAGCGATGGATATCAAACATCACATTCCGGAATTCCGGTGCTTGCATAAAGCCGAGGTATTCACGGTAATCACGAAAGCCGTCGTGAAATACTACAGCTACTTTTTCTGGTGAACAGAATTTGCGGATGCTGTGATATGCAGCAGTGTTATAGCGTTTCAGATAATCCGTTGGTATATCCCAGCGCGGTTCATTCAGCACTTCAATCGCGTACAAAGCGCTGCGCGAGTGGTAACGCTCTGCGAGGCGTTCCAGTACTGATAATGAATGCTGGAAATATTCTTCTTTCGTATGCCATTCGCACACGTCCTTGATGCCGCCGTTATCAAAACCGTTCTGGCAACCGGGTGCCGCGTGCAAATCCAGCATGATGTGGATATTGAATTCTTCCGCCCAATCAAATGCGCGGTCGAGTACCTCGATGCCGCCAGTCACAAACGGGTGGCGATGGGCGCCGTATTTTTCGTGGTAGGGATAATCGGGGCCAAAGATCCAGTGGCCAAGCGGTATGCGTACGGCATTAATGCCAACACCCGCCAGCCATGCAAAATCCGCGCGGGTGATAAAGGTGTTCCAGTGCGTGCGCAATTTTTCTGTGGCGTGCTTGCCGAGTTCTGCGCACCAGGTGGTTTCGTCAGTGGCTTCCAGGCCTTCAAACAGGCTGGGTACCATCCACTTTTCCAATACCAGCCAGCTACCGAGATTTACGCCGCGCAATTTTTTAACCGGACTCGTTTTAACCGGATTCATGCCAAGCCCCGTGAAAAAAGTCTCACATTGAGCTTACACCGGTTTCAGGAAAGCTTGTACCCGTTTCAGAAACGCTTACACGCGGTCGAGAATGACAACCGGAATCTGGCGGGATGTTTTCTGTTGGTACTCGAGATAGGCGGGAAATATTTTTGCCATCATGTCCCACAGTTGTTCGCGTTCAGCGCCTTCTGCCACGCGCATCGTCACATCCATTTTGTCTGCTTTTACCTGGATGTGGCCGCGGCCAGCAGCGGCGAGATTGATAAACCATGCAGGCGGTGTGTCGCTGCCGCCTTTAGACGCGATGATGACATGACTGTCGCCGTGCTTGCCGTAGATCACGGCAGCTTGACGCTGCTCGCCGGATTTTTTACCGGTGGTAGTGAGTACAAGGCAGGGAAAACCATTCATCAGATGACCGTCTTCCCCGTCGGTAGCGAGGTAGCGGCGGATATGATCCTGCATGAAGCCGAGGATGTTTTCCGGGTCGTTGGTGCTGGTGTTGCTCATCAGTCTGGCAGTACGAGATCGAAAGTGGACTTCCGGTACAGATGCACAGGAATTTTGTCTTTGATCTGCTCGTGCAGCGCCGGCAGTTTCGACCAGTGCACACCTTGCTTGTAGTGGTGTGCTGTGTGGTAGCCGAGGTTGCCGGTGAGTACGTTGAACCAGCGGCTCAACGTGTTATACGACGCTTCAAACTCGTTCTCTGTGTGCAATCCACTGTGATGCTCATAGGTGACCCACGAAGTGAACAGGAGGCTGACAATCATCGGCAACAGGAACAGGAAAGTGCCTTGTAGAGGTTGATACCACACCAGCAGCGCGAGCAGGGCAAACGTCAGGGCAGTGAAGGTCAGATAGACTTTCTGGACCTTGGGGTAGCGCTTACCAACCTGATAGCCTCGGTAATAAGACGTGCCTGCCACTTCCAGCGTGTATTCCAGTGCCCCCATTGTCTTGCCATCCTTGCGCGTCCAGCGGCTTTCGTCCTTTTGTTGATTGAGGAAATTCTTATGGTGCCCGAGTACATGGTGCAGCACCCACAAGTTGCTCGTGGCTCCGGTATGTAGGGCGTAGCTGAGTTCAAGCAAACGGTTCAGTGCGGCAGAGCGGAAGGTCATGGTGTGTTGGTGGTGATGATTCCACGCGCAAATGACGCCTTTTGGGATGAGCATCAACAGCCAGTAGCCTACCAACACAGCCAGATTGTCGACGGTGAAGTACAGGGAAAAATCAACAAGGGTCAGTGCCAATACCAGGGATACAGGCAGGATATCTTCTTTGTGTTTGAACATCAGGCGTACAGCTGCTCTTATCGTTGGGCTACATCACTCTGGCTATTATTTGAACAGCCCGCTCTGTGGCCATTGTATAGCAGTGAGGCGGGATAGGAATGGTTTAGGTCAAAAAATACGGAAGTCTGTGCACCAGTGCACGGTTTTCCCTGCTGGGACAGGAGTGTTCCACAAAAGTACTTCCAAGAGTATCCTCGGGGCAGGACAACAATAAAGAGACAACGGGATGGGGCGGTCTACTACCGCATTGCTACTTGTACTGTGCTTCTCTGCGCTGCCATTGATGGCTATGGCAGATGACTCTGACCATGACACCCTGCCGGATGATTTTTTTACAGCATTGATTGAAATACTAAAAAGAGAAACAAAAAAGGCGCCATAAGGCGCCTTTTTACTGTTGTCGGATTACCGACGAATGTGGGAACTGGATCTTTCGCTGTCGGTATCTGATACGTCACTACCTCGGGCTCCATGCTCATCCCCATCATGTCCGTGGTCGTCGTTGCCTGCATCGCTTTTGCTGCGATTTTTAACGAGATAGCCATGCACGTTTGCGTTCGCTTCCTTGTACATGTTATAGGCGGACGGCCTCAGGATGGGCGCGCCGTAGCACAGCGCCACGCCCGGCTGGACCACAACGTCGCTGATCCCGGTCACACTGCCGCCCTGATTGTAGTTGCCGCTGTCAAAGCGGAAATCGGAAAAGATGGTGGCGGCCTCAGTGCCCTGAATGCTGAGCCGGCCTTCATAGCGTGCGCTCTCGCCGGAGCCGATCACATATTGGTACCAGTTGAGACCGGTGATTACGAGCGAATAACCGTCAGGGATGCTGAAGGGAGATAACGAGCCATCAGCGTTTATCTGCTGGTTCACGGCATAGCCGTAGATAGGGCACAAGCTGGAGTTTTTATCGACTACCAGGTTGACCATTTGATCGAGTGTACGGGCGCCTGGAGGCGCGGCAAACAGGCTGCTGCTGGCCAGCAGGCCGGAGGCTAATAATGCTGCTGCGGATAGGGTGCGGTTGATGGGCATCATAATGAATTCCTTTTTTATGCTATGGGTATTGTTGTTGTGCCGCTAATTGATAGCACATCCATAACTCAAGGCAAGCCGTTTCATGTCCCGGAGAGCCAAATTAGTGATATGCATCACATTTTTACTGCAGCATGCTTTTCAGTTCGCCGCTATCCACCAGCTGCTTCAGGTTGCTAAAGCCGCCGATCAGCTGGCCTTTCACAAAAATCATCGGGAATGTTTGCCAGCCGCTCCACATCTTCAGGGCGCCGCGCCGCTTCCATTCAGAAAAATAGTTGCCGTATTCCAGATAGTGATAGGCAATGCCTTGTGCATCCAGCAGCTGGCGTGCTTTTTTGGGGAACGGGTTGTGGTTCATACCAACAATAACAATCGCATGGCCGGCGATAGTTTTTTCTACTTCATCAACAGTGCGGCGAAAATCAGCGCTGCCGCCAATTTCACTTTCAATGGCTGGATGGATGCGGGCGTGGTCAAGTGTTTTACGTGTCATGGTAGGGGCCTTTTAATGAATAAATCGTTTTGTCAGTTCACTGTCTGGCATCATGCAGGTTCCACGTTTCCCAAACCAGCGGTAACGATTTCTGGCGATGATCAGGTAGATGGCGTCCCGAATAAAAACAGGACAGAATTTTACTAAAGTGAGCATGGGCCAGGGAAATTGCAAATGTTGCCACATGTGGATGACTGCATCGGATTTGAGAAATGCTTGCCCGTTTTCAATAAAAACAACACTCTCATGCTGATCAGTAGGCAAGCAAAAATGTTGCAGCATGAATTTTCCAGTATCGGATTGAACCGGGCAAAACATGATGCTGGCGGTTTTATCTCGCTTGAAGATGAACTGCACATTGTTGGAACATAAGTGGCAAACGCCATCGAAAAGGATGATGTAAGCGTGTTTCTCGATCAGTGCAATAGCATTGGTTTCGTTCAAAGACTTTTCCTGATAGCTTTATCGGATTGTAGCAATATGAATAGCAGAGCAACAATCGGTATGTTTTTTGTAATCGGGCCAAAAGGATGCAGCCAATAAGAAGCATCGATAATAGTCAGTAATATGCTGTAGACAGTAACGACAAGTATCTGAAATCGATAACACCACTTTAAATGGCATGCTGTTAACAGCCAAAGTCCAATAATTGTATCCAATATGCCGCCTGCATTAATACATAAGTCTGCGGTTGCGCCTTGAATATTGTGTTGCGCTAGTACGGCATAGCCAGCATTACGTCCCCACAAAACAGAAGTCAATGCAGTGAATAGCCATAGAAAGCAAAGGCTCAATCTGGCTGGTAATTGATTGCGGGATAGCGTCTCCATATCAAATTACCGGAAATGGCTTGAAAATCATAAGCCACAGCATAAACAGAACACCAATAAAAGCAGGTATGCCCAATGCTACCCACCATTTCATTGCCATATAAAAGCCATTGCTTATATTGCCGGTTATTTCAGCGATTTCTGCTAGTCTTTTAATTTTATATTGAATAAATACCACAGGAATCCAGCAGAAGCCAATAAATAAAAACAAACTGATGACGGATAAAAACCATATTGAAGTAAAGTTATAGTGCAAGTGCTGCATTAAAAGAACACCTGTTGCAAATTGCCCTATAACGGCCGGGGTTGTAAAAATCCAGTCTGCAAGAACAACATGGCGAGCAGTTACGGCAATAGCTGGAATATTCTTTGTTCTGCTTGCCATAAGCATAAAAAATGCGATTCCTGCTCCGGTTCCCGATAAAATCACAGCGCAAATAATGTGTATATATTTTAGCAATAGATAGTTATCCACCAGAGTATCCTGCTTCAGTTGAAACGTTATTTCCGTTTATAGACACTTGATAATAAATACCCCATTTTTTTGCGGCCTCATAAAAGTCTGATAGAGGATATAATCCTAGGCATGGGGTCGCGCCGCGGAAAGTAAGTGTTGCATCAGACAATCTCTTCGCAAGGATAATGGCAGATAGTGTGGGAATATAAGGGCCGACGCCGTTTTCAGCCGTTAAACGCCAAATTAACTCCTTGGGTCTATTCATATTATCAATGCCATTAATCTTGATTTGCATGCCGCCAATATCAGTGCCTAAACCAATCACCATATTGCTTGCCGCAACGATAGGCTTTACAAAAGGCGCCCAATTTTCAACTACCCCATTTTTTGCCAGCCATGCCATGCCGACCATGCACCAGTGTAACCACGGCAATTCAAGACCCGCTTGAAAGTTCACGTTTCTGACCGTGGTGTAGCGTGAGGGAAAAAGCTCCAGATCCGGGACATCTACATTGGCAAGCCAGCGTTTTCCGACAACGCCAGCAAAATTAACTTTGCGGGGCGACATCCAGCCAAATTTCTTGATCCATGTGGAGTTTTCAAACACGGTGATTGCATGGCCCGTGTACGAAAGAATGGCTTTTACAGTTGCCTCGCCGCGTTCGGCACGGTTGCCTGGTGCGATAGCAATATCCAGAGAATCCATGCGTGTAAATTCTTTTGAAAAATGGTCGATTACAGTTGATGACAAACCCGGCACCGAGCTGGCTCCGCTGACAACTAATAAGTTTTTTGCTTTTGCTTGTGCATCCAGCTTGGAAATATCACATACAAAACGTCGATCATCGGCCAGGTCAATATAGTGAGCCCCAGCGTCAATACATGCTATCGGCACACGATAGTCTTGCCCTTGAAATGGGCCACTAGTGTGGATAACAAGAAATGGTTGAATCGTTTTTAATTTCTCCGGGAAAGTTGGATCAAAAATATCCAATGCAACGGGTGTTGCGTCTGTAGCGTTATGATTAACACGGAGTATTTTGCAAAGGTTGTCTGCCTTATCAAAGCTGCGGCCTGCAATAAGCAGACAAATGCCAGTTTGCTTTGCAAGGGATTCGCATATTCTCTTTCCGAAGTTGCCGTAGCCACCTAGAACCAGAATTTTTAACACAATATCGCCTCTGGCTATCTAATTAAAACCTTTATGCGGAATAGCAATACTAAAAAAACAATAGTGACGGCAATATTTCCAGCTGCGCCGGCATAAATTCCATTCAGTGTGCAGAGTAGTGAGTCGAGTGGCGCCCACACCAGTATTGCGGCTAATAAACAGTTCCACAAAAACGGGGTGGATGTTAAAGAATATTGGTGTATCAATGCAAAAAACAATATGCCCCAGCTAGCAATGGTTGGCCCAAGAATACACAGCCAAAATATCAGTTG
>DATIDQ010000191.1:0-7298 GCA_035456205.1 Pseudomonadales bacterium
GTTTCTCCTATGAAACCTAAATAAACCAATGATCCTGCAGAACGGACAGATGTGAAAAAATCATCAAACCCCGTAAAACCCCTGCAGACTATTACAAAGAAATGAAAAAATCTACTGGACAGCACCTTTATAGCGCTCAATTTTCCTGTCACCAGCTATTAAGTCGCTACAATGGTGCATATTTCACCTTAATACCCCTTTTTATTAGTGAGGAAAAGATTTCATGAGCCTTGGCAGCTGGAACCCGGAAGACGGCTCGGAAAGCCTTGTTTATAAGCTTGATCCCGCTCTGCTGGTTGCGTGTAGTGCATTTGCTGCTGCCGACCACTGGGCTGCCCTGCCTGCCTGGGAAGCAGAGTCCCTGCCTGGAAATGCCAGCCAGATGATGAAACTGGATGCCACCCAATGGCACCCCCTGCTGGTTCACCTGGATGAAAACACTCTGCTGAATCTGATTCGCTTCTTTACTGTCGCCGAGCAGCTGCTGCCCCACTGGCACGGTGGCGACAAATCCCCGGTGATATGGATTTCCCGTCTGTTAAAACAGCGTGGCACCCCGTTATCACGGGAAATGGTGCTATGGATCAAAGGCAACAGTGACAATCGCTTCCTGCCCAATGGCCCAATTCTCTGATTGCCCCGATAAGCCGATGCAGTCACCACACTTCCTGATTATTGGCACCCAAAAAGGGGGCACATCGAGCCTGTACAGCGCATTGCGACAGCACCCACAAATTCTGAAGGCTGCCCGCAAGGAAGTGCATTTCTTCGATCAGTACTACGCGCAAGGACACCAATGGTATCTGGAACAATTTCCTGCTTGCCTGCCCGGTCAGATCACCGGAGAAGCTTCACCTTTCTACATGGCGCATCCTCTGGCGGCACAACGCATTGCCGAACACTGCCCCGACATCAAGCTGATTGTGCTCCTGCGCAATCCGGCTGACCGGGCCATTTCACACTATCATCAAGAGTTTCGCCGCCACCATGATCTCCTGCCGCTACAGGCTGCACTGGATGCAGAGGTGGAACGCACAAGTGCCGATTGGGTCTCGCTGGCAGCTGGCGAATTATTGACTTCCAGCACAGCGCAACGCTTCAGTTATCGGCAGCGCGGACATTACGCCGAACAACTGGCACCGTTTCTTGAAAAATTTCCGCGTAACAATATTGCCATCTACAGTAGCGAGCAGTTTTTCCAGCAACCTTTTAATGTGTTGCCGCTGCTATATCACTTTCTCGGAGTCGATCCCGCATTCAGGCCAGCAGATCTTTTGCCGCGCAAACCCGGACATTACGGCGAAGCTGACCAGATAATCCGCAATGAGCTACTGCAATACTACGCACCACTCAATGAACAATTGTTCGCATTGATCAACCAACGATTTGATTGGTCATAAACCAGGATTTTTTCATGAAAAAACTACAGAACAAAATAGTGATTATCACCGGCGCTGGCGGCGGCATCGGCGCTGCAACAGCACGACTGTTTGCACAGGAAGGTGCAAAACTGGCACTGACAGACATCAATGCCGATGCTGTGTCTGCAATCGCAACAGAAATTGGCAACGACAGTATCGCGCTACAACATGATGTGACCAGTGAGCCCAGTTGGCAAACCGTTATGGAGGCAACAATCAAACAATTTGGCAGGCTGGATGTACTGGTCAATAACGCCGGCATCCTATTGGTGGGCGATGTAGTACACACATCACTCGATGAATGGAAACGCGTACAAGCAGTAAACGGCGACGGCGTATTTCTCGGCTGCAAACTGGCTGTGCCGTTAATGGAAAAAAGTGGTGGCGGATCGATCATCAATATTTCATCCAACTCCGCCAACATGGCCATATCAACCTTTTGCGCCTACAGCGCCAGTAAAGGCCTGGTGCGATCACTCACCAAAAGCACAGCGGCCTACTGCCGTGAACGCGGCAAAAATGTGCGCTGTAATTCTGTGCACCCGAAAGGCGTTGCTACACGCATGATCACCAGCATGTTTGATGGACTCACTGATGAAACTGTACGCGATCAACTGATGAGTAAATTGTGCGGCCCGGAAGATATTGCACCGATGTTGTTGTTTCTGGCATCGGATGACAGCAAACTCGCCAACGGCGCCGAGTTCACTATTGATGAAGCAGAAGGCATACACTTCAGACCATAATTTTTACCTCTGCAACAGAGAGCGCTATGAGCAAGAAAGACAGCAAGCTGGTTTACTCGACAGACGGTGGCCGCTTCAAATCCATCGACCCTGCGCCCGTATTACCACCTAAAGGCGACGGCTTTATCCGCATGCGCCGCGAAACCTCTGGCCGCAATGGTAAAGGTGTCACCACATTGAGCGGTTTTGAATTGCCCGATGCAGAACTGCAAGCTTTGGTAAAACAACTGAAGCAGCTGTGTGGCACTGGAGGTACTGTGAAAAACTGGATTGTCGAGATTCAGGGCGACCAGCGAGACAAACTGAAAGTCGAACTGGAAAAGCGCGGCTTCAAAGTCAAACTGGCTGGCGGTTAATAAAATAATATTTCTTAGTGAAGCAATCCTTCGAGCATACCTTTCAGGCTCTCACCTTTACCATCCAGCTGGCTCTGCACTTTTTCTTTTGTTACCTGCAGGATAATTTTATCCATTCTGGACTTGTCTATACTGCACAAATCCTCACCATTTTCAGTGACATAATTGCCTTCACAACGCAATGGCCAGCTGATTTCTGAAAGGCGGGGATTCATCACTGCACAGGTATTAACCGCCTGCTGGCCAGCCATTGTTTTTAACTCAAGACGCAGGTCCATCACGTTATCCGGCAAACTCACAGGACCGGCTCCCACAAGATTCAGCGTATCCAGCTTTGCCGCTAGCGGCGCGAATACCATCACACCATTACGAATGGTGGCTGTGCCATGCATCTCACGAAATTCTGTTTTTGGTGGCCAGCGCTTTGCCGGTAGGGATTTGCTTTCCAATTGAGCAACAGCTTCACACACTCGCTTCTCAAGGTTCACTTCATTAATCACCAATCCATTTACCGAGAATTGCACATCGCCCGATAAGGTTTTCAGTATGCCCGGCCGACTAAGTGGCAGGGCTGTCAGACGGGATTCCAGTTGCAAGCTACCCGCGAGAATTTTCGAAGGTTTTTGCTGCAGATCAGCAAGAAAAGGCGCGAGCTGAACACCTTTTAACTCCGTGTTTAATTGCAATCTGGCCGCCTTTTCATCCGCAAGATCTATCGCCCCATTACTGTGAAGTTGTCCCTGATAAGCATTAGCCTGTAATGATTGCAGCATGATTTTTTTCCCATCCACTGTTGCGGACAACTGCACATCGGTGAGTGTCAAATGCCTGACGAGCAAGCTGTCACTTTTCAGATTGAGTTCCGTATGATCAGGCGCTCCTTGCTGCCAATGAATAATGCCAGTGATATGGCTGTTATCCACCGTGATCTCAAAAGGATCCAGCACAACACGAATAGATTGCTTATCTGCAAGATTAACGCTCACTGCAGTTTTTAGCTGAATAGGCACTTGCAACGTATCCTGCGCAAACACTAGTGACAGTTTCATCGGGAACGAACGGCCACTGCTATTGAGATCCTCAATCAGGAGATGGATATTATTCAGATTTTTTGCATTGGCATCTTTGATTTCAACACTACTGAATTCAATTTTTCTGTCTAGCAATGGCGCAATAGCCAACGCAATTTTGAGTTTGGCAATACGCAGCGCTTGCCGTTCATCTCCCACGGGCAGCACTGCATCAATGTCTTCCATCGTGAATGCAGGGGCAGGAAAGAAAGACCAATGGATATCACCCTTCATTGTCAAATCAATATGCTCCTGTGCCGCCTGTTGCCGTATAAATTCCTTGTAATCATTCGGATTCACCACAGCCTGCAGCACCAGAATTGCTGCCACCAACAAGGTGAGCAATACCAGTAATACCAGCCCGATTTTTCTAATGACACCCATGGCAACAGCACCTCATTCCTTTCGTCTAAATAAATACGCTCTATTTGCTATGATAGGCGACATGAGTCGCTATCGCCCACCCCCACCAAAAAGTTCTGCCTACATCACCGCTGATGGCGCGGAACGGCTGCGCGCAGAACTACACCAGCTATGGAAAGTAGAAAGACCGCAAGTGACTGCTGCGGTACATGAGGCAGCCAAAAACGGGGATCGTTCCGAAAACGGCGATTACATTTACGGCAAGCGGCGCATGCGTGAGATTGACAGCCGCGTGCGTTACCTCAGTAAACGCCTGGAAAATCTCACCATTGTTGATCGCATTCCCGAACAGACCAACAAGGTATTTTTCGGCGCGTGGGTCACGCTGGAAGACGAGGAGGGCAACGAAAAATGCTACCGCATCGTCGGGCCGGATGAACTGGATCCAGCAAAAAACTGGATCAGCATGGATTCACCTCTAGCACGCGCGGCAATCGGCAAGCTACTGGACGATGAATTTGAATTTCAGTCACCGCAGGGAGTGCAGCGATTATGTATTACAAAAATTGACTACAATCAACCTTGATTATTTCGCCAACAACTCAATCCGGTAGCCATCCGGATCTTCCAGAAACGCCAGTACGGTAGTGCCAGCTTTCATCGGTCCGGGTTCACGCAAAATGTTGGCGCCTTTGGCACGCATGGCATCCACTGCAGCTTGCACATCGTCTACAGCAATGGCGATATGACCATAACCATTTCCCATCTCATAATGATCCACACCCCAGTTGTAGGTGAGTTCGATCACGGTGTTTTCAGATTCCGCGCCGTAGCCGAGAAACGCCAGTGTGAATTGCCCTTCGGGGTAATCTTTTTGCCGCAATAATGTCATGCCAAGTACATCGGTATAGAACTCAATCGAACGCGGCAGGTCAGTAACGCGCAGCATCGTGTGCAATAAACGCATGTCAGTTTCCTTTAGCTTGTTTGCGAATCACGTAACGAAACAACTCGCCATCTCTGGTTTGTTCGAGCAACTCATGGCCGAGAAAATGACAAAACTTTGGCACATCGCGCTGGGTGGAAGGATCGGTAGCCAACAGCTCGATCAGCTGCCCTTCTCCTACTTCGCGTATAGCTTTGTGCAGCAGCATTACAGGTTCCGGACAGTAGAGATTCCGGGCATCAATATGACGGTCTGGTGTGGGCATAGCGCAGGACTGTGGATTCATCGTTGCATTCTGCCCGAATGATCCTCGTTTGTGTACGCCATCGCCTGTGTATACAGACCGTCGTGTACAATACTGGCTCTCTTTTGATCCGTTATTTGCCTGCCCGGAGCCCAGCATGTTCAGCAAGAATGTCACTATCGCCTCATTTGACCCAGCCCTCTGGACAGCTATCCAGAGTGAACAGCAACGCCAGGAAGATCACATTGAGTTGATTGCCTCCGAAAACTACGCCAGCCCTGCTGTCATGGCTGCACAAGGTTCCGAGCTGACTAACAAATATGCCGAAGGCTATCCCGGCAAACGCTACTACGGCGGCTGTGAATATGTGGATGTGGTGGAACAACTGGCCATCGACCGCGCCAAGCAACTGTTCGGCGCTGATTACGCCAACGTACAGCCACACTCCGGCAGCCAGGCCAACTCCGCCGTGTACATGGCGCTGTGTTCACCCGGCGATACCGTGCTCGGCATGTCACTCGCCCATGGCGGCCATCTGACGCACGGCGCCAGCGTGAATTTCTCCGGCAAGATCTACAAATCGGTGCAATACGGCTTGAACCCTGAAACCGGCCTGATTGACTATGACGAAGTGGAACGACTGGCAATTGAACACAAACCGAAAATGATTGTGGCCGGCTTTTCTGCCTATTCCGGCGTGCTGGATTTTCCGCGCTTCCGGGCCATTGCCGATAAAGTTGGTGCATTCCTGTTTGTGGATATGGCGCACGTTGCCGGTTTGATTGCAGCGGGTATTTATCCAAACCCTGTGCCGTATGCGGATGTCGTCACCACCACCACGCACAAAACCCTGCGTGGCCCACGCGGCGGTTTGATTCTCGCACGCGCCAACGAAGCGTTGGAAAAGAAACTGAACTCTGCAGTATTCCCCGGCAATCAAGGTGGCCCACTGATGCACGTCATCGCGGCAAAAGCCGTGTGTTTCCAGGAAGCATTGCAGCCATCATTCACCACTTACCAGAAACAAGTGTTAACCAATGCCAAAGCCATGGCCGCCACAGTAATTTCACGCGGTTATCAGGTGGTATCTGGCGGCACTGAAAACCATTTGTTCCTGCTGTCACTGATAGACAAAAAAATTAATGGCAAGGAAGCTGATGCAGCACTCGGGCAAGCACACATCACCGTCAACAAGAATGCCGTGCCGAATGATCCACGCCCACCGATGGTGACATCCGGTATCCGTATCGGCACGCCAGCCTGCACCACACGCGGTTTCGGTGAAGCGGAATGTCGCGAACTGGCCAACTGGATCTGCGACATCTTTGACGCCATGGAAGCGGGCAATGCCGAAACAACCATTGCTGGCGTGCGTGGAAAAGTAGCTGCCTTGTGCGCAAGGCATCCGGTGTATCGCTGAATGGCAACCACTTCAGCAATAAACAGATTCTTGCTATTCACTCGTGGAGCGCTGAGAAAGGCAGAAAAAGTTCTACACTTTTTTCAACTGACTCGTTACAAAGCCAGCCTTGTCGTTCCAGCGCCTACACATGTAGAAGTGGAATCCACAAAACGCTGTAATGCGACATGTGGAACTTGCACACGTGGAAAACTGGACAGTGAAGATTTGAAAAATGATCTCTCTCCAGAAACACTAACTAAAATTCTGGCTACACTACCCGATCTCAAATCACTGCGTCTGGTAGGTTTCGGAGAAACATTTCTCAATCCAAATATAGAAAATCTCCTGCAACAACTGAAAAAACGCTCTATCCGGGTATGGATCATCACAAACGGCAGCCTGTTGCTGGATGAACGCATCCGCAATTTGATACATGAGTATGTGGATGATATTGCTATCAGCATTGACTCTACCGATCCGGAAGAATTTGCCCGCTTACGGCCAATGGGTAAAATCGGATTGGCGGAAGTTATAGACGGTGCGAGATTGCTGATTAATGAGCGGAACGCCGGGCGCTCTAATGCCACTATCGGCATCAGCACAACGGTTACACACGAAAATTATCACAGCTTGCCTGCTATTGGCTCACTTAGTATTGATCTGGATGTCGATTATGTTGGCATCGCATTTGTAGAAAACTGGATGATGATGGGTGATCCGGGACATCAAGCCACATCCGATATCGTTAAC
>DATIDQ010000192.1:0-7606 GCA_035456205.1 Pseudomonadales bacterium
CTTCATAGACATAGCCCGCACGCCGCAGCGCGGCGATCGTGTCTGCGACCTGGTCACGCGGCCCGTCGATCAGCGAGCGCTCGGAGAAGAACACGTCCTGCACCACGTTGAGCGCCAGAAGATCATCGCGGATCTCGGCCATCATCATGCTGATGGCCCGATCACGCACGATCGGCAGCCACTCCGATTCGGGCTTGCGCTCGAGGCTGGCGCCGAGCTCGGCGCCGAGCTGCGCCCCGACCGGCTTGAGATACTCGCCCGGATAGAGTCCCTCCGGTATCGTCCCGATCTCCTCGCCGAGTGCCTCCCGGTAGCGCAGGTAGGCCGAGCGGGCGAGGACGTCGACCTGGGCTCCGGCGTCGTTGATGTAATATTCGCGGGTGACCTTGAACCCGGTGAAGGCGAGCAGGTTGGCAAGCGCGTCACCGAACATCCATTGTGCATTGGCAGTTACGCGGCCACGGCGCAAGGCGGATACATCCACCACGTCATCGTGTAGCAGGGTGGCGGTATGGATGAATTCGACAATAGCAGCCATATCAATATGGCGAGAGTCTTTAACGCCTAGTGCGCGGGCAATCAGCAGTACCAGCAAAGGGCGGAGGCGTTTGCCGCCAGCATCAACAATGTAATGGCCGATGTTTTCTACCAGCGCTACACGCGAATGCAATTGCTCAATGATGAGAGTATTGACTGCTGCGAAGTCGTCTTCAACAGCTTGATGGAATGAAAGCACGCAAAAACCTGCTGGGAATAGGGCTAAAAAGCTGGCCGCATGCTAGGCGTGGCAAGGGGTAAGTGTCAAGAAAGCCTCACAAAAGCTGGCGGCTTGTACAAGTGGCTTGTGATACCATCTGACGGGTCTTTCAGGCACTAATTCCAGAGGGTTTCCGCATTCAGGGCGGACTATTTTGATGATAGAAACCGATCAGTTTTTCAGCGCTCGCCAGCTTGTGTCCCCCACTGAACAGGGGCGGGAAGACCAGCAAGATCGAGCGATCCGTCCACGGAGGCTGGCTGATTACGTTGGTCAGCCCGTGGTGCGTGAGCAAATGGAAATTTTTATCCAGGCGGCGAAGCAGCGGAGTGCGGCGCTGGATCACACGTTGATCTTTGGGCCTCCAGGGTTGGGCAAAACCACGCTGGCCAACATTATTGCCGCTGAAATGGGCGTTTCACTGCGTACGACATCCGGGCCGGTGCTGGAGAAAGCCGGCGATCTGGCGGCGCTGATGACCAGTCTTGAACCGGGTGATGTGTTGTTCATCGATGAAATTCATCGCTTGAGCCCGGTGGTAGAGGAGATTCTTTATCCGGCTATGGAGGATTATCAGCTCGATATCATGATCGGCGAAGGCCCTGCAGCGCGCTCCATCAAGCTGGATCTGCCGCCGTTTACTCTGGTGGGAGCCACCACGCGTGCAGGTTTGTTGACATCACCGTTGCGTGATCGCTTCGGCATTGTCCAGCGCCTGGAATTTTACAATGTGGATGACCTGACACATATTGTGACGCGTGCTGCGGATATTTTTGGTATGCAGATGGATGCTGGTGGCGCATCGGAAATCGCGCGGCGTGCACGCGGTACACCGCGTATTGCCAATCGTCTGTTGCGACGTGTACGTGATGTAGCCGATGTTAAAAATCGTGGCCTGGTCACCAGGGATATTGCAGATACGGCGTTACAAATGCTCGGTGTTGACCATATCGGTTGTGATGCGATGGATCGTCGTTTGTTGCTGGCCATTATCGAGAAATTTGATGGCGGTCCAGTCGGTGTTGACAGTCTTGCTGCGGCGATCAGTGAAGAACGTGACACCATTGAAGAAGTACTGGAGCCCTATCTGATCCAGCAGGGTTATCTTGCTCGCACCACGCGCGGACGTATGGCCACACGTCTGGCATACGAGCATTTGGGAATTCCTGCTCCCCAGCGGAGTGAGACATGAGTTTTGCAGTTACCGTACGCGTCTACATAGAGGACACGGATGCTGGCGGTATCGTGTATTACGTGAACTATCTGAAATTCATGGAGCGAGCCAGGACTGAATTCATGCGTATGCTGGGTTATGGCAAGACGGCCATTTTTTCAGACGATAAAATGTTTGTGGTGCATTCTGCCAATGTGCAGTATCTTGGCGCCGCAAGGCTGGATGACGAGTTGGAAGTGACGGCTCAGCCGCTTAAAGTTGCACGCAGCAATATCGTTTTTGAGCAGTCAGTTTTCCGTGGGGGAGAATTGCTTTGTCGAGGCGAGATTCGTATTGCTTGTGTGGATCGGGCAAGTAATCGCCCGTGTGCCATGCCAGATGTCATGTACGATCAGGTAAACACTGTTTTCCAGCAAGGCAGTTTGAACACAAGAGCGCTCACTGAAGCGCATTAACTGAATTTTATGACCAAACGATTGTCCTATTCTGGATGGTCGTACCATAGGAGTTAGAAACGTGGAAACAGCGAACCAGTCGTTGTCCTTGATAAATTTATTCTGGCATGCAGCGTTGCCAATCAAATTGGTGATTATTGTATTGCTGTCGGCTTCAGTTATGTCGTGGGCGATGATTATTCTGCGCGAACGCGCGTATCGCGAAGCAGAAATCAATTTCCAGCAATTTGAGCAGGCTTTCTGGTCGGGTATTGATCTGGGGCGCTTGTATCGCGAAGGCAATGATCGTGCTCATCAAGGTGAAGTGGGTGGGCTTGAAAGTATTTTTCGCTCCGGCTTCAAGGAGTTTACACGCCTGCGCAAGCAGAGTGGTGTAGAAGCCGATCCTGTGATGGAAGGCACACAGCGAGCCATGCGGGTCGCATTGGCGCGTGAGGAGGAACACCTGGAAAAAAATCTGCCATTTCTGGCGAATGTTGCATCTGTGAGTCCATACATTGGTTTGTTCGGCACAGTATTGGGCATCATGGATTCTTTTCACGGTCTTGCTGCCATGAAGCAGGCAACACTGGCCGTGGTGGCTCCCGGTATTTCTGAAGCATTATTTGCTACAGGCATTGGTCTGTTTGCTGCTATTCCCGCTGTAATTGCCTATAACCGTTATACCGCACGTTTAAACCGCTTATTGGCGCGTTATGAAACATTCGCCGATGAATTTTCCAGTATTTTGCATCGTCAGGCGCATTCTGCAGCGCGTGGAGTCAGTGAGTGAGACGGCGCAAGAAACACGAACAAAAAGCAGAGATCAATGTTGTTCCGTGGATTGATGTTTGTCTGGTATTGCTTATTGTTTTTATGGTGACTGCGCCGTTGTTGATGCAAGGTGTGGATGTGCAATTACCACAGGCAAGCACTGAACCGATGGATACTCAGGAAGAGCCGCTAATTGTATCGGTGAAGCAGGATAAAACGTTTTATATCAACCTGGGTGCCACTCAGGAAAAGCCCGCTCCATTGGCAGATATTGCGGAACAAGTGCGCAAGGTATTGGCCAATAAACCTAAAACACCGGTGCTGGTTTGGGGTGATGCGCGTGTAGATTACGGCGCTGTGGTAGAGGTAATGGGCGCGTTGCAGGGCGTTGGTGTGGATAACGTAGGTCTTGTCACCGAGCCACCGTCCGGCCCGGCGAAGAAGTGAGACGGTTCGAGTGTCGGATACTCGCCATGAAAAAATTTATCGCCCACTCGGATTAAGTCTTGGCGGACATCTGGCGTTGGCTGCTGCTATGACGATCAGTTGGTATTGGCATGCTGAGCAAAAGACCATAGAACCGCCAGCTATGATGAAGGCTTCTTTGGTGTATGCGCCGAAATCGACCTTAGCGCCACAACAAAAAACACAAACGCAAAAAACTGAAAAACCAAAACCGGAAGAATCCAAGCCTGTAGAGCCAGAGCCCCCTAAACCGGAAGTGGTTAAACCAAAAGAAATAAAGCCCGAGATAAAACCGATTGATAAGCCATCACCTATTGTGGCAAAACCTGAGCCTGCCAAACCTCAGCCGGTCAAGCCCGAACCTGTAAAACAGGAGCCCAAAAAAGCTACACCAAAAGAAGAACCCAAAAAACCGCCAGAGAAAAAAGTCGAGCCCCCCAAACCGGATGCGAAACAAGCCGAGAAAAAGCAGGCTGCGCTATCGGCAATAGAGAAAGAGAAGGCCAAAAAAGAAGCGGAAATGGCTATTGAGGCGATGCTGAATAACGAAGACGTGACCCGCACAGGCGCTCTCAGTGACGATGAGCAGCTCAAATGGGCGGGGCTGATATCCAGCCGTATTGAAGAGAACTGGAGTCGCCCGCCTAATGCGCGGAAAGACATGAAAGTGCTGCTGGAGATAGAATTGGCTTCTAATGGTCAGGTATTGAATGTGACAATTATCGAAGGTAGTGGCAACCGTGCATTTGATCTGGCGGCAGAAGCTGCGGTACGTAAAGTGGAGCGCTTTGACGAGATTTCCCAAATGAAGCCGGAAGTGTTTAACAAAAATTTCCGTAAGTTCAAATTATTGTTTAACCCGGTAGACTTGCTGATTTAAGAGGATATACATGATGAAACGCTGGCTGATTGGCGGTGTGTTGTTTATTTTTTCGAGCGTTGCATTTTCGCAAGGCTTGACCATTGAAGTAAAAAAAGGTGTGCGCAATCCAACACCGATTGCTGTTGTGCCCTTTGCCTGGACAGGGACAGGTTTTAATGGGGACCTGATTGCAGAAATCGTGTCTGACGACATGTACCGCAGCGGTCAATTTTCTCCTATCGACAAGAAAAACATGCTGTCATTGCCGCATGCCGAATCAGAGGTGATCTATCGCGATTGGCGTATGTCCGGCGCGGAGTATCTGGTAACAGGACAGCTCGTACCGCGTGGTGATGGTGGATTTACTGCCAATTTTATCCTGTGTGATATCAATGGCCAGAAAACCATGTTCAGCAAAACCATTCAGGGTGGCCCCAATAATATTCGTGATATCGCACATTACATCAGCGATGCAGTGTACGAAGCCCTGACGGGTTTTCGCGGTGCATTCCAGACCAAGATTATTTATGTTGGCGGTGAAGTGAACAACGTGAAATTGTATATGGCCGATCAGGATGGTGCGCGTGATCAGGTATTACTGACCAGCAAAGAACCGATACTGTCACCCGATTGGTCGCCAGACGGCAAGAAAGTAGCGTATGTATCGTTTGACGGTCGTAAGCCTGGCATTTATATCCAGACCATTGCTACCGGCCAACGCGAGCGTTTAACAGATTTCCCCGGTTTGAATGGTGCGCCACAATTTTCTCCGGATGGTGGCAGTCTGGCGATGTGTCTTTCCAAGGATGGCAACCCGGAAATCTATGTGATGAACCTGTCCAGTCGCCAGTTGCGTCGTATCACTAACCATTTTGGTATTGATACCGAACCGAGCTGGACAGCTGATGGCAGTGGGATCATTTTTACCTCTAACCGTGGTGGCAAACCGCAGCTGTACAAGGTGTCCCTGGCCAGTGGCCAGACAGAGCGTATTACGTTTGAAGGCGATTACAATGCGCATGGGCACATGAGTGAAGACGGTAAAATGATTTCTTTTATTCATCGTCGCGATGGTGTTTTTCATACTGCAGTACAAGATGTGAAAAGCGGTCGTGTCACCATACTGACGCAGACGAATCTTGATGAATCACCGGCGCTGGCGCCTAACGGTCGAATGATTATGTATGCTACAAAAAAAGGCAGGCAGGGCGTGTTGGCGACGGTGTCCGTCGATGGTGGTGTGCAAGTGCCGCTGCCGGCCAAGAACGGGGATGTGCGCGAACCCGCTTGGGGGCCGTTTACAACACGTTAAAAAGCGAGAAGCCCGTATAGCGTAGCCTCGGTTTACGTAATAACATGGTGTTTGTGGTGGTGGGGGAGTATTTCGACTGGTGTAATTAGAATCACCAGACTAATCGGAAATGCTACAATTAGTGCGTTTAATTACTGTTAATCAAGGGAAATATTATGTCCATTATGCAGAAAATGCTCGGTGTTGCGTTTGCCATGGTTCTGGTCACTGGCTGTTCCAGCCAGCAGAGCGATAAAGATAGCGATTCATCTACTGATAAAGACGGCTTGAGCGGTAGTAGTACAACAGGTGCTGGTGAGAGAGATGGCAACTGGGGTTCTGTGTCTGATCAGTACGGTAATGTTGTGTATTTTGAATTTGATAGTTCCGATATTCAGCCTGCATCAGAAGAAATGTTGAATGCTTATAGCAAGTTGCTGAAACAGTCCGGTGCTCACGCTACGCTGGAAGGCAATACCGATGAGCGCGGTACTCGCGAGTACAACATGGCTCTTGGCGAGCGTCGCGGTAAAGCGGTTGCAGATTATCTGACCATGCAAGGTGTGAGCTCAAGCCAGCTGGAAGTGGTCAGCTTTGGTGAAGAGCGTCCTGCTGTAGATGGTGATGGTGAATCTGCTTACAGCAAAAATCGTCGCGTAGAAATTATCAAGAAGTAATTGTTAAAAAGTCATACTTGATGGTCAGTTGCTACAACTGGCGCGTTAAACAAGGAGGGTCAGCTTTTTGCTGGCCTTTTTTGTATTAGCAAGAAAACAAGAGGAATTCGGTGTATGAAAATAGCAAAGATTATCCGGATCGCGCTGCCTGCTATTGGTTTCAGCTGTTGTGTTCTTTCTGCCATGGCGCAAGCGCCAGTGAGTGATGTCAGTACATCGCAGCAACGGGTGCAAGTGACTGAAGGATACGGTACGGAATCAACTGCCAGCCGTTCGGATACTGGTGGCACTGAAAGCGGTGCTATGTTTCGGCAGTTTCAACAATTGCAAGAAGAAGTAGCAACTTTACGTGGCCAGTTGGAAGAACAGTCTTATGAGTTGCAAAAACTGAAGCAGCAACATCAGGAAGACTTTGCCAGTCTTGACCGGCGTATCTCCGGTGGAGGTGCTCCATCGAACGTATCTGCAAACGCTACGTCAACAGGTAGTACTGCGTCGACCAATCAGAATCTCACATCGGTTGGTGCTGTCGGTAACGATGATGGCAGAGAGGAATACGAAGCTGCATATTCTTTACTGAAGGCCAAGGATTATGGTGGTGCATCCACTGCATTCAAAGCATTTGTTGGAAAATATCCACAAAGTGATTACGCGGGGAGCTCCTGGTTCTGGTTGGGATTTGTCTATCAGACACAAGGTGATATGGATGCTGCGGCCAAGGCCTTTTCTTCATTGATTGAGCAGTTTCCACGACACAGCAAAGCGGATGATGCCAAATACAATCTCGGTAAAATTTATCATCAGCAAGGAAAAACTGATCAAGCGCGTGTATTGCTGAAAGAAGTAGCGGCAGGTAGCTCAAAATCCGCGCCGTTAGCAAAAAGTTATCTCGAATCCATGTAAAACAAGAAAATGGCGGCTGACACATTACGCATCAGTGAGATATTTTTCTCGCTGCAAGGTGAAACCCGTACAGTAGGGGTGCCGACCGTTTTTGTGCGCCTCACCGGTTGCCCATTGCGCTGTACCTACTGCGATACAGATTATGCATTTGAAGGCGGCCAGCTGATGACGCTATCAGCCATTCTTGATGCGGTTGCTGCATATAAACCTGCGTATGTCACAGTGACCGGCGGTGAGCCTTTAGCCCAACCAAACGTTTTGCCCTTGAT
>DATIDQ010000193.1:0-6150 GCA_035456205.1 Pseudomonadales bacterium
GTGACATCATATTGTCCACACCGATTTGCAAACGGTAGGCGCAATCGTCTGCACGCGGCAGCACACGCAGATCACCTACATCAAACACATGGCCGTGCGGATAACGTTTCACTTCTTCCAGAGGCACGCGCGCCCGTTGCAACATGCGTTCATAAATCTGTTCAGTGGTGGGCTTGTTCTGTAAATCCATTTCAAAAAATTCCGGCGGCGATTCCATATGCCGCCCCCAACCGTAATACACCACGTACCACAGCGGCACTTGCATACGCTGCGCAAGACCGTAGAAAAATTCCCATTCTTCTATCACATCGGAACCGGCAGGCGGCTCCACTACACGCTCGGCATATTGCGCGTAAGGCAAGGCATAACCCATGCCCGGACCAAAAAATTTCAGCAATTCATAAG
The DNA here is from genome assembly GCA_035456205.1 of Pseudomonadales bacterium. Taxonomy (GTDB): domain Bacteria; phylum Pseudomonadota; class Gammaproteobacteria; order Pseudomonadales; family UBA7239; genus UBA7239. The sequence continues at coordinate 406 of DATIDQ010000193.1, forward strand.
GCAATGTCATGCCCGGCGTTTCCAGCGACAGCTTCGGCGCAATCACATAATGCGCGAGTTCTGCCGTGGCGGACATGAATGGATCCAGCGTTACCAACAACTCAAGTTTTGATAATGCCTTGAAGGTTTTTTCCTGATCCGGCCACGCCATCATCGGGTTGCCGCCCACCACAAACAGCGCTCTGACCTGCCCATCGCCTTCCAGCAGGATTTCATCCGGCAGTACGGTGGTGGGCAAACCACAGGCCGCATCCGTGAGATTTTTTATGCGCAACTTTTCACCGTAACCCGCTGCTTTTACTGGCTTGTTCGGTTGTGCATGCGGTGTAAAAGCCGGCATCAACACATTGGGACGTACGACGTTGTCACCTTCACGATTCCAGCGGCCGCACAAGGTATTCAGGCACAGCGCAAGATATTCGTTAAGCGTACCTTGCGGCGACATATTCGGGCCGGTACCACACACCACAGCACCGCGTTTACCGTGCGCAAAAATACGTGCAGCAGCGACAAGATCTTTTTGCGCAACACCGGCACGTTTTGCTGCATAGTCAGATGTAAACGGTTTGACAGCAGCAGCCAACGCATCAAAACCTTCTGCATTGTGCCGCAGGAAATCTGCATCATATAAATGCTCTGCAATGATGATATGTATCAACCCGGCAAGTAGCACGGCATCTTCACCAGGACGCACAGGCAAATGGACATGCGCTTTTTTAGCCGTCTCGGTGCGGCGCGGATCAATGACAATCAATTTCATACCGCGCTCAACGGCATCTTTTAATTTCTGGCCAGGATTTTGCGTGGGTATGCCTGTGGATTTTGCAATCACCGGATTCAACCCCACCAGCATGAAAACATCCGACTCCTCGAATACGTTTTCACCGGCTTCCCAGGTACCGTGCAACGCCATCGCGATATGTTTACCCGGCTGGTCTACCGTGCCGGACGTAAAAAACATCGGCGACTGGATGCCGCGCAACCAGGCATTGGCCATGGATGGACTGGTGGGATACGGGAAAGAACTGGTGCCGGTGTACATCGCAATCGAACGCGGACCGTATTGCGCAATCAACGCTTTTACTTTTGCCGCCACTTCATCCATGGCCTGTTCACTACCAACAGATGCAAAACTGCCATCGCTCTGGCGTTTCTGGCTGTGTAACAAACGTTTGGGACTGTTGTGCTGTTCCGTCAGCGCGCGTCCTTTAGGACAGGTGTAACCTTGATACAGGGTATTGTCAGGATCACCGCTCACACGCGTGACAACGCCGTTTTCTGTCTCGACCAATATCGGACACAGCGCTGTACAAACCCGGCATATAGCGGTGTGCACGGTCGGCTTCATCATGGTAGTAAAAACAGACTTATGTATTTTTAGTGCGCTCTTGCATCATGGTGAGGTATTCATCCATCTCGGCAGTATCGCGAAAGATATTCAGATCTGGCAGTGCTTTCACAATCTCGAATACTTTTTCAATTTGCGGCTTTCGATTGGCCACACCCATACGACCACCCAGTTGTTTGATGGCTTTGGATGCCTTGAACACCGAACGCAAACCGGCAGAGCTGATGTACTCAAGGTCTTTCATATCCAGCAGCAACATCTCGATGCCCTGTTTCAAGTGTGGCGAGATGTCAGCATCAAACGCCGGTGATGTGTTGGTATCCAGTGAACCGACCAGTCTGACTTTCAGTACCCGGCCTCCCTGTTGTTCTTCAAAATGGCTTGTCAGACTCATATGTCTCTCCTGATTGGCGGTTCTGCAAGGTATTTAAGCACACAGAAGCGGTTAGCTCCATTTTCCCGACGATAGGCCTGCTCATCCGTCAATTCTTTCACAAGAAATACTCCCAGGCCGCCGATAGTGGCTTCTTCCGTCACGAGCCCCAACTCCGGTTCAGGTGAATCATCCAGCGGATTCCAGACTATACCGTGATCAATAAACTCCATCAGCACGCTCTTTTCGCCTTTGCCCAGCAAGACACTCACGGTGTCACCCGCGGCCAGCTGGCCGTAATTGACGATATTGGCAAAAATTTCTTCTGCCACGAGTTTCAGGTCATACAGTAGATCAGCATCATTACACTGGTGTTTTTGCAACCAGCCATCCAGCGCAGTAAACAAGGTCTCCAGCACGAGCAATTCTGCAGGCAAGTACAAGATTTCAAAAATAAACTTGTCGTGCCCGGCGAGTAAGGGCTGCTTTTGTGGCGCACGCCAGTTGGCAAGCAACAACGTTATATCGTCAGATTGTGGTGCGCCATCCACAAATTCCAGCACGGCATCCAGGATAGATTGGCCTACCACTGCACAATCATCCTTTGACGATTCCAGCACAGCTTTCAGGCGATCATGGCCGAATAATTCATCGTTGAAATTGAACGCCTCATCAATACCATCGGTATACACACACAGCATGTCACCATCCTGCAATTGCACACTGTTAACCGGATAATTTGCAGATTCACACAAACCCAATGCCGGGCCGTGTTCCTGCGACAATACCATTGCTTTTCCTGCGCGCCGCAACATCGGTGGCGTATGACCCGCGCTGACAAACTGTATCAATCCGCTGTCCATATTGATCACACCGTAAAACAATGTGGTGAACATGCATGCATCATTGTGCGCTGCGAGATTATCATTCAAGCGCGTCATCACCTCTGCCGGTGACAAACCATTGCCAGCGTATTGTTGCAACAAGGTCAACGTGCGCGCCATAAACAACGCAGCCGGCACGCCTTTGTCGGATACATCACCCACCACCAACGCCTGTTGACGCTGACCGATATCCAGCCAGGTATAGAGATCACCACCAACAGATTTGGCCGGAATGACATGCGCCCAGACTGAGAGCCCTTCACGCTGCAAATGTCCGCTGCCATTGCCGGGCAACATCTCCATCTGGATCTGGCTCGCAGCATCCAGCTCACCTTGTAAACGGTTGCGGCTGGCCGTTTCTTTTTCCAGTTCGCAAATAAATTGACTCAGTTGCTCACGCATACTGGCAAAAGCAGATACTAAACGTGAAATTTCATCATCACCTTTTGCCACTGGCAAAGGTATATACAGATCACCACTACCCAGACGACGACTCACTTCAGCCAATGCCACCAGTGGCAACGTCAGACGACGGGAAATCAAAAAAACAGCAACGAGTAAAGCCAGTATTCCAGCTATAGCAATCAGCAACACCTGGAATGAATGCTGGTTCAGGCCTGCCATCATGTCGTTCTTCGGATACAGCACCACCAGAATCCATCCAGTGTCTGCCAAAGTCGAAAAACCGACAAGACAGGTGTCATGCACGTGTGGACAAGGCAAATCCTTGACACCTTTTTCACCCGCAACAGCACCAGAAAATATTGCCTGCCAGTTTTTATCCTGCTTCAGCAATGGATATACATTGTCCAAAGATTCCAGCACCAGTGATTTATCAGGATGACTGATAATCAAACCGTCTTGCGATACCATCATGGCGAATCCGTGACTGCCAAAGCGGATGCGCGCCAGATAATTATGCAGCCGCTCCATAGTGAGATCAGCGGTGACAACACCCAATATCTTACCGTTACTGATCAGCGGCACACTGTAAGTCACCATCATGACATTGGCACCACCTTTATCAAAATACGGCAATGACCAGATTGCGTGTTTCATTTTTTGGGGGAGGCTGAACCAATCCCTGCTTTCCAATTGATAACTGGCAAGCGATAAATCAGCATAGGAAACCTTGCCGTTATAAACATACGGTGCGCCCGGGTGATAATAATATGGCGCAAAAACCCCATCCTGGAGAACACCAGGATTGGTAGCTACAGTAGCGCCAGAAATATCCGTGCGTGCAATGACGGTTTTTTGCAACAACGATTGCAGGCGCTGTTTGTCGGGCAGATCTTCAGAGAGCGCTATGGCAAACAAGTCTGTAGAAATTTTTACGCCCTGCAGGTTTACAGTGAGATCTGACACAACGGAATTGACAACCTGTGCAGCCTGCAGGCGTGATTCTGAAATGATATGGCCACGCGCCAGCTGGTAGTTATACCAACCAGCAGTCGCATACACGCTGACGGCAGCCGCAATCATCCATAACACCAGCCGTAAAGTAATGCTGAGTTTCACTACGCACTCCTGTACCAGACATCTATTCAGCTTCGAGTATAACCCGCAGCGTGGGCCGTCTTACCCAATCGACTTTGTCTTACTTGATCAATTTTGTCTTACCAGATCAGCCACATTCACATCCTGCATTAAAGCGACCCAGTTTTTCCATTTATCTGGCCAGGTGAGTGGGTCACCGTCCTTGTCCAGATACCAGCTCTTGCAGCCACTCGACCATACCGTGTGACTCATTTTTGCTTTCAGCATGGCACGCCAGTTATCGGTTGCCTGCTGCGTCGCTTCAATCTCTGCCAGCTGACCTTGCTGCCACATTTTTATCAGTTCGATACAGTAATCCGCCTGAATTTCGCTCATAGCGATGACAGAATAATTACCGATAGGTGAATTGGGGCCCAGCATCAGGAAAAAATTGGGAAATTCCGGAATCATCAGCGAACGATACGCGGTAATTTTCTCTTTCCAGGCATCATCAATCGACACGCCGTTGCGACCACGGAATTCCATCGGACGCATGAACGCCGCTGGATCAAAACCGGTTGCCAGCACCAGCACATCCAGTTCATGCAACTTGCCATCGTTTGTTACAACGCCATTTTTTTCGATACGCTCGATACTTTCTGTTATCAGGTGTGCATTGGATTTCTGGATAGCAGGATAAAAAGTGGCATTCATGACCACACGTTTGCAACCAAATTTGTAATCCGGCGTCAGTTTTGCACGCAGCACCGGATCTTTTATCGAGTTTTCCAGATAACGCCTCGCATTCCAGGCAAACAGTTGATGCATTTTGCTGCCCCACCAGCTATCACTCACCAGAGCTGAAGTGCCTTGCGCAAAAGTAGTGAGCGACAGGAAACGCACCAGCGCCATACGCCACGGATGTTTTTTAAAGCGCTGCTTGTCCGCGTCTGAATAGGGTTTGTTTTCCGCTTCCACCAACCATTGTGCGGTGCGCTGGAACACGGTGACATCCGTGCCCTGTGTATTGATCAATTCCGGTATCAATTGTGTCGCACTGGAGCCGGTGCCAATCACACCGATGCGTTTGCCTTTCATGTCGAGACTGGTATCCCAACGCGCAGAATGCATACAGACGCCACCAAATGTATCCAGCCCTGGAATATCCGGATACACAGGTTTGTGCAGGATTCCCGCTGCAGAAAACAACAGATCGGCCTCGTATATTTTATTTTTTGTGGTTTTGACAATCCATTTACCATCCTGATACACACAACTGGTAACAGCTTCATTCAGGTGCGTGCAGTAATTCACACCGTATTTGTAATACACACGCTGGTAGTAATCGTAAATTTCACTGCCATTGGCAAAAAAACTGCTCCAGTGCGGATTGGGTTCAAATGAGTAAGTATAGGCATGCGATGGAACGTCACAGGCCACACCGGGATAACGGTTTTCACGCCACGTCCCACCTACGCTTTCCGCTTTTTCCAGCACAGTAATATCGGTAATACCGGCTTCACGCAGTTTGATTACGCAAGCTATGCCCGTCATCCCTGCACCGATAACAATAACCGACGGATTTTTTCGTGTATTGCTCTTGATAGTTGACTCCACAGCTAACCCTCTATACCGGTTGATTGATAACCTGTTGATTTATA
>DATIDQ010000194.1:0-11734 GCA_035456205.1 Pseudomonadales bacterium
AACAGAATGGTATTAACCCTCGACATGCTGATATCCAGATCGCAGGCGACCAGTTAAAGCTGGTGAATCTGGCAAATGATGCCGGGCTGACGGTCAACGGCAAAGCCTGCAACAAGGAATCTGCGCTGAATGCAGGTGATCAGATAGTGATGGCCGGCGTGACGATGTTGATCGTTGATCCTAAAGATGAAAGAAAAGTAGTGGCGGATGTCCAGACCGGTTCGGGTTGGGCGATTCGTGCTAACCACAGTGCGTTGGCAAACAAGATTTACAGCATCAACAGTGATACTACAGTAGGGCGCGCACCTGAATGTGATTTGAGTTTTTCTGTATCGCATATATCACGTAAACATGCGCAGTTATCGATTATCAACGGTCAGTTGGTCGTCAAGGATCTTGCGTCTGCCAATGGCACATTTGTGAATGGCAAACAGGTCAATGAGGCCAAATTGCAGAAGGGCGATGAATTGCGTCTGGATACTTTGTCTTTCACGGTTATTGGTCCCGGCGGAGATTCTGATAAAACAACTGTACGTATGGCAGTAACAATCCCACCGGTAGCTAAAGCTGCTGCGCCAGCGCCATCAGCGCCAGCCAATGCAGCGGCATCTGCTGTGGAACGCGAAAGAAAAAGGGCTGCGGGTACCACCAGACTCGAAAAAGTTATCGTTGCCAATGAAGAGGCTAAAAAGCAAGCTGAAGGATCCAAAGTCGGTCTGATAGTGATTGCAGTAGCCTTGTTTGTAACGGTTGCTGCTGTTGCGTATACGTTTATATAAGTGGTCAAAAACATTTGTCTTCTATTTTTTCCCATCAACAACTGGTCTTGTACGGCACACTCGGTTGCCATTTGTGCGAGTTGGCAGAGCAGCAATTGCTAAGCTATGTTGAACAAGGCTGGCAAGTGGAATTGGTGGATATTGCCGACGATGATCAACTGTTTGATCGCTTCTCTCTTGTGATTCCAGTGTTGCAGCATCGTGAGAGCGGTAGATTGCTCAACTGGCCATTCGATAAAGCTGCGCTCGCAGTTTTTTTATCTGATGAAGCATTGTTATCCGGCCAGGTACTGGATTAATGCGCTGGATAATTCTGGTTGCCATCATTGTGTTTGTTGTTTCCCAGATCATTCATTTGCGTCCATCAAAACGTGACCAGCAGTTACAGGCTTTGCGTAAAGCGGCAACGCGTGCTGGTTTTGTTGTGCGTTTCTGGACTTTACGTAACAGTGGTTATGATCATCGCCAGTTACCAGAATCCGGTTTTATGTATTTGTTGCCCAGACAATCCAGACATGTTGCCAATTCGAACGCATGGGCATTATGGATAAGTGCCAATGGCGAGATGCTGAATATAGGTGGTCACCCACCTGATCTTGCCCGACAGTGCCTGACTGCTTTTCGCGAACGTTTTCCAGACGCCTGGGCATTGCTGGAATGTAGTGATGCAGGATTGGGGTTGCTGTGGCAGGAGCGCGGCGAGCCTGATGATGTACAAAATATTGCCGATGCACTCGATCTTTTGCGCAAAAATCTTGATGCGCTACCCAATAAATAAACCGTAGTAAAAAATCTTCACTTAATACGTCTGGTTGAATAAAACATGCCGAACAATGTTGTATCCCCGTTACAAATTCTGGTGGCTATTATTTCCAGTGCATTGCTGGCGTTAGCAATATGGTATGGCATCGCCCATCCTCGCCATGTGGCTGCTGAGTGGAATGGGCCGCTAAAAAGCGCTTCATTCGCACCATTTCGGGATGGCCAGTCACCATTAAAAGAAATTTTTCCGGAACGCGACCAGATAGAAGCAGATCTGGTCAGGTTGAAAGGTGTCTTTGCAGGTATTCGTACTTATACCTCCATGGGCGGAATGGAGGTCGTGCCGGAATTGGCGGCAAAACATGGTTTTGTGTTGACGCACAGTGCATGGCTCGGGCGTGAAGCCAAAGGCAATAATAAGGAAGTGGATGCACTGATTGAAACTGCCAATCGTTATCCAGAGGCGGTTAAGCGTGTGATTGTGGGTAACGAAGTCCTGTTGCGTCAGGATTTGAAACCGGATGAATTGATTGCCTATATCGACCGTGTACGTGCTGCAATCAAGCAACCGGTTTCTTATGCCGATGTATGGGCATTCTGGTTGAAAAATCCGCAAGTCGCAGATCATGTTGATTACATCACGATTCATATTCTGCCGTACTGGGAGGATGAGCCCGTATCGGTGGAAGATGCGCAGCAACACATGCTGACTATTATCAATCGCATCAAAGAACGCTTTCCCGGTAAACCGATTCTGGTAGGTGAAACCGGTTGGCCCACTGAGGGTCGCAGCCGTGGTCCGGCGCATGCCAATTTATTAACAGCGGCAGCGTTTGTGCGTGCATTACCGGCGTTTGCCCAGGCAAATGATTTTGATTACAACGTGGTAGAAGCGTATGACCAATCGTGGAAAGCGCAGCTGGAAGGCACGGTGGGCGCACGTTGGGGCATGCTGGACGAAGCGCGCGATAATAAATTTCCACTGACAGGCTCTGTTGTGCCTCTTGATAATGCGATATCGCGCATTGTGGTATCGGTGGTATTGGGTATTTTATTTGCTGTGTTATTGGTGCCTGCTACACAGAATATCCAGCGTGCATTTTTGATAGGTGTGTGGAGCCAGGGTTTTGCGGCAGCATTGGTACACGCGGTATATATGAGTGTGCGCTTGATTGTGTCGCCAGTTTCATTTACCTGGGCAGAACAGCATTTGCTTTTCTTTATGGCAGACCAACACTGGTTGTCGGATGCTACTGTGTCGTTCTGGTACAAGCTGTTATTGCAGACGCTGGCTGATCCTATGGCGAAAGTCTGGGGTTGGGTGTTGGCCGGTTTTTCTGTGTTTTTCTCCGTTGCATCGTTGTTATGGGTGCGTGCTGTGCTGAACAATACTGTAGTGGGTCGATTGGCTACATGGGTTCGAAACAGTTTTGGTTTATATGCAACAGGCGCGATTATTTTTGCGTTGATGTTTTCAACATCGGGCCGCTATATAGATATTCCGCTGCCACAATTTTTATTACCACTCACCGTTGCGTTAGCGTTAAAAATATTGAATCAATCTGTTTTTACCCGCTGTGATTTCTTCAATCGCCGCGTGCTATGGCTGTTGTCGTTTGCGGCACTGGCGTGTCTCTGGGGTGAAGCGGGTGCCATGTCGGGAGGTTCGGACTTTATCAGCATGCATCCCACGCTGGGCGAACGTATTCCGCTGATTGCCAAGTCGATATTGGCCAATCATGAATTATTGCTATGGTGCGCTGTATGTCTGTTACTGGCACTGCCGTTTCGCGCAGCAAAACCGTTAGAATAGCGCTGCAATAAGCCGCCCGTAGCTCAGCTGGATAGAGCGGTCCCCTCCTAAGGGACAGGTCGGACGTTCAAATCGTCTCGGGCGGACCATACACACTAATAATACAAGGGCACGCAATTTGATGAACCCGCTTGATTTTATTCTGCATATCAATGATCACCTGGCCATGATGGTAGAGACCTATGGGATATGGGTATACGCCATTTTATTCCTGATTGTATTTGCTGAAACCGGTTTGGTGGTGACGCCATTTTTGCCCGGTGATTCACTGCTGTTTGCAGTAGGTGCTATTGCAGCGTCTACGGGTAAGCTGGATCCATTCTTGTGTGGTGGCATCATCATGCTGGCGGCATTCTGTGGCGATAACGTCAATTATTGGGCTGGGCGCATCATTGGCCCCAAAGTATTCAATAGCGAAGATTCATTTTTCTTTCGTCGCGCTCATTTGCAAAAAACAGAGCAGTTCTATAATAAATATGGTTCGCGTACTGTCATTATGGCGCGCTTTGTGCCGATTGTTCGTACTTTCGCGCCATTTGTTGCCGGTGTCGGTAAAATGCCATATTTGCGTTACATTGCGTTCAGCTTTATTGGCTCGGTATTGTGGGTGCCTGTTTGCATAGGTGCCGGAGTGTTTTTTGGTGAAATGGAAGTTGTCAAAAAACATTTTGAACTGGTGATTCTCGGTGTAGTGGCAGTGTCACTGTTACCGATTGTCTTTGAATTGCTGAAAAACAGAATGGAGCCAAAAACTTGATTCCTGTTACTGATCCGCAACTCTTGCCACTCGCTGCACGTTTGCCTGCGTTGCATGCGTGGTACGGTAGTGATGTGGGTCAACGCGTGTGGCATTGCGAGAAAAGATTGCTTGATAATCACCTGCCGGATTTATTCGGCTATCACTTGATGTCACTCGGCATCTGTCCATCATTGCCATTGGCGGATGCCAGCCCCATTCATCATCGTTTTGCGCTGAGCCCACTTCCGCAAGATAACGGCATAGCAGCATGTTCCGCGCTGCATGAACTGCCGATTGAAAACGAAAGTGTGGATGTTGCCTTGTTGCACCACAGCCTGGATTACAGCGAAGACCCGCATCAATTATTGCGTGAAACTGCGCGTGTGCTGATGCCATATGGTCACGTACTGATTTTTGGATTCCAGCGCTGGAGCGCGTTGGGTCTGCAACAGACATTGCGGAGTAAACTGGGTAATGATCCGGTAGCGTCGCATGATTTTATCAGCGTGACGCGTTTACATGATTGGCTGAAGTTACTGGATTTTGAAATTCTGAAATCACGCCATACGGTCTATGTGCCGCCACAACTCGCTGAGGGGGTACGCAGCCGGTTGCAGTGGTTTGAACGATTTGGCTGGGGTGCGCAATTACCTTTTGGCAGTGTGTATTTTATTCTGGCACGAAAAACAGTGGCGGGTGTAAATCCTTTGGTTGCACCATGGGAAAAGTTAGCGCTGCGTAATCCCTTGGCGGCGCTGGCTCCGCGGCCCGTTGCGCCCACTACGCGTTCTCACCGTTCCAGACTGCACTAAATATGAAAAAAATAGCAGTATTTACAGATGGCGCTTGTAAAGGCAATCCTGGCCCTGGTGGATGGGGCGCTATTTTGCGTTATGCCGGGCATGAGCGTGAAATCTACGGTGCTGAAGCAGAAACGACCAATAATAGAATGGAGCTGATGGCTGCTATTGCTGCGTTGGAAAACCTTAAAGAACCTTGTGAAGTGGAATTGACGACAGACTCCCAATACGTGCGTCAGGGTGTTATGACCTGGATGGCCAACTGGAAAAAAAATGGTTGGCGCACCAGTGACAAAAAGCCGGTAAAAAACCAGGATCTCTGGCAGCGGTTGGACGCGGCTGCAGCACATCACACCATGTTGTGGCATTGGGTAAAGGGTCACAGTGGCCATATTGAAAACGAACGTTGCGATGCCTTGGCAAATATTGCGATTGACGAACTGGTAGCGGGTCAGAAACGCTGATGCGAAAAATTGTACTGGATACAGAAACGACAGGACTGGATCCTGCACAGGGCAACCGCATTATTGAAATTGGTTGCGTGGAAATTGTTGGTCGTAAATTGACGGGGCGTCACTATCATCAATATATCAACCCTGAGCGGGATAGCGAAGAAGGTGCTCTCGCTGTTCATGGTATCACTACTGAATTTCTTGCCGATAAACCAGTGTTCGCCCAGATAGCTGAATCATTTCTTGCATTTATTGATGGCGCTGAACTGATCATCCATAACGCGCCGTTTGATATCGGTTTTCTGGATCACGAATTATCACGCGTGTATGGTGCGGGTTTTTCTACTGCTGCAAAGTGCGCCATTACAGACACGCTGGTCATGGCAAAGGAACGCCATCCCGGACAACGCAATAATCTCGATGCCTTGTGCAAGCGTTACGATGTTGATAACTCACAGCGTGAATTGCATGGTGCCTTGCTGGATGCTGAAATCCTGGCAGATCTTTATCTGGTCATGACAGGTGGTCAGGTGAGCTTACTGGCTGGATCACAGAGTGAGGGCAGCGGCCGCGCTGCGGGTAGTATTCGTGATGCCAGTATCAGACGTGTTGATCCGGTTTTGGCTGCGCGTTTGCAGGTGTTGTCTGCGACACCTGCGGAATTGGCAGCCCATGAAGAGCAGTTGGCATTGCTGCGCAAAAAAGCGGGCAGTTGTGCATGGGATGACGCGAGTTAAGAAAGCAGTATGGTAAAGTTGCCACGATTTGGCATTGGTATGATAAGGGGATACGTGTGTACGAAATAGTCTTGGCGGGCGGTTGGATGATGGGGCCGCTTCTGCTCTGCTCGGTTATTGTGTTGACCATTGCAGCGGAGCGTTACTGGTCACTCAATCCTGGAAAAATTATCCCCGCTTCACTATTGGCAGAGATATGGGGTTGGTTGCAGCAAGGGCAACTGGATAGTAAAAAAATCAAGGCTGTGCATGATTCTTCTCCTCTGGGGCAAGTGTTGGCAGCGGGTTTGAGTAACACTCGCCACAGTCGCGCTGTGATGATCGAGAGTATGGAAATTGCCGCCAATCGTGTGCAGCACGATCTGGAGCGTTATCTCACAGCATTGAGTGCCATTGCCAATGTTGCGCCGCTGTTGGGATTGCTCGGTACAGTGGTGGGCACTATCAAGATTTTTTCCGCCATCATGCTGGAAGGGGGCACAGGTAACCCCGGCGCGTTGGCAGGTGGTATATCGGAAGCACTGATTTCTACAGCGACAGGTTTGGTCGTCGCCATTCCTGCGTCATTGGTCAGCAGATATTTCTACCGTATGGTGGATGGTTTTATGATCAGTATCCAGCAAGATGCGATGAAGTTGGTTGATGCGTTGCATTCTGATCGTAAAGTCAAAGGCAGCGATAAGTGAAATTGCGTAAACGTGCAAGGCAGGACGACTATATCAACGTCGTGCCTTTTATCGATGTATTGTTGGTGCTGCTGATTTTTTTCATGGTATCCAGCCGCTTTACTCACAACGCTGAATTAACACTGGATTTGCCTACAGCAGAAGAAACCACTGGCCAACAGCGCCAACCGGAAACAGTGGAACTGGCTGTGCATGAGGATGGCAGTTATTCCATCAATGGCCAGTCGATGGTGGATAAAACCCCGGAGACTTTGCGCAAGGGTTTACGAGAAGTGGCGGATGATCGTACCGACATTCCACTGATTCTTTCGGCTGATGCCAAGGCAACCCATCAATCCGTTGTTACTGCCATGGACGTTGCGGGACAACTGGGTTTTGTAAAACTGAGCATTACTACCCGGCGCGATGAAAACGCTGAATAATGCGCTAGAACGCGGCTGGTATCCCGGCGGCGACAAATCGCGTAGCGCGATATGGTTCTGGCCATTTTTAATGCTCTTGTGGCCGCTATCAAAAATATTTTCCTGGTTGGCTGCACAAAGACGTCAGCATTTGCAACGTGTGCAGGCGGTATTGCCTGTTGCTGTCGTCGTGGTAGGCAATATCAGTGTTGGTGGTACTGGTAAAACTCCCTTGTTATGTGAGTTGGCAAAAGAATTATCAAAGCGCGGAAAACGTGTGGGCGTTATCAGCCGTGGTTATGGCGGCGGCTATGACGGTCAGCCGCGGTTGGTGCAAGAGAGTGATGATGTTTCACAGGTGGGTGATGAACCTTTGCTTATCGCGCGATTAGTAAAATGCCCTGTCGTGATTGCTCATGATCGTCTGGCTGCCGCACGTTTTCTTATCAAACAGGCATCTGTTGATATTATTTTGTCGGACGATGGCTTGCAGCACTACACTTTGCCGCGCACTGTGGAAATTGTGGTGCTGGATGGTGTGCGCGGTATCGGTAACGGTTTTTGCCTGCCCGCAGGGCCGTTGCGTGAACCGGTATCACGTTTGCACGAAGTGGATTTTGTTGTGGTAAATGGAGCGACGTCACACACATTCAATCATGCACAGCTGGTGACGCAATTAGTGCCGGAGTACTGGACCAATATTGGCAATAGTGATGTGATCGAGTTGGAAAAATTGCCAGAATCGCCGCGTGTGCATGCTGTTGCAGGCATCGGTAATCCCCAACGTTTTTTCGATACCTTGCGAAGTCTTGGGTTGGATATTATTGAACATGCATTTCCTGATCATCATATGTTCACGGCAAGGGACATTCGATTTGATGACAATTTCCCGATAGTGATGACAGAAAAAGATGCCGTTAAATGCACAAGATTTGCACAGCATCATTGCTATGCCCTGCATGTGCAAATGCCGTTGCCTGCACAATGGGTATCGCAACTGGTGGCAAGAATTGAGCGAAATTTTCACCAGGCTGGTATGAGCAGGGTTACATGAATGAGTAAAAAGTCATGAGTTTTATCGTCGTTATTCCCGCGCGTTTTGCATCAACACGCCTGCCAGGTAAACCTTTACTGGATATTGCAGGCAAACCGATGATCCAGCATGTGTGGCAACGTGCCATGGAAAGCAATGCGAAACAGGTATTGATTGCGACGGATGATCAGCGCATTGCGGATGTAGCGCGCGGCTTTGGTGCGGAAGTGGCTATCACTCGTGCGGATCACCCATCCGGCACCGATCGCTTGCAGGAAGTCGCAGCACAGCGGGGTTGGTCTGAAGATGTGGCAGTTGTGAACGTGCAGGGCGATGAGCCATTGATTCCGGCCGCAGTGATCAATCAGGTTGCTGATGTGTTGTTGTCGCATACGCGCGCAGACGTTGCCACTTTGTGTGAAGCGATACTGGATGAGCAGCAATTCCGGGATCCCAATACCGTTAAAGTGGTTTGCAATGAAAAAGGTGAAGCGCTGTATTTCAGTCGCGCACCGATTGCCTGGCCTCGTGACGGTATTGCCAAACAATGCTGGGGCTATCGTCATATCGGTATTTATGCATACCGTGCAGGATTCCTGCATCGTTATGTCAGCTGGCCGCCATGTGAACTGGAACAGATAGAAAAACTGGAACAGTTGCGTGCGTTGTACAAGGGGGCGGTGATACAGGTGGAAGAAGCGTGTATGTCTATTCCTGCCGGTGTAGATACGCAACATGATCTTGATGTTGTACATGAATATTTGCGTGCGAAAGGAAACTAGAATGCCAGTCAATGTATTGTTCGTTTGTCTTGGCAATATCTGTCGCTCGCCCACAGCGCACGGTGTATTTGAAAAGCATGTGCTGGAATCAGGGTTGGCTGATCAGATACTGATAGATTCAGCGGCCACGGCTGCTTTTCATGTAGGCAATCCGCCGGATCCCCGCACTATCCGGGCTGCGGCAAGTCGCGGTTATGACTTGAGTCAGCAAATATCCAGACAAGTGAAACCTGAAGACTTTTACCAGTTTGATTTTATTCTTCCTATGGACAGAATGAACCTTGGCAATCTTCGGGCGCTGCAGCCTAAAGATTTCAAAGGTCATCTCGGTTTGTTTATGGATTTCAGCAAGCAACGACAATATACCCAGGTGCCTGATCCTTACAGTGATGGCCCGGAAGGTTTTGAACTGGTGTTGAATCTTGTCGAAGATGCCTCGCAAGGATTGCTTGAACATATCCGTCTTGAAAAATTAAAGGTCTAGGGTAAATGCTGCGCGAACAGGTTGATCTGCAGCCTTACAACACCCTGGCATTGCACGCGCGTGCAGCTTATTTCTGTGAGCCGAATGATCACGATGAATTGATAGCAGCTCTTGCAATGGCGCGAGAAAAAAAACTTCCGGTATTGCCATTGGGTGAGGGCAGCAATGTCGTTTTAACGCGTGATTATCCCGGTCTTGTGTTGCGATTACTGGATGCACGTATTCAACTGGAAGGGAGTAAGCGGGAATCACAAAACGACAATACGGTTACTGTGCGCGTGGGCGCTGGATTGCGCTGGCATACATGGGTTGAGAAATCGCTGGAAGCCGGTTGGTACGGCATGGAAAACCTTGCCTTGATTCCGGGGGCAGTAGGTGCTGCGCCGGTACAGAATATTGGCGCTTACGGTGTGGAAATTGCAAAATTTATTGTGAGTGTCCGTGGTGTTTATATTGATAGCGGAAAGGTGTTTGAACTGGATAATGCTGCGTGCCAGTTTGCGTACCGCAACAGTATTTTCAAACACGCACTGGCTCACAAGACCATTATCACTTCCGTGGTGTTTCGTTTGTCTACCACGCCTGTTGTGCACGCTGAGTATGCAGCTCTGCGTGAGTATCTTGCAGAGCATCATGCTGCTGAGCTCCATGCCAATACCATGACGCCACTACAGGTAAAAGACGCTGTATGTGAAGTGCGGCGTACGCGTTTGCCAGATCCCAATGTATTGCCAAATGCTGGCAGTTTTTTCAAGAATCCACAGATTAGTGTCGAGCACTTTGAACGTCTGCGTGCCAGTTATCCGGGTATTGCTTTTTATCCCGGTGAAAATGGCCAGATAAAAATTGCCGCAGCATGGTTGATTGACCGGTTGGGATGGAAGGGGCGCTGTATTGGCCCTGCCTGTGTGCATGATAGGCAAGCATTAGTGCTGGTGAACAGCAATGGCGCCTGTGGTAAAGACATACTGGCTCTGGCGGATGCTATTGCCAGTGATGTGTATAAACATTTTGATATTGCGCTCGAAAACGAGCCGTGGGTCTGGTGACACAGCATTGCTGTTATCGGCCAGGGTGTGTTGTCAGGGTTTTATGCGAGTGCTGTACCAGTGGTGTGTTTTCTGTGCTTCACTCATCAGTAAATCAAGATCAATTTTCTGCAAATCGGCATAGCTGCAAGACATTATTATGACTTCGTCATTCCGGTATAGCATATTGTCTTTGCACTGGCCAAGCACAATGGTTGACGCATTATTTGTACCAGCTGATTGCAGGGAAAAAACCAGATTGAAAGCCAGCGGTGACTTCCAGCGATAGTGCCCATCTTGCAATTCAACATGGTCGTCAATCAGATCCAGACAATCTGCAAAGTTTTGTGAATTTGGCAGCAAATATTCTATATGGCGTGGATAACCACTGTATCCGCATCCTGCCAAAGGTGTAGCAAATGCGGTTTTCTGGATGTAGTTTGTTGCCTGCTGCATGGCATCAGGTTTCTGTACCTGGATCTGGTCGATATTCATGAATGTGGATATCGATAGCAACATCAGTAATACAGGAAACAGTAATGGTGCAAATCTGTATTGTGCAAAGCGTGATTGGCTGAGAGCCAGCAGCGTCATCCACAGTAGCCACTGGTTCTGGAAGTAGAAATGGCTGGGAGACATGGCCATGGAGAATATGGCAAACCAGGCAAGATAAGCGAGGATAATCAGGCTGAATGCCAGCATGATCCAGTTTGTGTCTGGCGTATCTTTTTTGCGTATTTTTAGTAGAGTGAAAACAACAGCACTGACCAACCCGGCAATCAGGAGCCATGCGATGATGTGATTTTCATCAGCGGGTGCATCGCCAACAAATGGATTTTTTATACCGTATTCAGCCAATGACTCCTCAACAAAGTAGAGATTCTTGTTGAAATTCCTGCTCAGATAGAATGCTTTATTCGTAGCGTCTTGCCACTGGCCAACACCCGAGCCGTGATAACGAAAAAAACCATCCCCGTATTGTTTGTAGGCAGAGAGATAAGCATCGCTATAACCGGACAGGGCTTGTTGCTTCCAGAGATACCAACCGCCATGCAGTATGACAACGGGAAGCAGTATCAGAACCAGTAATTTTGATGCAGTAAAAAAAGAAAGTTGTTTTTGCATGAATAGATGCAAACAAAAGCATGTGGAGATCACAGTAAAAGCGGGCGCTAGTAACCATTTAAGATGCAGGCCTATGGCGGCCAACAATCCGATACATATCGCTCTTCTAGCTG
>DATIDQ010000195.1:0-6215 GCA_035456205.1 Pseudomonadales bacterium
CTACTTCGCTCTCCCACAAAGATCTACAGCACGCGCTGGAAGGTGCTATGAAAGGTGTTCTGCCATGACAGAGGAACGTAAAAATGATTTGCCTCTGACACTGTTGATAACACATCCGCACCAGTGCAGTTATTTACCGGATCAGCAGGCCACTACCGCGTTTGTTGATCCACAGGTATATATCAACACCCGGTTATTCACCCGTTTGGCTGAAATCGGTTTCCGACGCAGTGGCGCCCATGTTTATCGGCCACAGTGCGCCAATTGTCAGGCATGCATCGCAACACGGGTACCGATTCAGGATTTCCATCCTGATCGCACGCAATTGCGTTGCCTGAAGCGCAACGCTGATCTGGAAATTCGTCAACTGGATTCAATAGACCGTGAAGATTGCTACGCACTATACGAACGCTACATCAATATGCGGCATAGCGATGGCGACATGTACCCGGCCAATCGCGAACAATATCGTGAATTTCTTTGTGTGGCGTGGCCAAGCGTTTTTTATCTGGCGTACTACAGCAACCATAAGCTGGTGGCTGTATCTGTTTGTGACCGTTTTGAGAACGGTTATTCAGCCGTCTATACTTTTTTTGATCCCGATGAACACAAACGCAGCCTGGGCGTGTTTGCCGTACTGAACCAGATTGCACGAGCACAACTCGAAAGACTCGACTACCTGTATCTGGGGTACTGGATAAAACACTGCAATAAAATGAGCTACAAAATTGACTATCGCCCTATTGAATTGCTGATCAACGGGAAATGGCAGCGTTTGAAATAACCAAAACTATTCCTGTAAATGCTGTATCAATTGCTGATTCTTCTACACTGCACAGGCAACAATCCGGCTGGTTGAACCGACGTTCGGTTCTCGCCCACCGCCTCCATTCCTGTCGGTACGGTCGAGTAGCCACACAACCACGACATCGGGCTGGCGAGAGACCCGACCACGGTAATAGCACGCACTGTCAGGATCTTTCCCTGCAGTATTTTTACAGCCTTTTTGCCAAAAACGATGTGATAGGCTCCATTCTCCAATTCAATCGCATCAACATAGTTACCGATAAGTTTTTTGGGTGCCGGGATGCCAGCCTCAAGATTATTCGCTGGCAATTTCCCACTGGCTTGCCAATAACGATCTACCGGCAATTTGAGTTGCTCGACGAGTGCCAGCGACTCTACGATCTGGTCCTTTGCTACAGAGGATAAGTACGTGGGTATCGCCAGTGTTGCCAAAATGGCAATGATCGCTACCACAATCATCATTTCCAGCAGGGTAAACCCTGTGCTGATTTTCGGTGTCACAGCATTCCTCCCCTTTGTTTTCGATCATGATAGTCGAATTACCCAATGCCCCTACGCACAATTCTGTAGTGGACAGCCACCCCCCGAATCCCTACCCTAATACTCCGTTTTTTCTGACAAAACCCTACGGATACAAACCGGATAAGTTGCCTTAGAAACAAGATTTAATTAATTGATTTTATTAACTTTTATCAATCTGAAGGAGTACATGCATGGCTAATCCACATGCCGCTGCCCAACACGATGACGATGTGTTGCGCGATGGCTTTGAACTGGGTTTTACCTACACGCGTTCTGTCGGCCCCGTTATCGGTGCATTCCTGACCGGACTGCGCGATGGCAAGCTCGTCGGGATCAAGGGCAGCAACGGCAAGGTCATCTGCCCACCGACCGAGTACGACCCGCAAACCTCGGAAGAGCTGAGCGAGATCGTCGACCTGCCGTCTACCGGCACAGTGAAAACCTGGAGCTGGATCAGCAAGCCACATCCCAAGCATGTTCTCACCCAACCGTTTGCCTGGGCATTGATCCAGATCGACGGCGCAGACACCAGCCTGCTGCACAAAGTGGACGCAGGTTCCGAAGCCAACATGAAAACCGGTATGAAAGTGAAAGTGCGCTGGGCAGACGATCGCCGCGGCTTTATCACCGATATCGCCTGTTTTGAACCGGCTTGAGGAGAACGCTATGTCAGATCAAAAACCTGTAGAAATTATTGATAGCCCGGTTTACATGAATTACAGCTTTGCCGCCGGTCGCGCCACCTCCAACTTCTTGCGCTCTATTAAAGAAGGCAAGCTGGTGGGCCAACGCTCGTCTATTACCGGCAAAGTCATCGTACCGCCACGCGGTTCCGACGCTGAAACCGGCACTCCCACTTTTGAAGAAGTGGAATTGCCGGATACCGCCACCGTCATCATGTTCACTGTGGTGTACATCCCCATCCCGAACTCCAAAGTACAGCCGCCGTTCATCGTGGCCAATCTGGTGCTGGATAATTCCGACCAGACGTTTATCCACCTCGTTTCCGGTTGCAAAAATGAAGACGTGAAAATCGGCACACGCGTGAAAGCGGTGTGGCGCGATAAAAGCGAATGGGGTTACAGCTTCAACAACATCGAATATTTCCAGCCGATTGCCGGTGAAGCTCCTGTTGATATTGATGCATTGCGCGCCAAGCGCCTGAAAGAAGTGGAGGCATTTAAACATGCGTGAAGTAGCGATTATTGCCTATCACCAGACACCGATGGTGCGTGATGCAGGCGCAAAAAATGATGTAGAACTGGTCATGGAAGCCGTACACGGTGCCAAAGCCCAGGTTGGTTTCAAAAACACCGATATTGATTTCACTTGCTCCGGCAGTTGCGATTATCTCGGCGGTGCGGCGTTTGCTTTCGTCGGCGCGTTGGATGCACTCGGTGCTGTGCCACCTATTTCTGAATCACACGTGGAAATGGATGCAGCATGGGCCTTGTATGAAGCGTGGCTGAAAATCCAGACCGGCCATTTTGATACCGCATTGATTTACGGTTTCGGAAAAAGTTCGCACGGTCCGATGCACGAAGTGCTGGCACTGCAACTTGATCCGTACTACACACAACCGCTGTGGCCTGACCAGATCAGCATGGCGGGCTTGCAAGCGCGTGCCATGATGGACGCTGGCAAACTCACTGAAAAACAGATGGCAGAAGTGGTAGTCAAAAGCCGCAAAAATGCCAAAGCCAATCCGAATGCACAATTGAAAGGCGATTACACCGTTGAGCAATTACTGGCTGAACCAACGTTGTCTTCACCATTGCGCAAACACGATTGCCCACCGATCACTGACGGCGCTTCTGCCTTGATTATCGCTACACGCGAAGTCGCAGAAAAAGTGTTGGCCGGTACTGGCAAACGTCCTGTGTACATCACCGGCATCGATCACCGCATCGAGTCCCACCAACTCGGCACACGCGATCTCACATCGTCCATGTCCACCCGCATTGCTGGCGAACAAGCTGGCGTGAAAAAAGGCAAAGTGGATATTGCTGAATTGCATGCACCGTTCAGTCATCAGGAAATTCTGTTGAAAGAAGCGCTCGGTCTGGATGACAGCACCGTTATCAATCCGTCAGGCGGCCCACTCGCTGGCAACATTTTTATGTCTGCCGGTCTGGATCGCATTGGCGCGGTAGCAACGCGCATCATGAACGGCGAAGCAAACCGCGGCGTTGCACACGCAACATCCGGCGCTTGCCTGCAACAGAATCTGGTCGCTGTATTGGAGGGTAAATAAGATGGGTAATCCTTGTGCCATCGTAGGTATCGGCCAGACCGAACGCTACAAAGCAAAAATCAAAAAATCCATGGCCGGTCTTGTGCGTGAAGCTGCACAAAATGCATTGACTGATGCCGGTCTCACCTGGGCCGATATCGATGCGGTCGTCATCGGCAAAGCACCTGACTTTTTTGAAGGCGTGGTGATGCCGGAGTTGTATCTCGCGGATGCTCTTGGTTGCGTAGGCAAACCGATGTTGCGCGTACACACTGCCGGTTCTGTGGGCGGTTCTACTGCAATCGTTGCGGCTTCCTACATCCAGAGCGGCGTGTTCAAACGCGTACTGACACTGGCGTATGAAAAACAATCTGAATCGAATGCGATGTGGGCACTGTCTTCGCAGCAGCCATTTTCACCGCATTTGAATGCGGGCGCTGGCGGTTTCTTCGCACCGATTATTCGTGAATACATGCGCCGCTCAAAAGCGCCTTTGGATATCGGCTGTAAAGTTGCACTGAAAGATCGTAAACACGCACTGAAAAACCCGCACGCACACATGCATGAGCCGGCAGAAAATCTTGATCTGCAAAAATACATGGATGCCATGATGTTGTGGGAACCACTGCGCTTCTCTGAAGTGTGCCCTTCTTCCGACGGCGCTTGCGCGATGATTCTTTGCAATGAAGAACTGGCAAAAAAATCACCGAACAAACCGGCATGGATCCATGGCACTGCGATGCGCTCCGAGCCGACCATGTACCCGTGGCGTGAAGAAGTAAACCCACAAGCCAGTATCGATTGTGCGAAAGATGTTTATTCGCAAGCCGGTATTACCAATCCGCGTAAAGAACTGGATATGGCAGAAGTGTACGTACCGTTTTCATGGTACGAGCCGATGTGGCTGGAAAGTCTGGGCTTTGCCGATGTCGGCGAAGGCTGGAAACTCACTGAAAGCGGTGCGACGTCTCTCGACCAGGGCGGCGACATTCCGTGGAACTGCTCAGGCGGCGTACTTTCTACCAACCCGATCGGCGCATCCGGCATGATCCGTTTTGCCGAAGCTGCGTTGCAGGTTCGTGGCATGGCAGGTGATCGTCAGGTGCCCGGCGCGAAGAAAGCACTCGGCCACGCCTACGGCGGCGGCGCGCAGTTCTTCTCTATGTGGGTTGTGGGATCAGATAAACCGTAAAACGTTTTTCTTGTTCCGCAGTATAAAAAACCCGGCTCAGGCCGGGTTTTTTATTTATCGTTTACTTCTCAATTGCTTCAAGACTTCTTTCGATGGATAGCCTGTTTGCTCCTCACCATAACTCACCTGAAACTGTTTGATGGATTTACGCGTCTCATCGCCAATCAAACCATCTACTACCCCGCTGTAAAAACCTTGTTGCGCCAACAATCGCTGTAACTCTTCTTTTTCTGTCATATTTAATGGTATGTAAGGACGCGTCCAGTCTTTTACTGGCGCAGGCTTGCCTGCAATCCGGTCTGCCAACAATAAAACCGCCAACGCATATTTGTCCGCATTGTTGTAACTTTTCACTACAAAGAAATTTTTCTGCATCATGAATTGCGGCCCCTGCTCACCTTGCAGAGCTTTCAATTCTCCAGCATGGTTACTATTTCCCACCACTTCATAACCCCAGGCTTGGCCGGACTGCCAGCCATTTTTTTGTAATAACTGTGCTGCAGTAGCCAGCGCATCGGGTACTGAATGCCAGATGTCACGTTTGCCATCACCATCAAAGTCCACAGCGTATGCTATGTAACTTGTCGGGATAAATTGTGTATGCCCCATCGCACCGGCCCATGAGCCAAGAAATCCAGTTTGCTCCACGTCACCACGTTGCAAGATTTTCAACGCTGCTATCAATTGCGTTCTGGCAAACTTTGCACGCTTTGGATCAGCATAAGCCAGCGTTGCCAGCGCACGTGGAATGTAATGCAATTTTGTTTTGTCCTGTAAAACAGCACCATAATTCGATTCCATGGACCAGATGGCCAGCAACACATTGCCATCTACTCCTGTAGAGCGCTCGATACTAGCCAGCTCCTTGCCATACTGTTTCAACATAGCTTGCCCGGTAGCGATAGCACGCTCCTGTACCCGACTATCCATGTACTCCCAGGCTTCAGCTTTGAATTCAGGTTGGTAATTCGCTTTCTCCAATACCACGGCATCCGGTTCGACCACGCCACGAAAAGCGTCGTCATACACTTTTCCAGACACACCCTGGCTGATCGCTTCACTGCGAAAAGACTGTATCCAGGCCATAAACCCCTGGTCGGCATGAACAGACGAAATCTGCAACGAAAAAAAAGCCAGACCCAAAACTGAAAAAACACGACAGAATCTTGAAAAATCCATATCTGTAACCACCGTCACCAAAGAGAGAGCACACGCCTGTCAAGCTCAACAGGTATTTCTTTACAGGAAGGCACATTCACTGGAGCAACCTGTCCATTTTTGACTACAGAAAATTTCACAACACTGATTTTAACCAACCGGGATTCGCACAATACAATGTACTCACTCCGGAATGCATCCAATGCCAGACTTTCTCCTGGATCGACGCCTCCAACGAAATAAAACTGGCTCAACCTTCCCGCATCCACATGCATCTTTACGCTAGAAACCAGATCACCCTCC
>DATIDQ010000196.1:0-15657 GCA_035456205.1 Pseudomonadales bacterium
CCTGTCTGGCGGCAAGGATTCCTACACGATGCTCGATATCCTGCTGAACCTGCAGAAAACTGCGCCAGTCAATTTTGAATTAGTCGCAGTCAATATGGACCAGAAGCAGCCGGGCTTTCCAGAAGATGTATTGCCCACCTACCTGTCTGGCATCGGCGTGCCATTCCATATCCTTGAAAAAGACACTTACAGCATCGTGACTGACATTGTGCCGGAAGGAAAAACCTACTGCGGCCTGTGTTCGCGTTTACGTCGTGGCACGTTGTACGGTTTTGCAGAAGAAATCGGCGCGACCAAAATTGCGCTGGGCCACCATCGCGATGACATTATTGAAACATTATTCCTGAATATGTTTTACGGTGGAAAGATCAAAGCTATGCCACCTAAATTGCTGGCTGATGACAAACGCAATATTGTAATTCGCCCACTGGCCTATTGCAGTGAAGACGATATTGTTGAATTTTCAGAACTTAAAGAATTCCCGATCATTCCATGCAACCTATGCGGTTCACAAGACAATATGCAGCGGCAAGCCATCAAGGAAATGCTGCAGGGCTGGAATAAAAAACATCCGGGCAGGGTTGAATCCATTTTCTCTGCAATCTGCAATGTTGCACCATCACAACTGGGTGACACTACATTGTTTGATTTTATCAATCTGGATATTGACCGCAGTGAAAGCAAACCACAGCTGGTTAATGCTGTGGATATCTCCTGATTCCATTTATTGGCTGCGCGCTTTCAGCTCAGCCACCAGATTTTCCAACGGCAACATTTCATTATCCGTAGCACGACGGTGACGATATTCCACCTGCCCTTCCTGCAAACCGCGATCTCCTACAACGATACGGTGCGGAATACCGATCAATTCCACGTCTGCCAACATTACACCTAGACGCGCTTTGTCTTCATCCATATACAACACATCAAAACCGGCGGCCTGCAATTCGCTGTAAATGCGTTCGCAAGCATCATTCACTTCCGCTGATTTGTGTTTGTTGATCGGAACAAGTGCAACCTGAAACGGCGCAATGGCATCTGGCCAGATAATGCCATTGGCATCGTTGTTTTGCTCAATCGCCGACGCCACCACACGCGATACGCCAATGCCATAGCACCCCATGGTCATGATTTCTTCTTTGCCCTGATCATTAAGAAATGTTGCCTTTAATGCTGCAGAATATTTTGTGCCCAGCTGGAAAATATGACCGACTTCAATACCGCGTTTGATCACCAGTGTGCCTTTTCCATCAGGACTTGCGTCGCCAGCTACCACGTTGCGAATATCTTCCACGCGCGTTAAGGACGCATCACGCTCCCAATTCACGCCTGTCAAATGAAAACCATCCTGATTTGCACCGCACACAAAATCAGCCAATTGCGCAGCACTGCGATCCACAATAGTTTCAATAGCAATGCCGACAGGGCCAATTGAACCCGGCTTACAGCCCACCGCTGCTTCGATTTGTTTTTCACTCGCCATTGTCAACGGCGCTTTTACCCCAGCCAGTTTTTCAGCCTTGATTTCGTTTAACTGGTGATCGCCACGCAATACCAACGCAACCAGTTTTTCTGGCTTACCCTCTTCCACATCAGCCAGCACCACCAATGTTTTTACCGTTTGCTCTGGCGATATTTGCAGCAAGTTGCACACGTCGGCAATGCTATGCTGGTTGGGCGTGGCGACTTGCTGTTTCTGCTGTGTCGCAGCAGGCCGCTCACCCGTTGGCGCCAACGCTTCTGCTTTTTCGATATTGGCGGCGTAATCACTGCCATCACTAAAGGCAATGGCATCTTCACCGGATTCTGCCAGCACATGGAATTCATGTGAGCTGTTACCGCCGATAGAGCCGGTATCCGCCAGCACTGGACGGAAGTCCAGTCCCAATCGGGTGAAAATTGCACTGTAGGCGCGATGCATCACGTCATAAGTCTCTTGCAGTGACTCCTGATTAGCGTGAAACGAGTAGGCATCTTTCATCAGGAATTCGCGCGCGCGCATCAAGCCAAAACGCGGGCGGATTTCATCGCGAAACTTGGTCTGGATTTGATAGAAGTTGGCTGGTAGTTGTTTGTAGCTGCTGATCTCGTTACGCACCAGATCAGTAATGACTTCTTCGTGGGTTGGCCCCAGACAAAAAGCGTTGTCATGACGATCCTTGACGCGCAATAACTCAGGGCCGTACTGTTCCCAACGCTTTGATTCCTGCCACAACTCCGCTGGCTGTACAACAGGCATCAACACTTCCTGTGCACCGCTACGATCCATTTCTTCACGCACAATACGCTCAACCTTGCGCAGTACGCGTAAACCCAGAGGCAGCCAACTGTACAACCCCGATGCCAGCTTACGGATCATTCCTGCACGCAGCATCAATTGATGGCTGACAACGGCAGCATCCGCCGGGGTTTCCTTGAGGGTCGGAATCAGGTACTGACTGGCACGCATGGGACTCTTCCAATAAATTGCAAACAGAGATAAGTGGGAAATAAAAAAGCCGGGACAGCCTAGCCATCCCGGCTTCTCTTTTAAAGCGCTATCAAATAAGCAACTGGGCTTATTTAGCAGCCATTTCTTTCAGTTTTTTCAGCGGGCGCACTTTAACAGCGGTGCTGGCCGGCTTGGCTTTGAACATCACTTCTTCACCAGTAAACGGGTTTACACCTTTACGGGCTTTTTTAGCCGGCTTCTTGATCGCGTTGATCTTCAGGATGCCAGGCAACACGAACTCACCAGGACCTTTTGGTGAGATATGGCGAGCGATGATGTCTTCCAGATGCTCCAGCATTTTGCCCACTTCCTTGCGTGCTACGGAAGTGATATCAGCGATTTCCTGGACGATCTGGCTTTTGCTGTAACGGGCTTTCACTGGGCCAACAGCTTTAGGAGCTGCTTTAGGGGCAGCAACTTTCTTGGCTACAGCTTTTTTAGGAGCGGCTTTCTTCGCTGCTGGCTTGGCAGCTTTCTTTGCTGCTGGCTTGGCTGCGGCTTTTGCTTTAGGAGCGGCTTTCTTTGCTGCAGGTTTCGCAGCGGCTTTCTTTGCAGGGGCTTTTTTGGCGGCCATTTTAAGTTCCTTTCAACCTGGGTTGATGTCTGTGATGTTGATGGATGTTTCACTCACTCGGATTTTTATATTGTGTTCCAGTTACCGCAAACACCTTAAAAAACAGGGTAGGCATTAACGATGGCTAGTATATATATAAGATTAACCATAACGCTGCAAGGATTTATGTGCATTTTTAGTCAAAAAACCCTTAAAAAATGGCATTTATTTTGTCTTTCTACTAAAAAATGGCTTTTTTAACGCATTTTTTGCCTGTGTAGTCATTTCATACGCCATAGCGCCGGAGATATCACACAAGAAAAGCCATCATGGCGCAGCGGTTTCTTGGGTATAATTACCGACCTTGTATCCACTTGTGGAAGAAGATATGCCCATCTATGAATACCAGTGCACAGCTTGCGGGCACACTCTGGAATCCATCCAGAAATTCAGCGACGCACCGCTGACAGATTGTCCGGCTTGTCATAAATCCGGGCTGAAAAAACTGCTGTCGGCACCTGCATTCCGTCTGAACGGTGCAGGCTGGTATGAAACGGATTTCAAAACGGGCAAAAAGAAAAATCTGACCGGCGACAGTACAAGCACGAGCAGTGCTGACTCTACCGGCTCCGTATCAACACCGGCGCCTCCACCTACTGCTGCCAGCGCGCCTTCAACCAATACTTCACCTGCTGTTTAACAGCCTGAATTTCACCGGAGAATTTCCATCATGCGTAGCCACTACTGCGGCGACATCAACAAGAGCCATGTTAACCAGACGATTACCCTGTGTGGATGGGCTGATCGCCGCCGCGATCACGGTGGCGTTATTTTTGTGGATCTGCGTGATCGCGCGGGCATCGTGCAAATTGTGTTTGATCCGGATGCCGGTGAATATTTCCAGATGGCTGACCGTGTGCGTGGTGAATTTGTCCTGAAAGTCACTGGCAAAGTGCGCGAGCGTTCTGCCAATACTATCAACCCGAATATGCCGACTGGCGAAGTGGAAATCTACGCCAGCTCACTGGAAATTCTCAACACAGCAGAGACACCTCCATTCCAGCTCGACAACTATTCACAAGTGGGCGAAGAAGTGCGCCTGCGCTATCGCTACCTCGATCTGCGTCGCCCCGATATGGCACACAACCTGCAGTTCCGCTCGAAGGTGTCTACCATCGTGCGCCGCAGTCTGGAAAAGCAAGGTTTTCTCGATATTGAAACCCCGATCCTGACCCGTGCTACGCCGGAGGGTGCGCGCGATTATCTGGTGCCAAGTCGCACTCACGAAGGCAAGTTCTTTGCGTTGCCGCAATCACCACAATTGTTCAAACAATTGTTAATGGTGGCAGGCATGGATCGCTACTACCAGATTGCCAAATGTTTCCGTGACGAAGATTTGCGCGCAGACCGCCAACCCGAGTTTACCCAGATCGATATTGAAGCGTCTTTTATTGATGAAAAAGACATCATGCATATCGCAGAAACCATGATCCGCGATCTGTTCCGTGAAGTCCTGTTGATCGAGCTGGGGGAATTCCCGACCATGCCCTACAGCGAAGCCATGCACAAATACGGTAGCGACAAACCCGATATGCGCATCCCGCTGGAACTGGTAGAAGTCGCGGACCTGATGACGAATGTCGAGTTCAAGGTCTTTTCTGGTCCAGCTACCGATCCGGGCAGTCGCGTTGCCGCGATCAAAGTCCCTGGCGCTGGTGAAAAACTGACACGTAAACAGATTGATGAGTACGGCAATTTTGTCGCTATCTACGGCGCAAAAGGATTGGCGTGGATCAAGGTCAACGACAAAGCCGATCTGGAAAATGGTTTGCAATCACCTATCGTGAAATTCCTGCCTGTTGATGTGCGTCAGGCGCTGCTGGATCGCCTGCAGGCAGAAAACGGTGACGTAATTTTCTTCGGCGCCGACAAAACCAAAATTGTCTGTGATGCATTGGGCGCCTTGCGTTGCAAGCTCGGCGCAGACCTGCATCTTTATACTTGTCATTGGGCGCCGCTATGGGTGGTCGATTTCCCGATGTTCGAGAAAGATGAAAACCGTCTGGCTGCACTGCATCATCCTTTTACACAACCTTCATGCAGCACAGAACAATTACAGGCTGACCCGGCCAATGCACTGTCGCGCGCCTATGACATGGTATTGAATGGCACTGAACTCGGCGGCGGCTCCATCCGTATCCACGACCAGAATATGCAGCAAGCCGTGTTCCAGATTCTCGGCATCAGCGAAGAAGAACAGCGCGAAAAATTCGGCTTCCTGCTCGATGCACTGAAGTACGGCTGCCCGCCGCACGGCGGCCTGGCTTTTGGTCTCGACCGTTTGATCATGCTGATGCTGGGCGCACAATCCATTCGTGAAGTGATTGCATTCCCTAAAACCCAGACAGCAGCCTGTGTAATGACAGACGCTCCCGGCTTTGTGGAAAACCAGCAATTGCGTGATCTGCATATCCGTTTGCGTGAACCGTCTAAAACGGAAAATAAAGCGAAAACTGAATGACGATCATCCTCGGCATTGATCCAGGATCACGTCGCACCGGCTTCGGCGTGATCAGACAAAACGGATCAAAATCCGAGTACATCAGCAGCGGCGTGATACGCATTCCGGAAACAGAGTTACCGCAACGGCTGAAAGTCATTTTTGATGCTATCGGCGAGATTATTGCCCAACACCATCCTGAAGAAATGGCGATTGAAAATGTATTCATGGCCAAGAGCGCCGGCTCTGCACTCAAATTGGGGCAGGCACGCGGCGCAGCGATTGTTGCAGCGGTCAATGGCAACTTGCCGGTGTTTGAATACGAAGCGCGCAAGGTCAAACAATCGGTGGTCGGTACCGGCGCAGCCACCAAGGCGCAAGTGCAACATATGGTAAAGGCGCTATTGCACCTGCCAGGCGACCCACAGGAAGATGCAGCTGATGCATTAGCCATCGCCCTGTGTCACGCTCACACCCAGAAATCCCTGATCAATATCACCAGCGCCGGCAAATTCCGCCGTGGACGCATGCGCTAGATGCGCAAGGAAAACACAGCATGATCGGATCACTGCGCGGCACATTACTGGAAAAACATCCACCACTTCTGCTGGTTGACGTGCATGGCGTGGGCTATGAAGTGCATGCGCCGATGACCAGTTTTTACCAACTGCCACCTGTCGGCAATGACGTGCTTCTTTATACACATTTTGTTGTACGCGATGACGCCCAACTTTTGTTTGGTTTTGTCGATAAACAAACTCGCGAACTGTTTCGTGACCTTATACGTGTCAATGGCTTGGGGCCGAAAATGGCTCTGGCTATTTTGTCCGCCCTGGATACCGATGAGCTGATACTGTGTGTCCGGCAAAACAACCTCAATACTCTGGTGCGCGTACCGGGTATCGGCAGGAAAACTGCCGAGCGATTGCTGGTAGAGCTGCGTGACCGCGTTGAACACTGGACGGGGAATCCTCCGCTGTCTGACACCCAGGTAAGCCGGAGCGGCAACTCCCCTGCCGCACCCTCAATACGACAAGATGCCGAAAGCGCCCTGCTCGCCCTGGGCTATAAACCCCAGGAGGCTGAAAAAGCTATCGAGCGTGTGCTGAAAGAACATGAAACAGGGAGCAGTGAAGAGCTGATTCGCCTGGCGCTCAAGCAAATGCTCTCCCGATAGGCTGCAAGCAGGCTTTAATTTTTACAGGCCGCAGCGTATCATCGGTCGGCAAATGACACATTTTTCGCTCCAAGAGGCCAACCAATGATAAAACGCCCCATGATGAAGCACGTAATGATAGTTACGGGTCTTGCTACTGCTCTTGTGGCGGGCAACGTTGCCGCTACCGAGTATTACAAGTGGGTAGACGACAAAGGGGTAACTCGCTACGCAGAGCAGCCTCCAGTGGGCATCAAGGCTGAAAAAGTAAACACTTATTCAGGCGGCTCCAGCAAATATGATCCTAATGCAGCCAATGCAATCGCCGAAGAAGAGCGCAAAGAGCAAGAACATAAAGAGCAGGTAGGAGCGCGCGCCAAACAACTGGAAGAAGAAGAAAAGCAGAAATGTGCAAAAATAGCGGAGCAGCGCAAAGTACTGACAGAACGAGGCAGAGTGCGCATGAGAGACAAAGACGGCAATGAGCGCGTACTGACCCAGGAAGAACAAGCTGCAAAAATCATAGAACTTGAGAAATACGAAAAAGAAATGTGCAACAAAAAATAAATTACATCACCAAAACACCCCGACTAGCTCGGGGTGTTTTTTATTAGTCGCGGTATTTCTTCATGTCCAATCCTAAAGTCGGCTTCGTCAGCCTGGGCTGCCCGAAAGCCCTGGTTGATTCCGAACGCATCCTCACCCAACTCCGAATGGAAGGTTACGAGGTAGTTCCCACTTATCATGACGCTGATGTAGTGGTGGTCAACACCTGCGGTTTTATCGACAGCGCCAAGCAGGAATCACTGGATGCCATCGGCGAAGCGCTCGCCGAAAACGGCAAGGTGATCGTGACCGGCTGCATGGGTAACGGCGCAGATGCCGAACGGATCCGCACAGAACATCCACAAATTCTTTCAATCAGTGGTGCAGCACAATACGAGCCAGTGATGGCTGCTGTGCACGAATATCTGCCGCCGCAAAAAAATCACAATCCGCTGATTGATCTCGTGCCGCCACAAGGTATCAAACTCACACCGCGTCATTATGCATACCTGAAAATTTCTGAAGGCTGTAATCATCGCTGTTCGTTTTGCATTATTCCCTCCATGCGCGGCGATCTGGTCAGCCGTCCGATCGGCGATGTGATGGATGAAGCAGAGCGCTTGGTCAAAGCCGGCGTAAAGGAATTGTTGGTGATTTCACAAGACACCTCTGCTTATGGCGTAGATGTGAAATACCGTACAGGGTTCTGGCAAGGCCAACCGGTGAAAACCCGCATGCTGGAATTGTGTGAAGCACTGGGCTCACTCGGTGTATGGGTGCGTTTGCACTATGTGTATCCATACCCGCATGTCGATAACATTATTCCACTGATGGCTGCCGGAAAAATCCTGCCGTATCTCGATATTCCTTTCCAACATGCATCACCAGAAATACTGAAAGCGATGAAACGCCCGGCGCATGGCGAAAAAACACTGGAACGCATTCGTGAATGGCGAAAAATCTGTCCGGACATCACCTTGCGTTCAACCTTTATCGTCGGCTTTCCTGGCGAAACGGAAGAAGATTTCCAGATGCTGCTCGACTGGCTGGAAGAAGCACAACTGGATCGTGTCGGCTGCTTCCAGTATTCACCGGTAGAAGGCGCAGCAGCCAATGCACTGGAAAATCACGTGCCGGACGATATCAAGCAGGATCGCTGGGATCGCTTCATGGCGACAGCCCAGAGAATTTCTGCTGCAAGAATGCAACAAAAAATTGGTACGGAAATTGAAGTGCTTATTGATGAAGTGGATGAAGACGGTGCGATTGGGCGCAGCAGGGCGGATGCACCTGAAATCGATGGCGCAGTGTATCTGAATGAAGCGACGCACCTGCAACCCGGCCAGATTGTGCGCGCCATTGTTGATGAAGCCGACGAATACGATTTGTGGGCAACCCTGATTTAATTCTGATTACCTTAAATACCAACCAGCGGAATTTTTATGGCTTACCTGAACAATATTCAACTGCGAATACTGAGTGAATTCCTGGATTCCCCCTCGCGCCCTGCAGACACCATGACACTGCATGAACTGCGCGGTTTTTTATGGGGATTGGCCAGTGCGCCCACCGATATCGACGAAGATGAATGGATGACTTTTGTGTTCGAAGGCGAAGACCCTAACTTTCGCGACGAGCAGGAAGAAGAAAATATTGCCACCTTGTTCATGGGGCTCTGGGATGAACAATTCACACGTATCGAAGATGATGATTCTGAGTTGGTTGCCGATGAATATCACTGGCATAACGCAGCCGACCAGCGCTGGCCTCTTGCTGCCTGGTGCAACGGTTTGTTAAAGGCGCATTACTGGCAGGAAGACGGCTGGAATAAATTGCTCGCTGAAACAGAACCGGTAGAAACGGAAGATGGTATTTTTGATATCGCTGAAGAAGTGGAAAACACACTGGATATCGCTTCATTGTTTGCAGATATAGAAAGCGCAATGGATGGATCAGAAACAGAGAATGCCGAACTGATGGCATCACTACCTGAAATAACAGAACAACTGCCCTGGATCATGATGAACTATGCTGAGTGCGGTTGTTTGCTGGCCGATATGCTTGAAGAGCAAGAGCAGGAAGAACCCTATCGCCGCGAACAACCCAAGATAGGCCGTAACGACGTATGCTTTTGTGGCAGCGGCAAAAAATACAAGAATTGTTGTATCAATGCGGCCAATGACGAATAAATTTTCACTAGAAAATTTTGATCTGCTGTTGTTCGATCTGGATGGCACTCTGGTAGACAGCGCCGCAGACATCACCCTCGCCGTTGATGCGACACTGATAGCGCATCACTGGCCAACAGCTGGGGTTGAGCGCGTGCGCAGCTGGATAGGCAATGGTTCGCGCAAATTGATAGAACGCGCGCTGACATTCGCCGTACACGAATTTGATGCAGTTTTGCATGAGGCTATACACAGTGAATTTCTGCTGCAATACGCAAAACACAATGGTCCGGAAACGCGTGTCTTTGATGGCGTTTATGAATGTCTGAATGCTTGCCTGAGCACCGGGAAAAAAATGGCGTGCGTCACCAACAAGCCGGAGCATCTCGCAAAGCAATTGATAGCACACCTGGGTATGGAAAAATATTTTCCCTTGATCATCGGCGGCGATACCTTTCCACAACGCAAACCGGACCCCACCGCCTTGCTCTACTGTTGCGAAAAACTTGCCACACCCACCTCAAAAACCTTGATGGTGGGTGATTCAGGCATTGACGTAGCGAGCGCACGCGCTGCCAATATGAAAGTGCTGTGTGTCAGCTATGGCTACAATCACGGCGGCTCCGTAGCAGAAGCCGCACCTGATTGGTTGGTGGATGATTTAAGAGAACTTATTTCTGTTTGATCTGTTCCGCTGAAGCCGTGATGGTTTCAGGATCCAGACCGCGATGACCCCACAAATCACCTTCGCAGAATTCACGCGGCAACCAGTCTTCGCCCACAATCATACCGTCCCAGCCGATTTCCACTTCAAAACCGAAAGGGCTGCTCATGTAAAATGACAACACATTGTCATTCACGTGACGACCCAACGTGGACTTGATTTCAATTTTTGCATCCAGCGCACGTTCATAACACTTCAACACATCATCAACATTCTCGCATTCCAGCATCATGTGGTGAATGCCATTGATCGGCCCAACACGTGTCAAACCGATACTGTGGTGACGGCCATTGCAGTGATAAAAATTGGCGGACATATCCGGACCAAAGCCGATGTAATCCGTCAGCTTGAAGCCGAGTACATTGATGTAAAAATCCTGATTGGCCTCCAACTCCGACACAAACAGATTCAAGTGGCCGAGGCCAAACTCGCCGGTCTTGAATATCATGCCTTTTGGCGACACGAAATTGAAATCGTCAGTCGCACCATAGAAAAACTCGAGTGGATTGCCAGCAGGATCTTTTGAATAGGCAATACCTGTTACAGAACGGCCACGCGCCTCTTCCTTGCTGCCCATACGCGCTTCTGTACCTTGTGCTTTCAATTCCGCAACCACTTGCTCAAGGTCTTTCTTTGATGCGACTTCCAGCCCCATGTACATGATGCCGGCATTGGTCGCGCTCGGATGAATCGCAATACGCCACTGGCGCTGGTCGAGTTTCAGATACACAGAACCGTCCTGGCCTACGCCAGTACCTTTACTGGCCGGGCCAGATGTGGGATCCATCGGCATACCCCAGGCCTCACCCGGCAATGCACGCGCAGGCATGGCACCGATAATGTCAGTGCCGTATTTCAACCACTGCGACGGATCTGGCGCACCGTAACCCACATAACCCAAACCTTTGATATTCATACACTGCTCCTGTATTAAATTGACGATTGTTGTATCTGATTAACGATTTACTGGCGCATTGTTTATTGCCGAACTGTTTATTTTCGAATCTGGCCATCACCCAACACCACATACTTCTGCGATGTGAGACCTTCAAGACCGACGGGGCCGCGCGCATGAAACTTGTCCGTTGAAATACCGATTTCTGCACCGAGCCCGTATTCAAAACCATCCGCAAACCGCGTGGATGCATTGATCATCACACTGCTGGAATCCACTTCGTTGATAAAGCGACGTGACTTGGTGAAATTCTCTGTCACGATACTATCGGTGTGATGCGAGCCGTAATCATTGATATGGGTCATCGCTTCATCAAGATTTCCCACAATTTTTATTGCAAGAATCGGTGCGAGGTATTCTGTAGACCAGTCCTCTTCCGTCGCTGCTTTAATCCCTGCAAGAATCGCACAGGTCCTGGCACAGCCCCGCAACTCGACCTGCTGCTCGTCATAACGTTTTTTTATCGCAGGTAAAAACTGTTTGGCGATGTTTTCATGTACCAACAAAGTCTCCATCGCATTGCACACACCATAGCGATGGCATTTTGCATTGAAGGCAATATCCAGTGCTTTTTGCAGATCCGCTTCTTCATCCACGTAAACGTGACAAATGCCGTCGAGATGTTTGATCACAGGCACGCGCGCTTCCGCGGCAATACGTTCGATCAACCCTTTACCACCGCGTGGCACAATCACATCCACAAATTCTGGCATGGCCACCAGTAAACCCACAGCAGCGCGATCAGTGGTATCGATCACCTGCACGGCATCTTCTGGCAACCCGGCTTGTTTCAGACCAGCACGCACACAAGCGGCAATCGCACGATTGGAATGAATCGACTCGGAGCCACCGCGCAAAATACAGGCATTGCCGCTTTTCAGGCACAGACTACCCGCTTCTACCGTCACATTCGGACGCGACTCATAAATGATGCCGACCACGCCGAGTGGTACGCGCATCTTGCCCACCTGGATACCGGATGGGCGATAGGCCATATCGGTGATGACACCGACAGGATCTTGCAGCGCAGCCACTTGCTGTAAACCTTCAATCATGCCTGCAAAAGTTTTTTCACTGATGGTGAGACGATCCAGCAGCGCAGCATCCAGTCCATTCGCTTTACCTGCAGCCACATCCTTGGCGTTGGCAGCCAACACGTCCGTCTTGCTGGTTTGCAGCGCATCCGCTATCGCCAGCAGCGCAGCATTCTTGTCGCGCGTTGCAGCACGCGCCACCAAACGTGACGCAGCACGGGCACGACGACCGACATCATCCATATAGCTATTTACATCTTTGGGGATACTCACAAACCCACCATTACACCAGTCAATACACACCCGCTCATTGTAACGGAAAGATGGTAGCGGAAAGCGCGCAGAAACTATTGGCCGGGAGGAGCCGCTGGCGCACCATCCGTGATGCGGTTGAACACCACCTGCAGGAACACGCGGAATGTGACAAACAAGGAGGGAATACTCCAGTGCCGCAACACTTGCAGCACGCGGCTCGGCCTGAAATAGAACTTCAGGTTAGCCCGCAAGATGGCCTTGCCCAAGGGGTAGCCATACACCCGTTCGTACCACGAGGTGTAAGCCCGGTAACTACCGCTATCCACCTTCGCGGTATCCAGCGTGATAGCTTCGTTGGCCTGCAGCGCCAGATCAAATAACGGCGTATTGGGCTGCGGAATCACCGTAAAGAAATATGCCAGCGTCATCGGTGTAGTCAGCGCAAAATTGATGGTGGCCTCCAGCTCTTCTTGGGTCTCTGTCGGGAAACCCAACATAAAAAAGCAGGTCACCTGAATACCGCGCTCATTGAAATATTCCAGCGCGCGTTTGGATTTTTCAATATCCAGATGTTTATCGATCAGCGTTTGCAAACGCGGCGTAACTGTCTCTATTGCGATACACACCGCATAGGTTCCACCATCACACATTGCATTGACAGTTTCACGGTCGAGAATGTCTGCGCGCAAGCCATTCGGGAAAGCAAATTTCATTTTTCCCGGCCAACGGCGCTGCACTTCCTGCATTAATTGACGTACACGCGGTTTGTGCAGGTTAAATATATCGTCTTCGATATGAAATTCATCCACACCATAGCGCGTATACAGATGATCGATTTCTGCTATTACACGCTCGACACTGTGATAAGTAAATTTCTTGCTGAAAATATCGTGGCAGTAATTGCAAAGATACGGACAGCCGCGCGAGGTAAACAGTGGCGCGTAACGCTTGCCTTTCAGATTGGCAGCATGATTGGGTTTGCCTGCATACAAATCAAAATCCACGATATCCCATGCCGGCATTGGCAGCGTGTCAATATCGGCAATGAAATCCTGTTTCTTTGAAAAAAACAGACTGCCATCCGGCATGCGTCGTGAAAAACCGGGAATGTCGCAACCCACATCTATTCCGCAAGCCAGACGATAAAGCACTTCCGGAAATGTATTATCGGCTGGTCCTTCAAATACCCAGTCAATCGAGGGCTCTTCAAATACTGTCGCTGCATTGTTCAGGGCAAATGGTCCACCCATCACAGTGATCACGGCAGGATTTATTTTCTTGGCCAATTGCGCCACGTTATAGCTGGCACGCGCTTCAAAATTCAGCGCAGAAAATCCGATGACATCCGGCTGGAAAGATTCCAGTGTCGGCAACAGATCCTGTGCAGACATCCCGGCCACTTTCATATCAACAACGCGAACGTCTATTTCATTGTTGAATTTTTGTCGAATGGTTGATGTGAGATATAACAGACCCAGCGGCGGGGACTGTATGCCTGCCACCACTTTCTGATACGGCTTCAACAACAATACTTTCAAACGCCGCACAGGTTGGTGCTCGTCACTGACACCACTGACATTGCGGACGGAAATACGATCTGTTACAGCAGCGCTCTGAAAAGCTATAGTCATGTTTTTATAGTGGTTTTATAGAAGAAATATCATCGTTTCACTATGCCACCGTTCGATCCAGATTGCGATATCCCAACGCTTCGCGCAGGTGCGCAGTGGCAATATTGTCGCTGGCTGACAGATCAGCAATGGTGCGCGCCACTTTCAACACACGGTGATAAGCCCGTGCAGACAAACCCAGCTTTTCCATAGCCTGAACCATCAACACTCGCTGCTCATCGGTTAATACGCAGACAGTCTCGACTTCACGCGTACCCAGCGCCGCATTGCTCTTGCCCGAGCGCTGCCACTGAGCCTGCCGGGCAGCGCAGACACGTTCACGCACCAGCGCAGAATTCTCGCTTTGTGCTGCCGGCGCCATCACGTCGCCCTGCGGCAGAGCAGGCACTGCAACATGCATGTCGATGCGATCCAGCAATGGCCCAGACAAGCGGTCACGGTAGCGACGGATCTGCTCCGGTTTACAGCGACAAGCCTGACGCGTATCGCCAGCATGGCCACAAGGACAAGGATTCATCGCCGCCACCAACTGGAAACGCGCAGGAAATTGCACCTGAGCATTGGCACGCGCAATCAGGATTTCGCCGTACTCCAGCGGCTCGCGCAGTACTTCCAGCACCGATCTTGGAAACTCGGGCAACTCGTCCAGGAACAGCACACCATGGTGCGCCAACGAAATTTCCCCCGGACGCGGCTGGCTGCCACTATGGTTTACACTAATTAATCCGACTAAATGGTCATTTTTGCCATGATTTTCTAGCAATATGTACAGCAATTAGCCAGACTAATACAGCAATTAACAGGACTGAGTATGAATTTTACAGTAATTCATCCGACCAATAAAATCGATGGCGTACGAGGAAAGCTTTCTAGTGCTCTGGTAATCACTGGATATGTCCCTATGCAATGCGGCCAATCCGTTCGATACGAGGGCCTGAATGAGCGAATGTATTTAGAAAGCTTGGATTTCAATCCAGCGGTAAAGTCTGTCTGGCCTCAGCCTTTATCTTTCAAATTTATTAACCAGCCAGGTAAACGTAAATATACGCCTGATTTTCTTGTGGAATTTTCCGCTCAAAGCGGGAAGCCGCTATTTAGTCCGATACTAGTTGAAGTAAAGGCCAAGCAAGAGCTGATGGCAGAAAAAAACAATCTATTGCCAGGATTTCAAGCCGCTACAACATATTGCCGTGAGCGAGGCTGGAGGTTTCGCATCATTACTGACTGTTACCTTAAACGTCCCTACGCCAAGAACCTTCGGTTTCTAAGCCATTACCTTCGCAATACATATGATCCTGATATCGCGGCTCGACTGAAATTGACTTTAAGACAGCTGGGAGCAGTATCCATTGCCGAACTCATTGCAGTCAGTTTCACTGATACCGAAGAACAGCTGCTGGCGTTAGGAGTCACCTGGCACCTGATAGCAACACGACATTTTGGAATCTCATTACTTACCCCTGTTAACACCAATAGTTTGATTTGGGAGGCAAATTATGGGAAGGCGTAGTCCGACTCCACTTGACGAGGTCATCATTCAAGAAGGTAACTACGTCTTATGTAATGGGCGCAGTGCCAAAGTGAGAAAAATCCTTGATGCCGAATTAGTGCTAATTGAGTATCTGGATACTTGTGAAACAGCCA
>DATIDQ010000197.1:0-4749 GCA_035456205.1 Pseudomonadales bacterium
GGGGCATATAGTGCAGCAACATATCCATAAATGCCGGAATTGCGCCGCGAGACAATAACCATAAAACAGGTAGACCAAATCCAGCAATAAACCCTATAGCACAAAAAGCTATCACCCCGATAATTTTTTTGATATCAAATGATGTCTGTCCTGTTGTTGGAAAACAGAGCAACCACAACATCACTGGAGCGCCTATCACAAGATGCGGCTTCATGGATGCGGCGACGCCGTAACATACACCAAGCAACGCAGCGCGGATTTGTATATACCATTGATCTTGCAATACCACCAGCAATGCCAGTGCAACCGGAAATATCCCCACATAATCACGTTGTAATGTCATAGATGCACCGGCTTTGAAATACAGACTGCCAAAACCGAGCGCAGTAATCCAGGCGACAGTGGAATCTATTCGCCGCATAATCCGCCAGGTGATACACATCAATATGACTAACCAGCCAATATCCACCAGTCGGAAAGCGTCATCACCGTAGCCCAGGAAATGTCCTATACCTATATGGAAAAGCAACGAGCCGGGAAATGCTGTTTCAAATACATCCTTGTAAGGTATCGCATCATGCACATCAATCATCCATGCCAGATAATGCAATACAGCTGCTTCCTGATGTACCGGATATAACGAAACAAAAAACGCACCATACGCAATAAAAAATATCAGCGTAAAAAAAACTATTGCTTTGATACAGAAAGGCCAACGTACCGCGTTCATTTATTTTCCTGGTTGCAACGCGGCAACCAGTTTTCCGTGCAACCCACCAAATCCACCATTACTCATAATCAGGATATGCACGGGGCCTGTGCCAGCCGACAGCTGCTCAACGATTTCATCAATCACATTAACCACCCGAGCCGGTGATTTACATTGGGCTGCAACATCATCGAGTGCCCAGTCAACATTTTGCGGTTGATAAAACACTACTTCGTCAGCAGCAGCCAGAGCCGGCGCTATCTGTTCACGAAAAACACCCATGCGCATGGTATTGGAGCGCGGCTCCAGCACAGCAATAATTTTTTCATTGCCCACGCGCTGACGCAATCCGGCCAGCGTAGTTTCAATGGCTGTGGGGTGATGTGCAAAATCATCATAGACACGAACACCATTCACATCACATAACAATTCCAGCCGCCGTTTCACACCGGCAAATTCACTCAGAGCCTTGCATGCCAACTCTGGCGCGACACCTACATGACGCGCAGCAGCAATAGCCACTAATGCATTGCTGACGTTGTGCTCGCCACTATGCATCCATGTCACCGTCCCGGCCAACTGGCCATCATGGAACACATTGAAACAGGAACCATCTGCCTGCAGGTTTTCTGCATGCCATGCAGCTTCCCTCGAGCCTACTGTTTCACAAGGTGTCCAGCACCCCATGGACAATACATCATTCAACGCTGCGGAATTTGCTGGCGAAATAAGTAACCCGTTTCGGGGAACCGTACGCACAAGATGGTGGAATTGTTTCTGGATAGCACCGAGATCATCAAAAATATCTGCATGATCAAATTCAAGATTGTTGAGAATCACGGTGCGTGGACGGTAATGAATAAACTTGCTGCGCTTGTCGAAAAATGCGCTGTCATATTCATCTGCTTCGATCACGAAAAAATCGCTTCCACCCAATCGTGCCGATACTGGAAAACACTGCGGTACACCGCCAATCAGGAAGCCGGGCTGCATGCCTGCATGCTCCAGGATCCAGGCCAACATGGTCGAAGTGGTGGTTTTACCGTGCGTCCCCGCCACGGCCAGCACCCAACGCTCCGGTAATACATGATCACATAGCCACTGTGGACCAGACGTATATGGCAACCCAGCATCAAGCATATACTCCACGGCCGGATTACCCCGGCTCATTGCGTTACCCACAATGACCAGGTCCGGTGCAGGTTGCAGCTGGGCAGGATCATAGCCCTCAATCAGCGTAATCCCCTGTTCCTGCAGCTGCGTGCTCATCGGCGGATAAACATTGGCGTCGGAACCTGTCACCGTATGGCCAAGTTCACGTGCCAGCATGGCAAGGCTACCCATGAACGTACCGCAAATACCAAGAAAATGGAGGTGCATGAATGAGGTCCATCAGTGGGGAGATGCCTTAATTCTACCAGCTTGTGCAACACCCAAGCTGTAGTCCGCACCAGAGGGGCTAACGCAGATACTGACACAAGATGGCATCACCGTTACACTTTCGGAATTAACAGGATCGGCCACACAACGATCACGCATACGGCGGAACAGTCACAGGCGCAGTTCGGGTATCCCAGGAGATATGCACTTGTCTAATAAGAAAATTGTTTATTGGTTGCTAGCTATCGTGGCCATTGGCGGGCTGATAGTTGTCCTCACCCGATTTTATAAACCCTCACTTGCAACATCGCTATTGAGTACAGAGAAATCTGCGCCAACGACACCGGAGGTATTGCCGCTCATACCTGCAAAGCGTCCTAATTTTTTGTTTGTAGTCACTGATGACCAGTCATGGATTCACACATCATTCGCTGGATACGCCGCAGTAAAAACCCCTAATTTTGATCGCATAGCTAGTGAAGGCATTTATTTTGATAATGCGTACGCCAGCGCACCTACCTGTACGGCGTCCCGCTCGGCCATTGTCACTGGACAACATTTCTGGCGTCTCGGTTCAGCAGCACAACTGTGGGGTGAATTTCCCGAGACACTGAACACTTATCAAAAAATTCTGGCAGCAAACGGTTACAAAATTGGTTACACCGGCAAAGGTTGGGGGCCAGGCAAGGCAGCCAAAGGAAACCCGGCTGGCCCCGCATTCAACCAGATTACAAAAGCCGTAGACCCTAATCTTTCTTCTTATGATCACCTCGAAAATTTCAGAAGCTTCCTGAAAGAAAAAAAACCTGATGAACCTTTTTCTTTCTGGGTATCTCCCACAGAGCCACACCGGCCTTATCTACACGATATTGGTGTGAGTAGCGGTGAAATTGATGCATCAAAAATTGAAGTACCGGCATTTATGCCGGATGTACCCGAGGTGCGAAATGACATTGCAGATTATCTTTACGAGATCCAGTGGTTCGACAAGGAGCTGGGTGAAATCCTGAAATTATTGACAGAAACAGGCGAACTAGACAACACCGTGATTGTTTATACTTCCGACAATGGCATGCCTTTTCCACGCGCTAAAGCCAATAACTATGAATATGGAACACGTGTTCCTTTTGCCGTACGCTGGGGCAATACCATTAAAAAACATCAGGACGTAACAGATTTCATCAGCCTGACAGATATCGCACCAACATTTCTTGATCTTGCTGGTATAACACCACCCGCTGACATGACAGGAAAAAGTTTCCGGACGCAATTACTCTCGGAAAAATCAGGCCGCATCGATAAATCACGTGACGCTGCTTTCTCCGGTTTTGAACGCCATATAAAAGATGCCAGATTTAATAACCGCGGTTATCCATCACGCGCCATCCATACTGACAAGTTTCTTTATATACAAAATATGGCGCCCGACCGCTGGCCGGCAGGTCGCTCACCCGGCATGCTTGACATAGATGACGGTTCACCATCAAAAGACCTGTTACAGCAACGCGAAAAATATGCCGAATTTATAGAGTTATCCGCAGGTCGCCGCCCGCCTGTTGAACTATACGCCCTTGATCGCGATCCGGCCCAGCTTCACAACATTGCTGATGACCCGGAATATCAAGCTATAAAAGCATCACTCATGGAGCGGCTTTTTGAGGAAATGAAAAAAACGGGCGATCCATGGACAACGGGCAATGGCGAAATATTTGACACTTATACTTATTACGCCAAAGATTATCTATGACGCAGCTACGAATGTATTCGATGTTTTTTAGTAGACTCTTTCGCTTGCATAAAAATAAATGTAGTCGCAATTAACCAGAAAAAAATCATCCATCCTGTGGCAAACCGTTGCTCGGGAATAATGGCTAAAGACTCTGCTGCTGCTGCAAAAATAATAACCAGAATACAGATTCCAGCCCGCCGCTGAAACCAGAAAGTTCTGGCGCGGATAATTGCTATGAGCACAAACATCAGCATAGATACATTCAGCACGACCAATGCCGGGCGCCATACGCGAACGCTGTCTGGTCGCGCCACCTCTTTCGCGTCGTAACCCGTCATTTGATCGCCCACTTCCAGTTGCGCGCCCCAAGCGTACAGGGTATCGCCAACTTCTGTACCAAATGTAGTGGGGATACCTGCTGCAAAGGTGCTGAGTCCTATATCTACATCATATAAGGCATCGCTAGGAGTTATTCCTGTGACTGAATAACGCGTCGGCTCTGGAGATAATGTAATTTGTTTTGATGCCACACTGACGGGATTATAATGACGCGCAATAGATAGATTGACTGTTTTAGCAACCGGAGACCAAAGCCATACACTGAAGGTATGCGGTTTGCCGCCACGCAGCGGGATCCATTGGACGATATCTCCATTACCACCCGGAGCAGACTTTTTAATCGTCAATTGATCTACCGTTTTCTCACCGTATGGCGACAACGCCACATCGCCACGCCATTCAAAATCTGCAGCCCACCATTGGGACTCCAGATCTCCTATATTTTCTGCAAACTTGCTATTCAACTTGTTTTTCACGCTGGTAAATTTGTACGTTTGTGTTTCATAAGTTCCCAGATAGAAATAAAGCCTTTCAGCTAAAACACAGCTCACCTCACTGAATTTTCCTTCAGCCAACCCATTCTGGATGCCGT
>DATIDQ010000198.1:0-14654 GCA_035456205.1 Pseudomonadales bacterium
CAGTGCGGATACGCCGGAAGAATGTATTCATTTATTGAACCATACTTTCCAGGATGTACAGTTCGGTGTGGAAACCATGATGGAACCTTACGGTTCATGGTTTCAGACGCAGGATCATATGCCGAGTTACCGTTACTACGCCGATATCTTGCGCATGTTGCAATGGCAGCGCCCAGGTGAGCGC
Source organism: Pseudomonadales bacterium (assembly GCA_035456205.1). Lineage (GTDB taxonomy): Bacteria > Pseudomonadota > Gammaproteobacteria > Pseudomonadales > UBA7239 > UBA7239. Next base: position 185 of record DATIDQ010000198.1, read on the forward strand.
TGGTTATTGAAAACGCCTGGACATTTGTGGGCGCTGGATTGTCTGGTGAAACTGTTTCCGGATTGTTCCATTATTATCACGCACCGCAATCCGCTGGAATGTGTGACATCTTATGCCAGCATGATGGAATCGATGTTGATCGGCCGTGATTTTGATCGCAAGGATTTCGGTCCTGTGGTGATGGAATATCTGGCGCGCAAAATGGAATCCAGTTTGCGTCAACGTGAAACTATTTCGCCAGATCGCATTATCGATTTGCAGTTCAATGATTTCATCGCCGATGGTGTGGGTACCGTGCGGCGCATCTATCAGCATTTCAACATCCCCATGACGGCCGATGCTGAAAAGCGTTTCCAGCGCTATGCCGACGAACACCCAATGGGCAAGCACGGCAAGCATGACTACAAGCTGGAAGAGTATGGCCTGACAGAGCAGCAGATCCTTGATCGTTTCGCCTTCTATATAGAGCGTTTCAAGGTGCCGATGGCATAAGTTTATGCAAATAAGTGTCATGGGTTTGCTTGTCATGGTCTGACTATTCGCTATCCTAGCGTCCCCTTGTTGACACCCCTGCCAAGGCAGCTGCTGACCATGAATACGCCCGACGACATCAAGTATCTTGCGACTCACCAGTGGGGTCGTCTGGAAGACGATGGCACCGTGACAGTCGGTATTACCGATTATGCCCAGAGCCAGCTGGGTGATGTGGTGTTTGTGGACCTGCCTGCAGTTGGTTCAGAACTCGCCCAAGCGGGTGAAGCCGGGGTAATTGAATCAGTTAAAACAGCGTCGGATCTGTTTGCGCCGGTGTCGGGCAGGGTCATCCAGCTCAATCCGGCTCTCGAAGAGACCCCGGAAATCGTCAATGACTCCCCCTATGACAAGGGCTGGTTATTTCGGGTACAGCCTGACGATGCGGCTGCTGAATGGAATGAATTACTGGATGCAGAAGGCTATCAACAGGCGGTCGAAGCCGAAGGTGATGACTGAGTTGGTGGTTGGACAGGATTGGTCTATATAAAAGGCGTGGCAGGCGTTGAACTTGCGGCCTGTTCAGCCCTCGAATGGCATAGTGTTAGACTGATTCCCCAAGTGGAGGATGACAATATGAGTAAGGCTCTGATCCCCGCCCAGATACTGGCGCCCAGCATGGGTTTGACCAGCTATTCGCAGGCGATCAATGGCATAGCGATCCTGACAGCTGATGAAGAGCGCAAGCTCGCCGAGGATCTGTACTACCGCGAAGATCTGGAAGCTGCACGCCAGCTGGTCATGTCGCACCTGCGTTTTGTGATGCACATTGCCCGTAGCTACAGCGGCTATGGTTTGCCGCAGGCGGATCTGGTGCAGGAAGGCAATATCGGTTTGATGAAAGCGGTCAAGCGTTTCAATCCTGAGAAGGGTGTACGGCTGATTTCATTTGCCGTGCACTGGATCAAGGCCGAGATTCACGAGTACATCCTGCGCAATTGGCGCATCGTCAAAATTGCGACCACCAAGTCACAGCGCAAGTTGTTCTTTAATCTGCGCAGCGCCAAGAAAGGTCTGGCCTGGTTGTCGAATGATGAAGTGCATGCCGTGGCGAAGGATCTCGGTGTGGCTGTCAGTGACGTGCGCGAAATGGAAGGACGTTTGTCCGGCTACGATGCATCGTTTGATGCCAGTGCAGATGACGATGATGATCAGGCGTTTGTGGTGCCGGCCAGCTATCTGGAAGCGCAGGACAGTGATCCAGCATTACAGCTTGAGAACGAAAACTGGGAAACAGTCAGCACGCATCAGTTGATTAATGCGATGGAAAAACTGGATGAGCGCAGCCGCGATATCCTGCAACAGCGCTGGTTGAATGATGACAAGGCTACGCTGCATGATATGGCAGCCCGTTACAATGTGTCTGCTGAGCGCATTCGTCAGCTGGAACAGAATGCGATGAAGAAATTGCGCGAAACGATGGACTTGTAATTGTTTCGGCAAGAAAAAGCGGCTTAGGCCGCTTTTTTTATTTCTGCAATCAGACTGCAGAGTTTCTGAAGTGCGCCACGATTACTTTCTGCCACTTCCTTCGCGCGGTCGCCAGAATTTTTACGCTGCGCTTCATCGCTTAGCCATTTTCCGATAGTTGCAGTCAACTCATCGGTATTCTGTGCGATGGCGAGAGCACGGTTTTCTTGTAGCAGCCGCGCAACTTCTGAAAAGTTGAACAAATAAGGGCCGCTGATCACTGGGCATGCCCAGGCTGCGGGTTCTATCAGGTTATGCCCGCCAACAGGCACCAGACTACCGCCAACAAAGGCAATATCCGCCGCACCATAAAACGCCAGCAGTTCACCCATGGTGTCACCGATAACGATATCGGTTTCCTGGTTTATTGCTGTGTTCATACTGCGTTTCACGACACGCCAACCAGCTTGCTCGCATTGCGCTGCCACAGTGGAAAAGCGTTCCGGGTGCCGCGGTACCAACACCAGTAATAAATCAGGAAATTGTTTTTTTAACGTAGAAAAAGTGTGCAGGATAATTTCATCCTCGCCGGGATGTGTGCTGGCCGCTAAAAACACTTTGCGTGTTTCAGCAAACGACCACTGCGAGCGCAATACGGCAGCCTTGCTGAGAATGTCGTTGTCCAGATCCAGATCGAATTTGATAGATCCGGTGACTGCCAACTTTTCCTGTTTTAATCCAAGATCAATAAAGCGGTTGCCGTCAGCCTGTTGTTGGGCAGCAATCATACAAACGTCTGCCATCATTCCGTGTGTCAGAGGTGATAGTTTTTTGTAGCCGCGCGCAGATTTTTCAGACAGTCGTGCATTGGCAATCACCACGGGGATTTTTCGTATGCAACAACTGTGCAACATATTAGGCCACAGTTCTGTTTCCATGATGATACACAGCGCTGGACGAATACGTTTCAGGAATGCAGCAAGAAAAACAGGCAGGTCATACGGTGCATAAACATGGTAAACACGGTTGCCGAATGTGGCGCGTACACGTTCTGAACCTGTGGGCGTAGTGGTCGTGATGATCCATTGCCAGTCCGGGTGCTCCAGCTGCAAGCGTTTAATTAGCGGAACGGCGGCCAGTGTTTCGCCTACTGATACGGCATGCAGCCATATCACCGGATTGTTGTGATCAAAATCCGGCGCAGGAAATACGCCAAAGCGTTCCGGCCAACGCCGGCGATAAGCCGGCGCCAGACGCGAGCGCCATAGCAAGCGCAACAAAATGACTGGCAGCAACAGGGTGTAGGCGATGGTGTATAGCAATCGAGGCATGGCAGTGGCGATATTTAGCGTTGGGGCAGGATAACGATGCCCCCTGTATAATGCCAGACTCGTTACGCGAGCCAGATGCATGAGCCAACCTGTGCAGGATATCCATGTCGACATCACCATCATCGGTGGCGGTGTTGCCGGTCTGTGGCTGCTGAACCGGGCGCGCAATGCCGGTTATAACGCGGTCTTGTTTGAGCAGCGTGCATTGGGCAGTGAGCAGACGGTGGCATCGCAAGGCATGATCCATGGCGGTGTGAAATACACACTGGGCGGTGCGTTATCCGGTGCGTCCGAATCCATCGCGGATATGCCCGCGCATTGGCGGCGCTGTATGCAGGGCGAAGGCGATGTCGATTTGCGTGGTACAAAGATATTGAGTGATCATTTTTATATGTGGTCATCGCAAAGTGCGGTATCAAAAATCACCACGTTTCTTGCTAGTAAAGCCCTGCGTGGGCGCGTGGATGCATTGAAGAAAAATGATTACCCGCCAGTGTTTCGTGATCCGGCTTTCAAGGGCTCACTATACAAATTGGTGGATATGGTACTTGACACTTCATCTTTGATGGAAACATTGCGCAAGCCACATATCGATAGAATTTTTTCGATTGACTGGCATCAATCGCAGCTGGAAAAAACCAACGCAGGTGTGGCGATGGTGGTCAATAGCAGTGTGCGAATCAGCAGTCAGCTCTGTGTGCTGGCAGCTGGTAAAGGCAATGGTGACTTATTGAAAAAGCTGGCTATAAAAAATCCGGCGATGCAATTGCGGCCCTTGCAACAAGTGATGGTGCGTCATCGCCACCATCATGCGCTGTATGCGCATTGTGTCGGTACAGACAGTAAGCCGCGGTTGACTATTTCTTCTCACCGCGATGGTGAATATACCGTCTGGTATCTGGGCGGACAGTTGGCAGAAGAGGGTGTTTCTTTGTCAGCGGATGAATTAATTCGACGGGCAAAGTTAGAATTGCAGACATTATTTTCCTGGCTGGATTGGGCGGATGCCGAGTGGGCAACTCTGGCGGTAGATCGAGCAGAGCCTGCACAACCCGGTATGCTGCGGCCAGATAATGCGTGGTTATCTGTGTGTGAAGGTTTGCCGGATTGTGTTGTAGCCTGGCCAACAAAATTAACGCTGGTGCCGAATCTTGGTAATTTGTTTATCGATCATCTTACACAGAAAAAAATTATTCCCTTGTATAACGATAAGATTTCCCCCGATATGCCATTGCTTGATGCCGTTGCGCAAACGCCATGGCAGTGTGCGAACTGGAAGCGAGTATAAAGTATGTTCTATCGCGCACTTGGTAGCACCGGAATGCAAGTCAGTGTGCTGGGTTTGGGTACGGTAAAACTCGGGCGCAGTGAAGGCGTTAAATATCCGCAGGCATTTCGCATTCCAGATGACAATGAAGCGCGTGCATTATTGAATCTGGCGCGTGATCTCGGCATCAATTTATTGGATACAGCGCCGGCGTATGGCAACAGTGAAGAGCGCCTTGGAAAATTGCTGAAAGATGACCGCAAGGAATGGTTGATCTGTAGTAAAGTCGGCGAAGAATTTATTGATGGTCAATCGAGTTTTGATTTTTCAGAACAGCACACACGCTTGAGTATTGAGCGCAGTCTGCGGCGCTTGAAAACCGATTACATCGATATGGTACTGGTGCATTCGGACGGTAATGATCTCGATATCATTAATAACAGTGCTGCATTGCAAACGCTGGCTGATTTAAAACAACGTGGCTGGATACGTGCGTTTGGTATGTCTACCAAAACGGTGGAAGGTGGATTGCTGGCCGCTGCACAGTCTGATGTAGTCATGGTGACTTACAACCTGAACGAGCTGAATGATGTGGCTGTGCTGGATTATTGCCGTGATCATGGCAAGGGTGCGCTGATCAAAAAAGCGCTGGCCAGCGGGCACCGTTGTGATGGTGATGCAGTCGCCGAAGCATTTTCAATGATTTTTGCCCATCCCGGTTCCAGTGCCGCTATTGTCGGCACGATCAACCCCGCGCATCTACGCGATAATGTAGACAAACTGCCACTTTGAGCAGGCGGGTATATCCCCTAAACTGACCGCCGTTTTCATTTACCCGTATTCGATGGAGCTTGGCTATGACAGACGCAATCAAATGGGATCACACAGTCGACGTGTTGGTGGTTGGCTCCGGTGGCGGTGCAATGGTTGCGGCCATCCGCGCAAAAGATAATGGCGCAGATACCTTGATGCTGGAAAAGACTGACAAATACGGCGGCAACACTGCAATGAGTGGTGGTGTGATCTGGGTTCCGAATAGCCATTTGATGGCGGCTAAAGGTTTGAAAGACAATGCTGAAAAAGGTTTCCAGTATCTGAAAGGCCTGATCGGTGATGCAGTGCCGGATGTGCGTATCCGTTCCTACATCGAAAAAGCACCGGAAATGTTGAAGTGGCTGCATGAAAAAACTGCGCTGCGTTTTGAATCGCTGGAGTTGTATCCGGATTATTACCCGGACGTTGCCGGGTACATGGAAGGTGGTCGCAGCCATGATCCCAAGGCATTTAATGCCGCGTTATTGGGCGATGAATTTGAAAACCTGCGCGGCCAACATCCACAAACATTAATCTTTAATATTTTTACCATGGAGACTATGGAATTTCGCGCAGTCTTCAAAAAAGAAAAAGGCTGGATGGGCGTATTCATTCGTGTATTTTTCCAATGGTTGTTTGATTTTGGTTATCGGTTGAAATTCAGGAAGCGTAGCCGTCGATTGACGTTGGGTAATTCGGTGGCGGGCTCATTGCGCAAATCCATGTTGGATAGAAAAATTCCCTTGTGGCTCAACTGTGGTTTGAAAGAGCTAGTAGTGGAAGATGGAAAAGTGATCGGGGCTATTGCCGAAAAAAATGGTCAGCCATTTCGCATTCGCGCCAAAAAAGGTGTGATTCTTGGTGCGGGCGGTTTTGAAAAAAACCAGCAAATGCGCGAACAGTATTTGCCTACGCCGACACACATTTCATGGACTGCCGGTTCGCCGGGCAACACAGGTGATGCGCACCGTGCAGGTCTGGCGATTGGCGCTGACGTAAAATTTATGGATGACGCATGGTGGGGGCCAACCGTAGTGGTTCCGGGCGAAGCGCAAGCTCGTATGATGATTGTGGAAAAATCACTGCCGGGTTGCGCATTTGTCGATATGAATGGTAAGCGTTATACCGATGAAGCGGCGCCGTATATCACGGTGGTGCAGGATATGTACAAACGCGAACGCGAAGGCACGCAGGCTGTGCCGAGCTGGATGATTTTCGGCAAGGATTATCGCCAGAAGTATCCATGCGGCCCAGTGTTCCCCGGCGAGATGATGAAAGACGGCGCAGTGCCCAAAGAATTGTGGGACAGCTATATTTTCAAAGCGGACAGTGTTGAAGAGCTGGCGCAAAAAATTGGCGTGAGCAATATAGAAAATCTGAAACAGACTATCGCGAACATGAATGAGTACGCGAAAACCGGTAAAGATCTGGAATACGATAAGGGCGGCAATGAATATGACCGTTTTTACGGTGACGATCAAACCGGTTTTCCAAATCCTTGTTTGATGCCGATTGAAGCGCCGTACTACGCAGTGAAAGTACACGCGGGCGAATTGGGCACAAAGGGCGGTTTGAATGCTGATGAAAAAGCACGTGTGCTGGATAAAGACGGCAAGGTGATTCCGGGCTTGTACGTTATCGGCAACAATTCAGCTGCATTGATGGGACCAACGTATGCGGGCGCAGGTTCCACGATTGGCCCGGCTATGGCGTTTGGTTATGTCGCCGCCGATGATGTGATGGGTAAATAATTTACCGGTATTTCTCTTTCAGTTTGCTGTAGTTGTTGGCGCTGTATGTGAAAAAGGATTTTTCTTTTTCCGTCAGCGCCCTCGCTTGCTTGGCCGGACTGCCAACATAAAGAAAACCACTCGCTAGTCTTTTGCCCGGCGGCACCAGACAGCCAGCGGCGACCACAACCTCATCCTCCACTACCACACCATCCATCACAATCGCTCCAATGCCAATCAACACGCGATTACCAATGGTGCAACCGTGTAAAACTACGCGATGACCAACAGTTACATCATCCCCTAGCGTCAGCGGAAAACCTTCTGGTTCGTAGGGGCCTGCATGCGTGATATGCAGCACGGAACCGTCTTGAATGCTGCAACGTGCTCCGATGCGTATGCGATGCATGTCGCCGCGTATTACCGTGTGTGGCCAGACAGAGCAGTCGTCACCAAGGTGTACGTCGCCAATGACGACAGCCATGGCATCAATGTAAACACGTTCACCCAGTGTTGGAGTGATACCTTCATGTGATCTGATGCTGGCGTGTTGTGGCATGGTTGGCTCCAGTCTGAATGGCAGGGGATATAATAACGCCTCTTTTCCATGCGTGATGAAGTGTCATGAATCTGAATGTTGTTGCAAACCCGTTGTTGTTGGATGAAGCGTTACCGACATTCACGGCAATCCAGCCTGAGCATATTGAACCTGCTATTAACAGGATTATTGAAGATAACTTGTTGGTGATTGAGCGTTTACTGCAAAACGTAGCACCTGACTGGCAAACATTGATCCAGCCGCTACACAATTTGAATGATCGTCTGGAAAAAGCGTGGGCACCTGTTAGCCATATGAACGCTGTGATCCAGAATGATGCATTACGCGCCGCGCATGATGCCTGTCTTCCGAAACTATCTGAGTACCATACGCTGCTTGGCCAACACGCTGGTTTGTTTGCGGCGTACACATTTATCCGGAGTAGTCAGCAGTTTCATACTTTATCAACTGCGCAAAAAAAGACCATTGAGAATTCCTTGCGGGATTTTCGTCTGTCAGGCATTGATCTTGATGAAGAAAAGCAGAAGCGTTTTGCTGCCATAAGTTCACGCTTGTCAGAATTAAGTAGTCTTTTTTCTAACCATGTTCTGGATGCAACGCAAGCATGGAGCAAGCTTTTAGCGAGCGATGACGATTTGCCAGGGTTGCCAGAAACGGCACGCAATCTGGCAAAAGCCCAGGCGCTTGCAAGACAGCAGGAAGGGTTTTTGTTAACCCTGGACGCGCCTTGTTATGTTGCGGTAATGACTTATGCAAATAATCGTGAGTTGCGCAGGGAAATGTATGAGGCTTATGTGACCCGTGCTTCCGAGTGTGGGCCGCAGGCCAATAAATTTGATAACACGGCTATTATTCAAGAAACGTTGGCATTGCGTTTTGAGTTGGCCAACTTGTTGGGTTTTACAGATTATGCTGAATATTCTTTGGCTACGAAAATGGCTGAAACGCCGCAGCATGTTGTTGATTTTTTGTGGCAGCTGGTGGGGGCATCAAAGGCTGCTGCGTTGTTTGAATTCAATCAACTCAAGCAATTTGCAGCGGAGCAATACGGTTTGCATGAACTGCAAAGCTGGGATGTTGCCTGGCTGTCTGAAAAACTGAGAGAAAAGTCTTTTGCTGTTGATCAGGAGCAATTGCGCCAGTATTTTCCGTTATCTGTGGTGCTATCCGGGTTATTTTCTGTCATAAAGAAATTATTCTCGGTAGATATTGTGCAAGAGAAGGATGTTGATTTATGGCATTCTGATGCGGGTGCTTATGCTGTTGTGCGTGATGACAACGTAATTGCCAGATTCTATACAGATCTCTATGCGCGGGATAATAAGCGTGGTGGCGCATGGATGGGGGATTGCCGCGTTCGCAGAGTGCTTGATGATGGATCCATGCAATTGCCAGTGGCATTTCTGGTATGCAATTTTATGCCGCCATCCAATGCACAGCCTTGCCTGCTCACTTTTAATGATGTGACCACGCTGTTCCACGAGTTTGGTCATGGATTGCATCATATGTTGACACAAGTGGATTGCGCGCCTGTTTCTGGTATCAACGGTGTAGAGTGGGATGCTGTGGAATTGCCCAGTCAGTTTCTGGAAAACTGGTGTTGGCATCCTGACGTTATTCCAATGATTTCATCGCATTTCGAAACCGGAGAAGCATTGCCTGTTGATATGCTGGACAAAATGCTGGCAGCAAAAAACTTTCAGTCCGGCATCCAGATGCTCAGGCAGCTTGAATTTTCCTTGTTCGATTTCCTTCTGCACTGGAAGCATGACCAACATCAATCAGTGCAGCCAGTAATAGACGAGGTCCGGCGTGAGACGGCATTGATACCGGCGCCATTGTTTAATCGTTTTCAGAACAGTTTCACGCATATTTTTGCTGGTGGGTATGCAGCAGGTTATTACAGTTATAAGTGGGCAGAGGTCCTGTCGGCGGATGCGTTTTCTGCATTTGAGGAAAGCGGTATTTTTGACGCGGCCACTAGCGGTAGGTTTTTGGCAGAGGTACTTGAATCTGGTGGAACAGAGGATGCCATGACCCTGTTTCGACGCTTCAGGGGACGTGAACCCAATGCTGATGCTTTATTGCGGCACGCAGATCTCGCGAGGCGAGAGGGGGTTGCATGAGTCAATTGCCGGATACTCCGAAGCGCTTTGTTGCCGGCGCCAAATGCCCTCAATGCCAGATGGTAGATAAGGTGGTTATGTTCCGTAAGGATGGCATACAGTATCAGGCCTGTGTCAGCTGTGGCTATCAGGACGAAATGGCTTTTGAAAGGAGCTTTCGGGAGCTGGAAACCCGAGTCAATCGTACGGCTGATGAAAAGCTTGACGAGGTTGCTGTAGTGCGTCTGATTGATCCCACCCAAAATGACTAGAGTGGATTATCCCTACGTTTGATAACCGTTTTTTTGTATCTGCCTGTTTACCCCGTGTAGGGGGGTGACTATAATTGCGGCGCTTTGTCGCACCCCTTTGTGTGTGCGTATCACATCTTTCATTTTATAACGACGGAGAATAAGGGCATGCATTCTAAAGCCAAAAGGCTGCTAGCGCTCTTGCTTGGCCCTGCGCTGTTGTCTGCCAACACTAATGTGTGGGCAGATCTTGCTGATCGCAGTACGCTCAATATGTCACCTGGGGTCACCCTGCTGGGTCGGGATATTTATGACTTGCACATGATGGCGATCTGGGTGTCGGTAGCGATTGGCGTCGTGGTGTTCACCGTGATGTTTTATTCCCTGATCGCGCACCGTAAATCCTCGGGGCGCCAGGCCGACCACTGGCACGAGCACTTGGGCGCAGAATTGGCCTGGACATTGATTCCGTTTCTTATTCTTGGCTGGATGGCTTGGCCTGCTATCCAGACGCTATTAAAGGTATATGACACCGACGAGCCGGTGATTGATATTGTCGTTACGGGCTACCAGTGGAAATGGAAGTATGAATATATTGGTGCTACTCCAGCGGATAGCATCAGCTTTTTCTCTAATCTAGCCACGCCGCAAGATGAAATTCATGGCAAGAAAGAAAAAAGTGAATTTTATCTTCTGGAGGTGGATGAGCCCATCCATATTCCGGTGCAAACAAAAGTACGTTTCCTGATTACGGGCAATGATGTTATCCACTCGTGGTGGGTTCCTGAGTTGGCTGTCAAGAAAGACGCTGTTCCCGGTATCGTTAATGAGTCTTGGACCAAGGCGGAGAAGGTTGGTATATACCGTGGTCAATGTGCCGAGCTGTGTGGCAAGGATCATGGATTTATGCCAATTGTTGTCGTGGTAGAAGAAAGGGCTGATTACGACAAATGGTTAAATGGCAAAAAAGCTGAAGCTAAGAAATTGCATGAATTGATGGCGCAAACATTCACCCTGGAAGAGCAGATTGCACGCGGTGAGAAAGTTTATAACTCTACGTGCGTATCGTGTCATGGAGCAAAAGGTGAGGGCGGTGTGGGTAAACCTATTGCCGGTAGCAAAATTGCGACAGGTCCTCTCGAAGAGCATCTGAAAGTAGCAATTTCTGGTCGCCCAGGTACTGCGATGCCAGCGTTCGGTAATAGCCTGAATGATCTGGATCTGGCTGCGGTGGTGACTTATCAGCGTAATGCGTTCGGCAACAATATGGGTGACAGTCTTCAGGCTGTAGATGTGTACAAGTTCAAGAGCAAGAAGAGTGGGGAGTAAGTAACAATGGCACACGGTCCAGCTAAAGGTTTGAGCCGGTGGTTGTTCGCCACCAACCACAAAGATATCGGTTCGATGTATCTGTGGTTCAGCTTCGCGATGTTTATTTTGGGTGGCTCTTTTGCCATGGTCATCCGTGCTGAGCTATTTCAGCCGGGCCTACAATTGGTGCGGCCAGAATTTTTTAATCAGATGACTACTATGCATGGCTTGGTGATGGTATTTGGCGCCATCATGCCTTCATTTGTAGGCTTGGCCAACTGGATGATTCCGATGATGATTGGTGCACCAGATATGGCGTTGCCGCGCATGAATAACTTTTCATTCTGGTTATTGCCTTTTGCGTTCCTGATTTTGGCTTCAACACTTTTTATGGCTGGTGGCGGCCCTAACTTTGGTTGGACTTTTTATGCGCCACTTTCCACAACGTATGCACCACCTTCGGTAACTTTTTTCATATTTGCTGTTCACGTAATGGGAGCCTCTTCCATTATGGGTTCTATTAACATTATTGCGACCGTGCTGAATTTACGTGCTCCTGGCATGACGTTGATGAAAATGCCTTTATTTGTATGGACTTGGTTAATTACAGCATTTTTGCTGATAGCTGTTATGCCAGTGCTGGCAGGTGCCGTCACTATGATGTTGATGGATATTCATTTCGGCACGTCATTTTTTAGTGCTGCTGGTGGTGGTGATCCGGTATTGTTCCAACACGTATTCTGGTTCTTTGGTCATCCAGAGGTATACATTATTATCCTGCCGGCTTTTGGTGTGGTGTCGCAGATTATCCCTACTTTTTCGCGTAAGCCATTGTTTGGTTATAGCTCAATGGTGTATGCCACTGCTTCTATAGCGTTTTTGTCTTTCATTGTATGGGCTCACCACATGTATGTTGTAGGTATGCCTATTGCGGGTGAAATGTACTTCATGATTGCCACAATGCTGATTGCGGTACCGACAGGGGTTAAAGTTTTTAACTGGGTGGCGACAATGTTTCGCGGATCCATTAGTTTTGAAACACCTATGCTTTTCTGTATAGCGTTTATTATCTTGTTCACAACAGGCGGCTTTTCCGGCTTGATGTTGTCGCTTGCGCCATCTGATTTCCAGTATCACGACAGCTATTTTGTGGTGGCACACTTTCATTATGTAATGGTGGCGGGTGCAGTGTTTTCTATGTCGGCGGCCGTTTATTACTGGTTGCCTAAATGGTGTGGTCGTATGTATTCCGAAGCGATGGGTAAGACCCATTTCTGGATTTCATTTATCGGCTTCAACCTCACTTTCTTTCCGCAGCATTTTGTTGGATTGGCGGGTATGCCACGTCGTATTCCAGACTACAACCTGATTTTTGCCGACTGGAATATGGTTTCGTCTATTGGTGCGTTTATTTACGGTTCCTCTCAGATCCTGTTTTTGTTTAACGTGATTCGTACCATTGTTGCAGGTAAGCCGAGTACCGAAGCAAAAACCTGGGATGGTGCAGAAGGTCTGGAATGGACTGTTCCAAGCCCCGCGCCCTACCACACATTCAGTGTGCCGCCTCAGGTTTCGTAATAACTGGTTGTAGAGCAGTGACATTGTAGAATGGGTAAAATTGACAAGCAGGGCGACAAATATATTGTCGCCAAACTGTTCTTCGGGGCAGTGGGCATGTTTGCTTTTGCCATGTTTGTGATGCCGCCGTTTTATAATTTGCTGTGTAGTGTGTTGGATATTAACTCTCCGCGTCTAAGTAATAAAAAGGCTTATGTTGCGGAAGATGTAAAGATAGATCAGACACGGCTAGTCAAGGTGCAATTCGTAACTATCAATAGTGCGAATATGCCTTGGGAGTTCCGGTCTCAGGTAACGTCGGTGGAAGTTCATCCAGGCGAGCCAACGCGAGTAGTATTTTTTGCACGAAATCCTACCGATAAAAAAATGGTAGGGCAGGCAGTACCCAGCATTGTTCCAGAAAGTGCAGTGCAATTTTTTCATAAAACAGAATGCTTTTGCTTTACCCAGCAGATTCTGGATGCGAAACAAGAAATTGATATGCCAGTGGTGTTTATAGTGGATCAGGCATTACCTGCTGATGTACGTACGATTACCCTGAGTTATACGCTGTTTGATGTAACAGCGAGTAAAACCCCATAACTGGAGAGCATTATGGCAAGCGAACACAGTCAGTCTACTTACTACGTTCCGGAGCAAAGCAAGTATCCATTTCTTGCGTCTTGTGGTATCGCCACAATGCTCGTGGGTGTTGCTACTTGGCTTAATAATTTGCATGCACACCAACAGGGTAGTCCCGCAATTTTGATTGTCGGTTTTCTGATTTTAGCGGCAGTATTGTTTAACTGGTTTGGCACGGCTATCGGTGAAAACATCAAGGGCATGAATAGCCAGCAACTTAAGCGCTCTTATCGTATTGGTATGCAGTGGTTTATTTTTTCTGAAGTTATGTTTTTCTTCACGTTTTTTGGCGGCTTGTTTTATTTGCGTGTATTAGTTGGCCCGTGGTTATCTGGTGAAGGCGTGGGGCATTTTACCAATACTATGTTGTGGAATGGCTTTCATTTTAGTTGGCCATTGATGGAAACTCCTCAGCAGGCAATTGGCGGTGCTGCAAATCAGATTATGGCTAATGGCGGCGTTTTTGTCGGCCCAGAAAAAAATATGTCATGGCCTGGTTTTGCCAACGCTATTCATTGGTTGCCGCTGTGGAATACTATTTTCCTCGTAACCTCATCTGTTACATGTGAAATCGCTCACCATGCATTGAAGGCCAACAACCGCGGCATGTTTAAATTTATGCTGGCTATTACTCTGTTGTTGGGTTTTACCTTTGTATATTTTCAAGCCATTGAATATCACGAAGCATACACGGAGTATGGCCTGACACTACATGCGGGCGTCTACGGTACGACCTTCTTTATGTTGACTGGTTTTCACGGGTTTCATGTATGTCTTGGTGCATTTATTTTACTAGTGATGTTTTTCCGTGCATTAAAAGGTCATTTCAATAAAGATGATCATTTTGGTTTTGAGGGCGCTTCCTGGTACTGGCACTTTGTTGATGTGGTCTGGTTGTTTTTGGTGGCGGTCGTTTACGTATTCTGATGCGCAACTTGTGTAAATAAAAAGGCCCGCATTGCG
>DATIDQ010000199.1:0-6376 GCA_035456205.1 Pseudomonadales bacterium
GAAGATGGACATGTCCAAGCACATGGAGAAAATGCAAGAACTAATGCGAAATATTCATCAAGAGAAGTCGCCTGAAAAACGGGCGAAACTCATGCAGCAGCATATGGAAATGATGCAGGGCTGCATGACTATGATGTCGGATATGAGCAAAATGAATGATATGAAAAGCATGAGCGGCATGCAGAAAGATAGTGCTGATATGAAAATGGATGGAATGTCAGGGGCTGAAGGCAAAACCTGCAAAATGTCAGAATGCATGGAAACTATGCAACAACACATGAAAATGATGCAGCAAATGATGGATCAAATGATGCAGCACATGGCTGCGATGGAGTGACGTGATGAACGCGGAGCATTCAGAAAATCACAACGGTCTTCCGGTGTCCAAAGGCACTGTCATTGCCTGCGTTGTATTAGTGACGGTGGGTTTTCTGATGTATACCGGACACACAGCGCATTTATTGGGCTTTGCGCCTTATCTGTTTTTACTGGCATGTCCGTTGATGCATATTTTCATGCACGGCGGACATCATCACCATAGCGCCAAGCCTGGCGAAGAACATTCGCACGGTGGTGGCGGCTGTTGTGGTGGAGGTCATGAAGAAAAAAGTAGTGACAGTGCCGCTGCTAACAAAGATCCTATAAATACTAAACAACAGGGAGATGGTTGATGGATCACTCGGATGCTATACCAGCCTACGGACTGTGGGGGCTGGTTATTCTCAACTCGGTTATTTTCATCGGCTTTGCGTTCAGTTTTTTCAAACCGCAAACAACAGCGGATTGGCGAACCTTCAGCGCATTCTCTGCTTTTATTCTGGCGCTGTTTGTCGAAATGTATGGCTTTCCGTTATCGATCTATGTGTTTTCCGGCTGGCTGGCGACACATTATCCCGGTGTGGATTTTCTTTCGCACGACAACGGTCATCTGTTGCATACCCTGTTGGGGATAAAAGGTGATCCACATTTTGATGTGCTGCATATTCTCAGCAATGTATTTATTTTTGGTGGATTTATTTTGCTGTCGTATGCATGGGAAACGCTGTGGAAAGCGCAACGCAGCCACCAGTTGGCACAAACAGGCTTGTATGCACGTATCCGGCATCCGCAATATGTGGCATTTATCCTGATCATGCTGGGTTTTCTGTTGCAATGGCCAACGCTACCAACGCTGGTAATGTTTCCCGTGCTGGTGTTTATGTACTTGCGTCTATCTATCAAGGAAGAGGCTGTTGCTGAAGCGGAGTTTGGTGATGCGTACCGCCGCTGGGCGGCAGTGACACCTCGATTTATACCTGCTGTGTTCTCATAAAGGAGATGGTCTGTGAATGAAAAGAGCTGTTGTCATCATGCTCCTGAAGTTCAGGTTGCTCCAGATAATGACGTAGGGAAAGCCAAAGATCCGATTTGCGGAATGGTTGTAGATAAATCGACACCATTGCAAAGTGTGCGTAACGGGCGCACCTATTATTTTTGTAGCGCTGGTTGCCAACGGACGTTTGAATCGCCAGAAACCGAACTGAAGTCGATGAAAAAACGCGTCAGCATCGCCATGGGCGGTGTGTTGGCCTTGGCGTTGTTGCGCGCCGGTGCTTTTATTGCGCTGGCCACAGGTGCCTCTATCCTGTCATGGACGCCAGTATCGTTTCTGCCATGGTTTAGCTGGGGCATGTGGTTATTTATTTTGGTAACACCTGTGCAGTTTATTGGTGGCTGGGGCTTTTACAAAGGCGCATGGATTGCGTTGTGCACACGTAGCATCAACATGGATTTCCTGATAGCACTCGGCACGTCGGTAGCGTATTTCTACAGTGTTGTTGTGCTGTTTTTCCCGGAACTGTTGCCTGTTGAAGTCAAACAGCGTGATGTCTATTTTGAAACATCCGCAGTGATTATCGCTTTCGTGTTGCTGGGCAAGTACATGGAGGAAATTATTAAAACAAAATCCTCGGCTGCTGTACGCCGTCTGCTGGATTTAAAGCCTGCCATTGCGCATGTGTTGCGTGATGGCAAGCAGCAGGATATTCCGGCTGAGCAGATCATGGTGGGAGAAATCATTCTGGTAAAACCGGGTGAAAAAATCCCGGCTGACGGAGAGATTGTTGAAGGCAGTTCCAGTGTCGATGAATCCATGTTAACCGGGGAATCCATGCCTTGTGAAAAACAGGCGGGTGATGCCGTGGTGGGTGGCACCTTGAATCAGGCTGGTGCGCTAAACATGCGGGCGACCAAGGTGGGCGCTGATACCGCGCTGGCGCAAATCATCAAGATGGTGGAAGAGGCGCAGACCAGTACAGCAAAAATTCAACGCCTGGCAGATAAGGCCACAGGTTATTTTGTGCCGATAGTGATCAGTGTCGCGTTGTTCGCTTTGATAGGCTGGACCATGGCTGGCAATTTTCCACAAGCATTGATGGCGTTTATTGCCGTGCTGATTATTTCCTGTCCGTGCGCGCTGGGTGTGGCAACACCGGCGGCATTGATGGTGGGTGTAGGCAAAGGTGCGGACAATGGCATCCTGATTCGCGGCGGGGAAGTGTTGGAACGCGCAGAAAAATTGACTGCTGTCGTGTTTGATAAAACGGGGACGATTACTCGGGGTGAACCATCCGTCACCGATATGGTTCCTCTTGGCAATGTCAGTGAAGTGGAATTGCTTTCACTAGCAGCAGCGGTTGAATCTGGCTCTGAGCATCCATTGGGCAATGCCATTATCAAAGCGGCGGCGCATCGCTCAATCACAATTCCTGTTGTCAGCAACATTAACAATATTACCGGACAGGGCATTCAGGGCGTAGTGGATGGGCAGGTCATTCGTCTTGGCAATCGTCGCTTGTTTGCGCAGGAAAATATCCCAGTTGCGATGGCTGAAGCACAACTTGTTGCATTTGAAGCAGCAGGCAAGACCGCCATGCTGGTGGCGCGTGACCGGACTTTGCTGGGCATTGTTGCAGTGGCGGATACGATCAAGCCAGAAGCTGCAGAAGCGGTAGCTGCGCTGAAATCACGCCACATCAAAGTGGTGCTGTTAACCGGAGATAACCGTCGCACAGCCGAAGTGATTGCAAAGCAGGCTGGCATTGATCATGTGATCGCGGAAGTTTTGCCAGAAGAAAAAGTCAACGTGATTCGCAAACTGCAGTCAGAAGGTGACGTAGTAGCAATGGTAGGCGATGGCGTGAATGATGCCCCCGCACTCGCAACAGCGGACATTGGTATCGCTATTGGTTCCGGCTCTGATGTGGCGAAAGAAACTGGCGGCATTATTTTGATTCGCAATGATGTACGCGATGTGGTGTCTTCCATCCGCTTGTCACAAGCCACCATGCGAAAAATCAAACAGAATCTTTTCTGGGCTTTTGCCTACAACAGTATTGGTATTCCAATAGCAGCATTCGGATTGCTGAATCCCATGATGGCAGCAGCCGCCATGGCGCTGAGTTCGTTGTCTGTTGTGATTAATTCAGCATTGTTGAAGCGTACTCCTATAGTTTAGTTGATGACTTAAGCGGATTGAGTTTTGATAATCCTTTTATTTTCTTACTGACAGGATTGCTGGTTAATGCAGTTGGCATGTCCAAGGTATAGGCTAAAAATATATATCTTGAATTACAGAAATTGGAAAATGTGTAACTCAAAAAAGTTACACATTTTCTGATGCAATCTGGTCATTGTTCGTAATGACGTTTCAGAGATTAGCCTCCAATGGGCCACGCATGGTCGATAGTGGTGGCATACACCCAA
The DNA here is from genome assembly GCA_035456205.1 of Pseudomonadales bacterium. GTDB lineage: Bacteria > Pseudomonadota > Gammaproteobacteria > Pseudomonadales > UBA7239 > UBA7239. Next base: position 3,745 of record DATIDQ010000199.1, read on the forward strand.
CCCGATATATCGCCTCCTATGCGTCCAGTAGTGCAAATAATCTTGGCCACTCCTTCCATTTCACTATCCTCACAAACCAACGTCAGCTTTACTTCTGAAATCACCACCCTGGCTTCCGTTGAATAAGTATTTTCGAACTCACCCAATGGTTTCAACGTGCCTTTTACATCATGCAACATCAGGTTGTGGTAGCCGGCATCATTCAGCGCATCGACAACATCAGTAACTCGAATGTGGTGCAGTAGTGCAGTAATCATTTTCATCGGATATTCCTCAGTAAAATAATGTATAAATAAAATTCGGTTGGCATCAGATTGAATACAGCAATGCCAACCGAAGCCATGTAGTTATTTTTTCTGTGTTAATGGTGTTCGATAAGTCATTCGGTACAAACCGGGCAACACCAATAACGTCAGAACAGTGGATGACAAAATGCCTCCGATGACGACAGTTGCTAATGGTCTCTGCACTTCTGCACCTGTGCTGGTATTCAGTGCCATGGGCAAAAATCCCAGAGCCGCTACCAATGCAACCATCAGGATAGGTCGCAAGCGCAACAAGGCACCTTCATAAATCGCGGCTTCAATATCTTTGCCATTGTGTAGTCCATCACGAAATGCAGACACCATCATTACGCCTGTGAGTACCGCAACGCCGGATAGCGTGATAAAACCGACACCGGCTGTTATGGATAGCGGAATATCACGCAACCATAACGCAATCACCCCACCAGTCAACGCTAGCGGAACGCCACTGAAAACCAGTAACGCATCTTTGGCAGAACCAAATGTCATCATCAACAATGCAAAAATCATCAACAACGTAATTGGCACCAGCACACTTAGTCGCTGCGAAGCCGATTGCAGTTGCTCGAATGTTCCGCCGTAATTCAACCAATAACCCGGCGGCAATTTCACTTGGTTATCGATTTGCATTTGCGCTTCTGCAACAAATCCGCCCAAATCACGATCACGCACATTGGCGCTGACTACCAGACGGCGTTTGCCATTTTCACGACTGATCTGATTCGCGCCGGGAGCCAGTGTGAGAGTCGCCACTTCACGCAGAGGAACGTAACCGCCTTGAGGTAACGGTATCGGAAGATATTCCAAAGTCTTGAGATCATTGCGCAATATTTCAGGTAATCGCACCACAATATCAAAGCGTTGATCGCCATCAAAAATTTGCCCGGCATTTTCACCACCAGTCGCAGCGGCAACGGTATCTTGCAGTTGACTGACATTCAGGCCATAACGCAGCAATGCAGAACGGTTTGCATCAATAGACAACAAGGGCAATCCTTCTGCCTGCTCAACTTTGACGCCATCAGCTCCCTTGATTGAGCTGAGCACAGCAGCAATTTCATTGCCTGATTTCACCAATTGCGTTAGATCGTCACCATAAATTTTTACACCAAGGTCGGAGCGAACGCCTGAAATCAATTCATTGAAACGCAACTGAATCGGTTGGCTGATTTCATACGCATTGCCAGGCACTTGGGATAACTGGTTTTCTATGGCTTCCATAACATCTTTTTTGGATTTATCAGGATCTGGCCAATCCACTTTGTTCTTGAGCATAACGTAGCCGTCTGAAATGTTTGGCCCCATCGGGTCACTCGCCACTTCTGCAGTACCTACGCGTGAGAAAAATGTTTTCACTTCAGGCACCTGCATGACTGCACGCTCTACCTGAAATTGCATGTCCAGAGATTGTGTCAAACTGGTGCCGGGAATGCGCAATGCTTGTATGGCAACATCTCCCTCATCCAGATTAGGAACAAACTCTGTTCCCATTCGACTGGCTAAGATGCCACACAACACCACCAGGAAAACGGCAGCGCCCAATACGGGCAAGCGTCGGCGCAAAACCCATGCTAATGTTGGTGTATACAAACGTTTTGCATGCGACACGACAAAATTATCTTTTTCAGAAATATCGCCAGTCAGAAATAAAGCCACAGCCGCAGGTACAAACGTGAGTGACAATATCAATGCGCTAACTAATGCCATGATGACTGCCATTGCCATCGGCGTGAACATTTTCCCTTCCACACCTGTCAGTGCAAGAATAGGCAGATTCACCAGAATCACGACCAGTACGCTGATAAAACTGGCGGTAAAGACTTCACGCGTTGCACTGAATACTGTTTGAAAACGTTCATCCAATGACAGGTGACGACCAAGATGGTGTTGTCTTCCTGCTAATCGCATCAAACAGTTTTCTACAATGATGACCGCGCCATCAACAATCAAACCAAAATCGAGCGCACCTAAACTCATCAGATTGGCGCTAACCTTGGTTTCTACCATCCCCGTCATCAGCATCAACATCGAGAGTGGAATCACCATGGCGGTGAGTAGCGCTGCGCGAACATTGCCCAACATCACCAGCAAGACGGCCACTACTAGCACAGCGCCTTCTAACAAGTTTTTTTGTACTGTGGCGATGGTTTTATCTACCAACACGGTGCGGTCGTATACAGGTTCTGCAATAATACCTTGCGGTAAGGTTTTGTTAACTTCCTGAAGTTTTTCTGCCACGGCTTTTGAGACGGTACGGCTATTTCCACCCAACAACATCACAGCTGTGCCGAGTACGGTTTCTTCCGCATCACGAGTAGCAGCTCCTG
>DATIDQ010000200.1:0-19327 GCA_035456205.1 Pseudomonadales bacterium
TCAGCGAGGCTTTTGATGTTTTTGGCATCGAGCAGCATGCGCTCGACGATGACCGCGAGTTCCTTGCCGGGATCGGTGAGGCCCAGCAAGCGTTTGCCCCGGCGCACAAACAATTCGATACCGAGTTCGTCTTCCAGATCCTTGATGTGTTTGGATACACCGGATTGTGAAGTAAACAATGCACCGGCCACATCGGTAAGATTGAAGTGGCAGCGAACCGTCTCACGGATAATGCGTAACTGCTGGAAATTCATATGCACTCTCAAAACAGATAAAAATAAAACAGGCGTCAGTGTAGTTAGCACTTGTTTCGACAGGAAATACCAAAAACTTATCTGCTTATTCCATTTTGTAAAAAAAACGGGCATTGCTGCCCGTGAACCGCCAAAGTACAAGCGCATAGGAGAGGCGCCAATGTAAGGAAACTGCCGAGCCTTACAAACCAATACATTCAGCTTTCCATAGCAGAAAAATTGCTATGGAGAGCCGTAGGGATATCGACGTTTACCATGTTTACCCATAGAATCATTCCGCCAGCACTTCCGCTCCCCCTCCCTCGCCAACGCTGGACAAGGAATAGCATCATGAAACTGTTACACCTGCTTCGACGCCTACTGTCCGTCGTTGTTTTTGCCGTGTCCGCTATTTGGCAACTCGGCTTGTCACTGATCCAGGTGTTATTCGGGGAGGTGAGTTGGCAAGCCCCGACCTGGCTGTGCGCCAGCCAACGGCAATTGGCCGCACACCCCAAACAAGCCGCCATCACCGTACTGGTATTGGCCGCACTGGGTGGTGGTGGCCACTATGGTTGGCAGTGGTATAAAAACCTGCCCAAACCACACACCGTGGCGTACACGGTGGAAAAACCTGCCATCACGGATTACGAGCAAACGCCGCCCACTATCGACACACTGGATATTCGCTTCGATGAATCCGCCGCACCGCTGGAAAACATTGAAAAAACCGTGACCAAAGGCATTTCGCTGGAACCCGCCCTGCCCGGCAGCTGGCGTTGGGACGATGACCGGAACCTGCGCTTCACGCCTGCGCAAGACTGGCCCGTGGATCAAACTTACGAAATCAGACTCGATAAAAAATCATTGCTCGCTTCTGGCACGTTGCTGAGTGAATACACACAGACTTTCAGGACGGCGGCTTTTTCTGCCAATGTGGAATCCACCGAGTTTTATCAGGATCCGGTCGACACCAGCATGAAAAAAATGGTGGCGACACTCCGTTTTTCACATCCGGTTGATGAGGACAGTGTGCGTGAACGCATTACCATGACACCCGGCGAAGGACTGCGCTACCGCGATACTATCGATGTCAAACAAAAACCCTACGTCGTCACCTTTGATGCAAAAAAACTGCACGCGTTCATCCATTCTGTGCCGTTGGCTATCCCTTTGGAAACAACCCAACTTGAATTGAAACTGGATAAAGGCATCAAGAGCACGCTGGGCGGTAACAGCATCGCTAACCCACTGGAAACCTCTATTCGTGTTGATGGCCGCTACCGCTTGAGTTTCAGCAATATCCACATGGACTTCGTCAACAACGATAAAGACGAGCCACAACAAGTCATCCTGGTTGAAAGCAGCCATCCCGTCACCGACGAAGCCATCCGTGACAATGTCCACGCCTGGATCTTGCCGCCATACATCGAAAAAGACACAGGAAAAATTATTGAAGGCGGCTGGAGTTACAGTGAAATTACCGATGCAGTCCTGCAAAAAGCCACGCCAGTGCCACTCACCCATGTCCCGAGTATTGAACCACTCAACCAACAGCATGCCTTCCGTTTAAAAGCCAAACCGGGTGAACAGATTTATGTGCGCGTTAACGCAAAAGTGGAATCCACTGGTGGTTATATCGCCAAAGAGCGCACCGATGAAACCGTGCAAATACAGGAATACCCGAAAACACTGCATTTGCTGTCACACGGTTCACTGCTCAGTTTGAATGGCGAGAAAAAACTCGGTTTTATGGCGCGCGGCGTCAAGAATTCACGCGTGGAAATTGCACGTATCTTGCCCGACCAACTGCACCATCTCGTTGCCAACAATACCGGCAGCATTGTGCAACCAAAATTATCTGAATCGCAATTTGATGAACTGGTGGAACGTGAGCAAATCAACATTCCATTACCAGACAATACCGATGGCAAAACGGTTTATGACAATATAGACCTCAGCAAATACCTGAACAGCAACGGTGGCCGCAAAGGTATTTTTGTCATCCGCCTGACCAATGCCGATGACGATGTGAACCGCACATTTGATGGTTATTACAGAAGCTATGACGACGGCTACGATAACCACTACGGCGAAGAGGGCTACGAAGAGGAAGGCTATGACAATAACAGCCAGAACACCACTTCCGATTTGCGTTTTATTGTCGTTACTGATCTCGGTCTCATTGTTAAAAAATCACTCGACGGTTCACAAGACGTTTTTGTGCAATCCATCAGCACTGGCGAACCGGTAGCTGGCGCCACCGTTAACGTACTGGGCAAAAACGGGCTGCAAGTACAAACAGGCACGACTGATGCCAATGGCCGCGCCACATTTTCCAAACTTGGAGAATTGAAACGCGAAAAAACACCATTGATGTATGTAGTGAGCAAAGGCAGTGATCTCGCCTTCCTGCCGATCAATGCCCAGCGCCAGCAGCTGAACTTTTCGCGCTTTGATATTGGTGGCTTATCCAACACCACCGAAGCCAGCAAACTGTCTTCTTACTTGTTTACTGATCGCGGGCTGTATCGCCCGGGTGAAACGGCGCACCTGAATATGATTGTGCGCACTGCCAACTGGCAAGGACAACTCGCCGGTTTGCCACTCACATTGCAAGTGACGGATCCGCGCGGTGTCTCCGCACAGGAAAGCACACTCGCGCTGTCCGCCAGCGGTTTTGAATCCGTTGATTTCACCAGTGCTGAAGCCGCACCTGCTGGCGAATATCAAGCCAGCCTGTATCTGATGAAAGCCAATAATGAACGCGAATTACTCGGCAGCACAAAATTTGTTGTGCGTGATTTCGAACCGGATCGCATGAAAGTAAATGTAACGCTAAGTGATGTTGTGTCTAATGGCTGGATAACTCCGGAACAAGTCAAAGCTGTTGTGCAAGCACGTCATCTTTTCGGCGCACCGGCATCCGGGCGCGATGTAAAAGCCAGCATGCGGCTTGATCCTATCTTGCCATCGTTCAACCGCTATCCGGATTACCGTTTCCATCTCAGCGATAACATGAAAACCGGTGTGCAGGAAACATTGACGGACACCACGACTGACGACAACGGGGAAGCCACACTCGATGTTGATCTGAAACGTTTTGCCAGCAGTACCTATCGCCTGAATATTCTGGCGCAAGTATTTGAAGCTGGCGGCGGTCGCAATGTGCAAGCTGACAACACGGTGCTGGTATCCAGCGCGCCTTATTTGCTGGGCATCAAATCACCAGACAGCCTTTCCTACATCACCAAAGGCGCAGAACGCACTTTGCAGTTGGTGGCAGTGAATCCAGCACTGGATAGCATTGCAGTCGACAACCTGAGTTTGAGTCTTTACGAATACCGCTACGTTTCTGTGTTGGTAAAACAGCGTAACGGCACATTCAAATTTGAATCGCGGCGCAAAGATGTGTTGCTCGACAATAAACCGTATGCGATTACAGCAGGTGGGCAAGCGCTCAAATTACCTACCGATAATCCGGGCGACTTCGCCTATATCATCAAGGATGCCGCAGGCAACACGTTGAACCAGGTGGAATTTACTGTAGCCGGCAGTGGCAATGTCACACGTTCACTGGAACGCAATGCAGAATTGCAATTGCGGCTCAGCAAGAAAAGTTATGCGCCGGGTGAAAAAGTAGAAATCAATATTCGTGCGCCATATACCGGTTCGGGCTTGATCACGATCGAGCGCGATAAAGTGTACGCCGTGCAATGGTTCCATGCGTCCACTGTGAATAGTGTGCAAACCATCACTGTGCCGGAAACGCTGGAAGGCAATGCCTACATTAACGTGCAATTTGTGCGCGACCCTTCATCCAGCGAAGTGTATATGAGCCCGCTGTCTTACGGCGTTGCACCCTTCAGCATCGCGCTGGATGCACGCAAGCTCGACGTAAAAGTGGAAGCCCCTGATACGGTGATTCCAGGCAGCACCATCAACTTCAAACTCAGTACCAGCGAACCTGCTCGCGTTGCCTTGTTTGCGGTTGATGAAGGCATCTTGCAAGTAGCGGGATATAAAAATCCTGATCCGCTGGCTTTCTTTTTCCAGAAGCGCGCACTGGAAGTCGACACCCTGCAAATTCTTGATCTGATCCTGCCTGAGTTCTCGCAACTGATGAACGCAGCAGCACCCGGCGGAGATGGTGAAAAAGCCATCGATAGCAAGGTCAATCCATTCAAACGCAAACGGCAACAACCGGCGGTGTATTGGTCGGGATTGGTGGATGTGCCAGCAGGTGGAAAGACTTTCAGCTACACCACGCCAGACAGTTTCAACGGCAAACTGCGCATTATTGCGGTGGCGGTTACACCAGAACGTGTGGGTGTGTTTGCCGGCGCCACTGAAGTGCGCGGCCCGATTATCCTCACGCCCAACATACCGGCATTTATTGCACCGCATGATGAAGTGCTGATTACCGCAGGCGTATTCAACAACTTGCCTACACAAGCGAGTATTACAATTGAACTGAAAACCAGTGCTGGATTACAAACTGCTGGCAATAGCAGCAACAGTGTTACGCTGGACATTGCACCGCAAAAAGAAGCCACCGCCACATTCAGATTGCAAGGCACTGAAGCGCTGGGATCTGCCGATTTGTATTTCACCGCCAACACTGGAAACACGACTGTAAAATTGCATGACACCACTTCGGTGCGTCCTGCTGTGCCGTATCGCACCCAACTCACGGTGGGTCGCAGCGAAAAAAGCTCGACAGAAATTCCAACCACACGCGATCTGTTTGATCCGTTCCGGCAAGTGGAATTCGGCGCAGGTTTTTCACCGATTGTGTGGATGCGCGGCATGGAAAATTATCTGTCGCATTACATGTACGGTTGCACCGAACAATTGGTATCGAAGGCTTTGCCCGCGCTAGTGTTTACACCGCCGGACGTATTGGCAGCTGGTAAATCACCGGCAATCGACACAGCTATTTCCATCATGATGCAGCGCCAGAATGCACAGGGCGGCTTCGGTTTATGGTCAGCAAACCCGATTGTGTCACCCATTGTCAGCAGCTACGCCACCGATTTCCTGATGGAAGCGAAAGAGCGCGGCTATCCCGTACCGCGTGCCGTGCTGGAACGCGCCAGTGCGTATCTGGAATATTTTGCTAATCAACCGAGTGACAATCTGGAGGAAATGCGCGCACGCGCTTACGCCACTTATTTGCTGACACGTTCAGGCAAGTTAACAACGCGCACGCTGGCGGATATCACCACCCAGCTCAACACTTACCATAGCAAGGAATGGAAAACCGACATCATCGCCGCGTATATCGCAGCCAGTTATGCCTTGTTGAAACAGGATGACATCGCACAAAAACTGATTGCTGATGTACCGTGGCGCGAGCTGGGTAAGGAAAAAGGTTATTACAGTGTTTATTACGATGCACTGGTGCATGACACCACCTTGCTGACACTGATTTCACGCCACTTTCCTGCGCAAACGAAAAAAGTGCCGGCGGCATTGCTGGACCAGTTTGGTGAACGCATGACACACAACGAATACCATTCGCTGTCTGCCGCCAATATGATCCGCGCTATGGATTTGTACGATGCACAAGTCGCAGCTAACGGCGACATCAAGGTACGCGCAAAACTGAAAGACCAGCAGAACCTGTTGCTGGACATGCTCAGCAAACCACCGCGAGCAGAACTGCCGCAAGGCACAGTGGCAGCAGAACTGGAAAAAATAAATGGTGCACATGCTTATTACTTGATGAGCGAATCCGGTTTTGATCGCAGTGTGCCGGACACCGAACTGAAACAGGGCATTGAAGTCATCAGTGAATACCAGGATCTCGACGGCAAACCGTTGGCAAGCCCTGCGCAAGTCAAAGTGGGCGATGAATTTCTGGTGCAACTGCGTGTACGAGCAATGGAACGCGATAGTGTGCAACAGATTGCACTGATCTCTTTATTGCCCGGCGGCGTAGAAGCTGTAATACAACGCGCCGCTGTTGCTGATCCTGCCCTATCAAACGAAGCAGAGACAAATGAAACAGAGTCCAATGAATCATCGACCGAAGACGGTGAAGCGAGTGACGACTCTGCTGAACAAGAGCAAAGCAACACTCAATGGCAATCACCGGCAGGCGATTACAGCCGCAGTACGTGGTATCCGGAATTTGTGGATGTGCGCGATGACCGTCTGGTGTTGTACGGCACACTATCACGCGATGTGCAAACCTTTGTGTACCGCGTTCGCGCGATCAATGCGGGTAAATTCCAGGGGCCACCGCCGTATGCCGAAGCGATGTATGAGCCGACGCTGCAAGCGCGCGGTAAAGGTTCAACACTGGAGATTGTCCAACCTTGAGTAGATTGTTAAGCACACCACGCCAACGCATCATTTTCGCGCTGGCGCTGGTTGGAGTCACAGTGTTATGCGGTTTACGTTTGCAGCCGCACAGCAATTTTCGTGAGCAATTACCCACATCACAACAGGTATTGGCAAATGATGGCAGTCTGTTACGTATAACACTGGCTTCTGACCAGCAATACCGCGTGTGGACCACACTGGAAGACATCGCGCCCACCATGGTGCAAGCCATACTGCTAAAAGAAGACCAATATTTTTATTGGCATCCCGGCTTTAATCTTATTGCACTATTACGTGCTACGTGGGCGAGTTATATCGGCGGTGATCAACAGGGTGCGTCCACTGTCACCATGCAACTCGCGCGGCGCTGGTATCAGCTGAATACGCGTTCACCACTTGGAAAACTGCAACAGATTGCTGCTGCTGTATGGCTGGAACTACGCTATAGCAAACACGATATTCTCGAAGCGTATCTGAATGTGGTGCCGATGGGCGGCAATATCGAAGGCGTCGGCACCGGCAGCGTGATCTATTTTTCCCGGTCGGTAAAAGATTTATCGTTAGTAGAAAGTCTGGCGCTGGCTGTCTTACCGCAAGATCCTGTTCGTCGCAGTAACTTCGGTGCAAGTTTGCAAAAATCCCGCCAACAACTCGCTGACAAATGGCGCGCAACGTATCCTGTTGATGCACAAACCTCTGCCCTGCTCGATCTACCGGTAAAAGCCAGATTACGCACTGCCCTGCCATTTCGCGCACCGCATATCACGGAACAATTACTGGCGGCTTATCCGCAACAGGCAGTGATTCACAGCAATATCGACATCAACTTGCAATCCTTACTGGAAAACCAGTTGCAAGCTTACGTACATGAAAACGGCAATAAAAATATTCACAACGCCACCGCCCTGTTGATAGATACACGTGATATGTCCGTCAAAGCATTGGTGGGTTCAGCCAATTATTTTGATGCGGCTATTGCAGGCCAAGTCAATGGCGTACTGGCCAAGCGTTCACCCGGTTCAACGCTGAAACCTTTTCTTTATGGTCTCGCTATTGATCAGGGCTTGATCCACCCGATGAGTATTTTGAAAGATGCACCGACAGCATTCGGCCCGTTCCAGCCAGAAAATTTTGATGGCGCATTTGTTGGTCCAATCCACGCACAGGATGCATTGATACGCAGCCGCAACATTCCTGCTGTATCACTCGCCATGCAATTGCATAATCCGTCGCTGTACGGTTTTCTCAAACACGCCGGCATCTCGCGCCTGTTATCAGAAGACCATTATGGATTGGCACTCACACTGGGCGGCGGTGAAGTCACTATGGAAGAACTGGTCACTTTATACAGCCTGCTTGCTAACAACGGCGAACTAAAAACACTTCGCTATTTGCAAGATGACCCCCAAAATACCAGCACTGCATTATTGTCACCGGAAGCTGCATTTCTGGTGATTGATATGTTGAAACGCAACCAGCGCCCGGATAACCAACATTCGCAATGGACTACTGCGTGGAAAACCGGCACATCATGGGGTTTTCGCGATGCATGGACAGCTGGCCTGGTGGGCCATTACGCACTTGCAGTATGGATTGGAAATTTTGACGGCAAAAGTAATCCGGCGTTTGTCGGCATCGATTCTGCCGCGCCATTATTTTTCCGTATTGCCGATGCACTGCCATTAAATTTTCCACAAGCAAGTGATCGAAACAACACGCCAACACGCGCACTGAAAAAAATTGCAGTGTGCGAAGCCTCCGGTGACTTGCCTAACAACTGGTGTCCGAAAACTGTCGACACCTGGTTTATTCCCGGCAAGTCCCCTATTCGCGTATCGACTTTGCACAGACCGGTTGTGATCGACACACGTACCGGTCTGGCCGCTTGTCCACCTTACGATGTAGCAACAACACGCACCGATATTTATGAATTCTGGTCATCGGAAATTTTTCAGCAATTTCGTCTGGCCGGGATTCCACGCCGCCAACCACCCGCGACGGACAATCATTGCACATCACTCACTGCAGGTGATGAACGCGATTATCCCGTCATAAACCAACCTCTTGCCGGCGTGACGTATACACTGCGGATGTCACACAATGATGAAACCATTCCACTGCAAGCGCGTGTGGCTGCCGATGTACAGCAGGTATTCTGGTTTGCCGATGCTGTTTTTATCGGCACAGCCAAGCCGCAGGAGTCACTGGCGTGGCGACCACAACAATCCGGTACGTACAATGCGATGGCCGTGGATGACCATGGTCGCAGCGTCAGCCGCCCACTCACTGTAGAATTTTTGCCCTGAATACGAGCAAGCGCACCATAACGGTTCGCATTTATTTCCCCGCACCATAAAAATGCAATATAACCCCACTAAAATAGCAAGATTAGTGCTTAGCTTCACATCATCATGGCCTGCTATTTGCTTTGTTATGTCCGGGCAACCGCCCAATCACAATGAAATGGGGCCAATCCATGATGCCACTGCAGTTTTCACAACCGGACCAGCAGCTCACGCTCGATTACATGGAATCGTTTATTGCACTCAAGGAAAACCGTTATGCCGCCACCTGTGACCAGGTGCAATTGCGCAGCCACTTTCAACCGATTTACAGCCTCGCCCATCAACGGATCGTCGGATACGAAGGTTTGATAAGGCCATCACTGGCAGACGGCATCCCCATCTCGCCACTCATGCTGTTTTCCGAAGCCAGCAGTCTCGCACAATCTGTTTTTATCGATCGCCTTTGCCGCACACTGCATGTCAGCAATTTTATGCAACAGGCGGGTGACGAGACCTGGCTGTTCCTGAATCTCAACCCGTTAACTACTGTGCACGGCAAACAATTTGGTCCATTTTTTAACGAGTTGCTGCAACGCTACAACATTCCTCCACACCGGATTGTGATTGAAATTCTTGAAGGACAAATCCAGGATGAAAGCCAGTTGGCGGATGCCATTCACTACTACCGCGACATGGGTTGTCTGATTGCTATCGATGATTTCGGTGTCGGTCATTCCAATTTCAACCGCATCTGGAATCTCTCTCCGCACATCGTCAAACTCGACAAGACATTGATAGATCAAGCTGCGTGCAGTAGCAGGGTCCGGCGCATTCTTCCCGGCCTGACCAGCCTGATTCATCAGGCTGGAAGTCTGGCACTCATTGAGGGGATCGAAACAGAAGAACAGGCGCTGATTGCCCTGCAATCCGATATCGATTTTGTACAAGGTTTTTTCTTTGCCCGACCGGAAAGCCAGTTACCCAAGTCTCCGTTTCATCCAGTCATCGGTGAATTGTTTGCCAAACTGAAACACGATAGCCAGCTTGAAGATGATGCCAGCCAAGTCAAACTCGTGCCGTATACCAACAGTTTTTTTGAAGCAGCCATCGGCATACGCTCTGGCGAAACACCGCTGCAAGCCTTACAGCATTTTCTGGCACAACCATGGGTCAAACGCTGTTACCTTCTGGATGAACTCGGCAAGCAAGTAGGCCAGAATTTTTTGCCGGATAGCAGCCATGCACACATGGATCCGCGCTTTGCTCCGTTGGATGATGCGTCTGATGGCATCTGGGCCAGACGCCATTACTACCAGCAGGCCATTGCTGAACCGGGACGCGTGCAGGTCAGCAAGCCCTACCTGTCCATCACCGGCGGCGCGCTCTGCATCACACTGTCCATTGCCATCAGTACACTCAACGGCCTGCGGGTATTGTGCGGGGACATAGCCACTCCCGGCTAACCCCATGCAGGCTCTGGTCGTATTTCCCCGCCTCGCCCGTTAGAATGTCGGTATTGCCGTGCCTGAATATTTTTATAGCGAGGTTTTTACCGTGGATATCATGGATCAAATCAAAGAACAGATCGAAAGCAACAACATCATCCTGTACATGAAAGGCAGCCCGAATGCGCCACAATGCGGCTTTTCTGCCCGCACTGTGGAAGCGCTGATGAGCTGTGGCGAGCGTTTTGCCTATGTCGATATCCTGTCCAATCCGGAAATTCGCGCCAACCTGCCCGCCTACGGTAACTGGCCCACTTTCCCGCAATTGTGGGTGAAAGGCGAACTGATTGGCGGCTGCGATATCGTCACTGAAATGCATGCCAAAGGTGAGCTGTTGCCACTGATCAAAGAAGCCGTCGCCAGCTGATGGCCGTACTTGTCGGCAGACCTGCACCGGATTTTCATTGCGCCGCTGTATTGGGTAACGGTGAGATCGTTAGCGATTTTCACTTTGCCTCTGCCATCCGCGGCAAATATGCGCTGCTGTTTTTTTATCCGCTGGATTTTACGTTTGTCTGCCCGTCTGAGTTGATTGCACTCGATCACCGTATGCCTGACTTTACTGCACGCGGTGTGGAAGTGGTCAGCGTTTCTATCGACTCGCATTTCACGCACAACGCGTGGCGCAATACCGCGATTGAAAACGGCGGTATCGGTGCGGTGAAATACACCATGGCTGCCGATTTAACACAACAGATTGCACGTGATTACGATGTACAAACGGATGGTGGTGTTGCTTATCGCGGCGCGTTTCTCATCGACCAGAAAGGTGTAGTGCGCAGCCAGATCGTTAATGACTTGCCACTCGGCCGCAACATTGATGAGCTGCTGCGTTTGATAGACGCGTTACAGTTCCACGCTGAACATGGCGAGGTATGCCCTGCCGGCTGGCAAAAAGGAGATGCCGGCATGAAAGCCAATCCAGCAGGCGTAGCAGATTATTTAAAAAATAATGCAGGTAAATTGTAAGGCGGTATCAGTATCTGCCAATTTCGCTAAGGATAGCGCCACGTATGTATCTGATTTTTTCTTTCGTTCTATTGTTGTTTCTCCTGCTTTTCTCCACTTTTTCCGGTGCAGTACGCATACGGAAACTGCATCGCGCAAAACGACTGGCAGAAAAATCCGCCATCATAAAATCCAGCGCCTTGACCATTCTCAGTCACGAAATTCGCAATCCATTAACCGGTTTGTTATCGATTGTGCGCCTGTTAGGCAATACCACACTGAGTGATGCACAACGAAAACTGTTAAATACTCTCAATAGTACTAGCCACGAATTGCTGTTACTGCTCAATGGCACGCTGGAACAATCCAGAATGGAAGCCAACCAACTGACGATCACCCATGAAAGTTTTATTCTTGCGGAGGTTGTCAATAATTTGCTGGCTTTACTGGAAGGGCTGGCTGCGGAAAAAGAGTTATTGCTGAGCGCAAATATTGATCATACTTTACCTGCTGTGCTGATCGGTGACGCCGATAAAATTCGTCAGGTTTTACTGAATTTATTATCCAATGCCATCAAATTTACCACGAGAGGCATTGTCAAACTCGAGATAAAAAAATCCAGCCAGACTGACAACAGCATTACGATATGTTTCCAGATTATTGATTCCGGTATCGGTATGCCTGCTGATGCCATTCAGCAACTCTTCATGCCATTCAACCAAGGGCGTGACATCCAGCGCCGCTTTGGTGGCACCGGACTCGGCCTCAGCATCAGTCGTGAACTGGCACGTGCCATGGGTGGGGATATCACTGTCGACAGTCAGGAAGGCCGTGGCAGCATTTTTACACTGGCGCTTCCCCTGGCAACAGAATTTTCTACTCCCATAGCCAAACCGCGCTCATTGTGTATTGCCACCCCGACAACACAGGAATCTACAACAGTAACACCGTCACTGAAATTACTGGTGGTTGATGATGCCGATATCCATCGTATTGCATCACGTTGTTTGCTGGAGTCTGCCGGCCATCATGTCACATTGGTAACATCTGCTACCGAAGCTATGGCCTTGCTGACATGGCAGACATTTGCCTGCGTTTTAATCGATATCCATATGCCCGATGTCGACGGCATCACCGCTATTGGTAAAATTCGCAGCATGCAGCATCCGGGCAAGCAACAACCCTGCATCATCGTGCTCAGCGCCTGGTTTGAACAAGAGGATATCCAGGAATTACTGGATTGTGGCGCCGATGCCGTCTGTAGCAAACCCATGGATATACAAACCATCAACCAGATTCTGGCGACTATCCCGTACCGGGCACAATTCGAGGAGCAAAATGTCGCTCCATTGCTTCCACAGCGGTGCGACACTCGTATATCCTAGAGCATGATCGACAACGCCATGAGCGTTTCAGGGCCGCATTGAAAACCGAAACAGACTTATCTGATTCCCGCACACTGGTGCTGGAACCTGCTGATAATCACCGACTGACCAGTCTCTGTGGCCAGCTCAACCAGCACCTGAAACAAATCGAGCAGCGCCTGGATGTGCTGATCAATCCGCGCGGCAATGTATTCTCCGTCAGTGGATCGGCTATTGCAGTAAGTGCCACACTCGCTGTTTTACAACAACTCTACGCTGAAACTGCAGGCAAAAAAGAATTGACGCCGGAAGCAGTGCATCTCAGTTTACAGAATGCCAATGTCGATACCTTGATAGCCGGTGTCACAAACCAGCAAGAGTCGGTAGCAATCCGCACCAAAAAAGGCATGATCAAACCGCGCGGCGCCACACAGATAGACTATGTGCGTGCCATACAGCGCCACGACATCAATTTCGGCATCGGGCCTGCTGGCACAGGTAAAACGTATCTGGCTGTTGCCTGCGCGGTAGAAGCCCTGCAAAACGATAAAGTAGAGCGCCTGTTACTGGTACGCCCTGCTGTAGAAGCCGGTGAAAAACTGGGTTTTCTACCGGGTGATCTGGCGCAAAAAATTGATCCTTACCTGCGCCCCTTGTATGACGCACTGTACGAAATGCTCGGCTTTGAAACGGTGGGAAAACTGCTCGAGCGCCAGATCATCGAAGTTGCACCGTTGGCTTATATGCGTGGCCGCACACTGAACAACGCCTTCATCATTCTCGATGAAAGCCAGAACACCACTGAATCACAAATGAAAATGTTCCTCACACGTATCGGCTTCGGCTCAACAGCTGTGATCACGGGTGATGCCACACAAATTGATCTGCCACGCGGCACACGTTCCGGTTTACTGCATGCCTGTGAAGTATTGCACGGCGTTGATGGCATCAGTTTCACCCGCTTTACTTCACGGGATGTCGTGCGGCACCCATTAGTGCAGCGCGTTGTTGATGCGTATGATCGATATGAAAACGGTAGTAAATAATGCCTATTCATGTAGACGTTGATAATGCCTGCGGCGCAGATAATGTTCCAGCTGACGAACTTTTTTCCTGCTGGGTTAACACCGCGCTGGATGGTTTACGGACACGCGCAGATATTGCTATCCGTATTGTCGATGAAACAGAAAGCGCCGCATTGAACGGACAGTACCGTCAAAAAAAATCTGCTACTAATGTATTATCGTTTCCCAGTGATCTGCCTGAGGATTGTGATCCACCAATACTCGGTGATCTGGCCATCTGCGCTGCCGTTGTCGTGCGCGAAGCCAGTGAACAACAGAAACCACTGGCAGCACACTGGGCACATATGGTGATACACGGCAGCCTGCATCTACTGGGCTTTGACCATATTGAAGACACGGATGCCGACATCATGGAAGCACGGGAAATTGCTATCTTGCACACACTGGGCTTTGCCAATCCTTACGATACAGAAGAGCACCACCATCATGAATGATGACATCAACGGCAGTCCAACGGAAAAATCCTGGCTAGACCGTTTCATGAAAGCCATCGGCATGTCATTACGTGACAGTAACGATCTGCTTGAAATCCTGGATGACGCGCACAAACAGCAACTGCTTGATGACGAAATGTTTTCCATTATGGAAAATGCACTCAAGGTGCGCGGCAAGATGGTCTGCGACATCATGGTACCGCGCCGCCAGATGGTTACCCTGAAAGCCAGTGATTCCCTGGAAACACTGCTACCCGTCATTATCGAATCAGAACATTCACGTTTCCCTGTATTAGGCGAAACACCAGACCAGATCGTCGGCATTTTGCTGGCAAAAAACCTGCTGCCACTGATACTCAGAAACAAGGAAAATTTTCAGGTTGAAGAGCACCTGCATCGCGCCAATGTTATTCCAGAAACCAAACGCATCAGCGAATTGCTGCGTGAATTTCGCCAGAATCGTTACCACATGGCTATCGTGGTGGATGAATATGGCAATGTGGCCGGGCTGGTCACGATTGAAGACGTACTGGAAGAAATTGTTGGCGATATCGAAGATGAAACAGACATCGAAGAAGATGAACGCTTCATACGCCCATTATCAGGCAATGACTATCTGGTGAAAGCATTAACACCGATTGAAGATTTCAATGCTGTTTTTGGCTCTAATTTATCCAATGCAGAATTCGACACCATTGGCGGCATTCTCATGCATACCTTTGGCCATCTACCGCGTCGCAATGAAATGGCCACCATCAATAATTTCAGCTTCCGCGTTATTAATGCAGACAAACGCCAGATCCATATGCTGCGTGTGACACTGCCGCAAGCATCCAACAATAACGACGACGAATAACCAGCACAATGATAAAACCGGAAGGAAAGTCAGGCGATATTTGCATGCTATTCGCTGGTGCGCTGCTGCCGCTCGCGCTCGCACCTTTTGACTGGTGGTGGTTTGCACCACTGCCGCTGCTAGCTTATCTCTGGCTATCACAAAACATTTCTTGCCGCCGCCGTTACTGGCGTAGTTTTTTATTCGGCCTTGGATGCTATGGCACCGGGGCATCATGGATTTATGTCAGTGTGCACGAATACGGCCCCGCCCCGGCTCCATTGGCTGCATTACTGATTTTTTTATTTTCCTGCTTTATGGCTTTGCTGTTTTTAATTCCGATGTGGTGTTGGCACCGTTTTATTCAGGATAAACCACTGGGCATTGCTATCGGATTTCCAGCAGCATGGATGCTGGATGAATGGTTTCGCAGCTGGATACTCACAGGGTTCCCGTGGCTGTTTATTGGCTACAGCCAGACCAATACCTTCATGGGCAACTGGGCTCCTGTTACCGGGGTTTACGGCATCAGTTTCTGGCTGGCACTGCTGACATCGACTCTTTTTATTGCCCTGCAGCAGCGCAAACTTTTCTGGGCTCCGGTATTAACACTGGTTCTGGCTGCTACAGGCGCCATCACGCTGGGGAAAATAGAGTGGACCAATGCTGTGCCCGGTCTGCAGCAACCGTTTGCACTGATACAGGGGAATGTTCCGCAACAAATGAAATGGAAGCCGGAACAAAGACAAGCCATACGCGCACTGTATCGCGACATGAGCACTCCATTCTGGCAAAAAAATACACTGGTTGTCTGGCCAGAAGCTGCTATTCCGGAACTGTACACACCGGAACATCCCTATTTTTCTGCTATTGATGAACAACTGAAAAATAACGGCGGCGCGTTAATTACTGGCGTTCCATCCGCGCATGTAGAAGCAGATGGCACCAGAGTTTTTCATAACAGCATGCTGGGGTTGGGTGAAGCCAGTGGTTTCTATCACAAACAGCGTCTGGTACCTTTCGGTGAATATGTTCCGCTGCAAAAATGGCTGGAGGGATTACTGGATTTTTTCAAAATGCCCATTTCCGATTTTCAGGTTGGCCCTGCGAATCAACCCAATATGAACAGCGGAATAATGAGTATTGCATCCAGCATCTGTTATGAAATTGCCTATCCCGAACTGGTCGCCGCACAGGCAGGCGATGCTGATTTTCTGCTCACTGTCAGCAATGACACGTGGTTTGGTGCATCGATTGGCCCGCACCAGCATTTACAAATGGCACAGATGCGTGCGCGCGAAAATGCCAGAGAAATGCTGCGCGCTACCAGTAATGGTATTTCAGCGTTTATTGATCGCAAGGGAGAAATTATCAGTCGTTCGCCACAATTCGAACGCTTTATTTTGCAAGGAACAGTGCAAGCCTATCGCGGCCATACACCGTATCAACAATTCGGCAACTGGCCGATGCTTGTTCTCTGTACGGGACTGCTATTAATTACAAGACTAATTAACAGATTTGCTAGCCACTTCAAAAACATCAGGTGACAGATTTCCACTCACCAGAATACGCTGTAATTCTCCACGCATTTTTTCCTGATTGCTTGCCGGGAATTTATGCCAGCGCGTTAGCGGACTCAATAAGCGCGCAGCAATTTGCGGATTCATCGCGTCAAGCTCAATCACCTTGTCTGCAAGAAACCGGTAACCGCTGCCATCATCTGCATGAAAGTGCACCGGATTCTGACCACAAAATGAGCCAATCACAGCGCGAACCTTGTTGGGATTTTTGATATCAAATGCTTCATGCGTCAGCAAATCCTTGACCCGACTTAAAGCACCCGGCAAATAACCGGCAGCCTGCAATTGCAGCCAATGGTTCACTGCCAATGGCTCGTGTTGCCAACGCCGATAGAAAATACGCAAGGCTTTATCACGTACCGGCGCAACAAAATCTGCAGAGCAATTGATTAATGCCTGCAGTGCTGCACTGGCATCTGTCATATTGGCGGCGTTGTTATATTGATCCAGACACATCTGCGCCGGCTCTTTTTCATCCAGCAGCATCAGATACGACAAAGCCGTATTTTTTAAACTACGGCTGGCAATAGCAGCAGACACCGGCTGATAGCCTCCGGTGACCTGATAGCGCACATACAGCGCCTGCATTTCACGACGCAATTCTCTTGCCAGCGTTTTACGAGCAAATTGACGCGCCTGATGAATCGCCTCCGGATGCGCAACAGAAGACTGCTCAGCCAGATAATTCTCTCCTGGCAATTCCAGCATCAGCGCGACCATCGCAGGATCCAGAGTTTCGTCCTGCAACAACACGCGATAAGCAGCAATCAATTTTGCATCCAGCTCCAGTGTTTGTTTCTGCAGAATTTTCTCCACCAGTTTCTGCAATACCTGTACACCAAATTGCTGCGAAGCATCCCAACGATTAAAACCGTCACTATCATGACTCATCAGGAATGCCAATTCTTCACTGGTATAGGGATAATCCAGTCGCACCGGCGCTGAAAATCCACGCAACAACGACAGCACCGGCTTTTCTTTAACATTTTCAAAAACAAACTGTTGCTGTTGACTAGTGATTTCAAGCACGCATTCCGTATTGTCTTTTTGTATAGCATCCGTTTGCTCAACGTTTGGCTGGCCTTGCAGATACAGCGGCATACCGCCTGCTTCACCCAGCAGGCTGATAGCCAGCGGAATATGAAACGGCTCCTTGCCTTTACCGTCAAAACCGGGCGCTTCCGGCGTCGGAGGACAACTTTGTTCAACATTCAACACCAGTGTCTGGTCGTTTTTATTGTATTCACTGCGCACTTTCAATACCGGCGTACCCGCCTGGGTATACCAATAGCGGAATTGCGTGAGATCACGGCCTGATACTGTTTCCATCGCAGCAAGGAATTCATCAATCGTCACTGCTTGTCCATCATGACGATCAAAATACAAATCTGTACCCGCACGGAATTTTTTTGCCCCGAGTAAACGATGCAGCATACGCACCACTTCCGCCCCTTTTTCATACACAGTAGCGGTATAAAAATTGGATATTTCCATATAGGACTGCGGCTGCACCGCATGCGCCATCGGGCCTGCATCTTCCGCAAATTGTGCGGTGCGCAGCATGTTCACTTCTTCGATACGTTTAACGGTGCGCGACCCCATATCAGCAGAAAATTCACTGTCACGAAAAACCGTAAAACCTTCTTTCAAACTCAGCTGAAACCAGTCACGACAGGTGACGCGGTTGCCGGACCAATTGTGAAAATATTCATGGGCAACAACGGCTTCAACGCGTTGGAAACCTTTATCAGTGGTAATTTCAGAGCGCGCCAATACACATGACGTGTTAAAAATATTCAGCCCTTTGTTTTCCATCGCGCCCATGTTGAAATCATCAACAGCCACAATCATGTAAATATCCAGGTCGTATTCACGACCATAGACTTTTTCATCCCATGCCATCGCTTTTTTCAGTGACGACATCGCGTGACTGCATTTCACCAGATCCTTTGCTTCCACATAGATGCGCAAGGTGATGCGCCGACCAGACATGGTAATAAAAAAATCTTCTACGAACCTCAGGTCACCTGCTACCAGCGCAAATAGATAACACGGTTTCTTGAAAGGATCTTTCCATGTTGCCCAGTGCATTCCATTATTGAGCTTGCCGCTTTCTGCCAGATTGCCATTAGACAACAGCACTGGATAGCGTTTTTCTTCTCCGAGAATCGTGACAGTAAATAGAGACATTACATCTGGTCGGTCGAGATACCAGGTAATCCTGCGAAAACCTTCTGCCTCACACTGCGTGCAAAACATATTGCGTGATTTATACAAACCCTCCAGCGCCGTATTCAACTGCGGCTTGATGCTGACGATGGACTCCAGTTCAAATTTTTCAGGCACTGGCAACAGGATGTGCAACTTGTCACCGATGATCTGGTATTCATTCGCCGCCAGTACCTTGCCATTCAGTAGTAAACGTCGTGTGTCCAGCCCACTGCCATCCAATACCAATTCAGCAGCGGGATTGCCTGCCGGGTTGCGGCGCATCATCAAACGTGCATTCACTGTAGTGGCCGTTTCGGCCAACTGAAAATTCAGGATCGTCTCATCAATCAGGAAATCTGACGGCTGATAATTTTTCAGGAATACTGCTTGCGTGCTCGTCTGGCTCATGTACTTTCCGACACTGTAGAAAATTCCACCTCATACGCCGTAAATTTACGGATATTCAGCGCTCCTTCGGCAAACAACAAATACTGCCCTTTCATTCCCAGCAACATAC
>DATIDQ010000201.1:0-5477 GCA_035456205.1 Pseudomonadales bacterium
GTCACGCGGCGCCTTGATATTTGCTACTTCACAGGCGATATCTGCAGTTTGCTGCGCACGTACAATCGGGCTGACCAACACGTGTTGCACGCAGGCCATTGCTTCGTGTTGAGCGTTGGCAACACACCGCACATCATCGCGGCCCTGCTGCGTCAGTTCGCGAATATCGTCATTACGATTGTGTCCAGCCTGACCGTGACGCAGGAAAAATAATTTCATGATTAACGTCCTGTCAGATTAGAGCGATATTCAACATCACTGTTGTTATCGCTACCCATCAATGCTGCGCTGGTTTCTGCAATACTGCGGCCATTAAAAACAATATCATTCAATGCACTGACCAATGGCATATACACACCGAGTTCATCCGCTTTCAATTTCACCAGATGCACCGTGTTGATACCTTCGGCCACTTGCCCTACTTCATCAATCGCCTGTTGCAAGGATTTACCCTGCCCCAGGGCAAAACCGATACGGTAATTGCGCGACTTCGGTGACGTGCAAGTCACAATCAGATCACCGACGCCGGCCAGACCGATAAACGTTAGAGGATCCGCACCCAGCTTCGCCGCCAAGCGACCCATTTCAGTGAGGCTGCGCGTGATCAGCATACTGATGGTGTTGTAACCCAGCCCCAATGCAGCAGCCATTCCACAAGCAATCGCATAGCTGTTTTTTAATACGCCGCCAAGCTCCACGCCGTAAACATCACTGTTGCTGTACACACGAAAATACGGGCTGCGCAACACATCCTGCACACACTCACAGGTAACAGGATCACTGCTGGCCACCACTGTACCGGTCAATTGTTTTTCAGCAATTTCACTGGCAAGATTTGGCCCGCTCAACACAGCGATACGGTGATCCGGCAATTCCTGTTTCAATACATCACTCATCAACCAGAAGCCGTGATGATCTTCACCGGTTTCAATACCTTTTGCGGTACTGACAACGATAGCATCTGCTTCCAGCAACGGACGGATTTGCTGGATAACACAGCGGAAGACTTTGCTGGGCACGGAAACGAAAACAATCGCTGCATCATGTAACGACGCTGCCAGATCTGAAGAAATTTGCAGGCGATCATCCAGCCGCAAGCCGGGCAAGTAAGTGTGGTTCTCACGTTTGGCCTGCATTTCTGTTGCGCGTGCCGCATCGCGCAACCACAAGGTAGATGACCGACCATTTTCGGCCATCATATTGGCAATCGCAGTACCGAAACTACCACCACCCAGTACTACTACTTTCGTTGTTTGCATAATAAAGATTTTTTCCGCTTACAGCCGTTAACAAACCAGTCAACTTTATTGTGCAACGCATGACCCACTGACAATACTGGCAGAAGTAATATCGCTGCCATCAGACTGGATGTTAGACCAGAGCACTACCCCGCTCAGCCCTGAGCCAACGGAGCCAGTCGCTTCCTTCTGGTTGGTTTCTCCATTTGCATTGGTCACACTGAGGATGTAATCACACTGATACTCGGTCTGGGCATCACCTGAGGTGTCAGCTGCACAAACCAGGTTCCATGTATTGCCATCTTTGCTTGGCCCGCTGCAAGAGGCCTTGGCCAATACTGAAGTGCCCCATAAAGCAGAAGCGGCGGCAACCAGAATTACGATTATCTTCTTCATCGCTCTTTCTCCCTTACAAAGATGTCGTGAATGTAGCGTAGCATGGGTTTGTTACACAGGCCATTACAAGCCGATAGTTGCGCCGGATAAAATCTGGACCGCACCAGTATCCTTGATCGGTTTCTCACCAACGGTATCTTTACCCGGAATGCCAATAACCAGATCTGCTTTACCATCGCTGTTGATATCACCGGCACTCACAGCTGATCCGAAATAATCTCTGGATACATCACCATACCTGGTACTGATCAGGCTGTAATCACTGCCACTCCACACGGAAACACTGCCGGTATCTTTGATAACTTTTGTGTCGGTTTTGTCATCTTGCGATGCACCAGCAATAATGTCTACAAAACCATCACCATTCACGTCGCCCACCGCAACGCTACTACCTGAACCGGCTTTAGCGACTGCACCGTACTTTTGGGTAAGTTGCGAACCATCACCAGAAAACACGGTAACGCTGCCGGCATCAGCAAGCTTTTTGGTATTAAGTGTTGCAGGTTTGTCATCACCCGGTGCACCAGCCAGCACTTCATCACCTGCTACGCCGTCAATGTTGCCCGCAGCAACCGCTTTACCGAGATAGGCTTTTGCGACTGCACCGTATACAGGCTCCAATGGTGTGCCGGAATTCAGGTATACAGTCACGCTACCGGTGTCTTTCAGCTTGTTGGCAATATCATCGTCATTGGGCGCGCCAACAATCAAATCCGATGCGCCATCATGATCAACATCACCCACTGCAACAGACGTACCGAAATAAGCTTTTGCTGTAGCGCCACAAAAATCACCCAATACAGTCTGTAGCGTTGCGTCAGCTCCAGATACTATCAACACACAACCGGCATCAACAATTGCATTCAAGGATTCATCCGCTTTTGGCAAACCAACGACAATATCAGCATGGTTATCATTATTCCAATCAGCCAACGCAAGCGAAGAACCCATCAATGTTTTTTTATCCAGCGGACCCAAAAGACTCTGTTGTACTGCGCCATTCGGCCCATACAACACTGTAATGCTGCCTGAATCTTTTAATACATGTGGCGCGCCAACAACCACATCAGCAAAACCATCGTTATTGATATCGCCATTGCCCGCTACGGCAAAACCCATGGCACTGTTGGCAGAAAAACCTTTCACTGATGCCAGTTCATCACCGTTTTTTCCGGAAATAACTACAGCACGGCCCGCATCTTTCTGGATTTTTGTCATCGGTGTTGCTGGCAAATCGTAACCGGGAATACCAACTACATAATCGCCATAACCGTCACCATCAAAATCACCGGCGAATGCAACCGATGAACCGGCTTTATCAGTTTTTATCTGATCATAAAAATTATTCAGCGTGTTGGCATCGCCAACGATCGGATCAGTGTTGTCACCAATATTGTCGCCATCGGTATCCACTGTTTCTGTTGGATCGAGCGGAAAAGCATCGCTGACGTTCGCTACACCATCGCCATCTATATCAGGATCACACGCATCGCCAATACCATCACCATCACTATCTTTCTGGTCGGCATTCGCCACCGCCGGGCAGTTGTCACCGCTCACCAGACTGGTAGGCACTGAAGACTGGCCATAATAATTGCCGCCCCAGCAAAACACCTGATTATTGGCCAGCGCACAACTGTGAAACGTACCAGCACTCACTTGTTGCACATTCGACATAGTGGGGATGGTAGAGCTCTGCCCGTAACCATCCCAACCCCAACAGTGCGCGCCAGCGGTATCCAGCGCGCAGGTATGGCTATCACCGGCATCTACCGCCACCGGATTCGTCAACGGCGGCACTGAGGATGTGTTCCCCCAGCAATGCACACCCGTATTATCCAGCGCACAGGAATGTGTTTGCCCTGTGCTTATCGCCACCGGATTCGTCAACGGTGGCACGGTGGTTTGGCCATTATCATTCTTGCCCCAGCAATGCACGCCGGTGTTATCAATAGCGCAGGTGTGCAGCCCCCCTGCACTCACCGCCACCGGATTGGTCAGCGGCGGCACCGTGGTTTGGCCATCACTATTGCTGCCCCAACAATGCACGCCGGTGTTATCAATGGCACAACTGTGCACCCATCCCGCACTCACTGTCACCGGATTGGTGAGTGGTGGCACGGTAGTCTGACCTTGGGGATTACTCGTAACACCCCAACAGTGCACACCGTTATCGTCAAGCGCACAGGCGTAACCGCCACCGACACTGACCATCACGGGATTTACCAGTGCAGGTACGTCATTCACTCCATTACTGGAGAAACCCCAACATTTCACACCCACTGCATCCAATGCACAGGTATTCAATTCACCGGCGCTAATCTGGCGAATGCTGTCAAACACACCGTCGCTGTCTGCATCAGCTGCCAATGCAGCGGAGCTTCCCATAAGAAAAAGCAAAGGCAGCACGCAAGTAAACACCAAACGGGATAGCTTTTTCATAGAACGTCCTTTATCTAAAATAATAAAAACGTTTACAAACTGGCACCAGACATCACCTGCACCGCACCGGCATCTTTAATGGTTTTTGCAGCGGGAATATCTTTACCGGGAATGCCGATAATCAGATCCGCTTTGCCATCGTTGTTGATGTCACCTGCGCTCACGGATGAGCCAAAATGATCTTTTGATACATCACCATATTTGGTACTGATCAGGCTGTAATCACTACCACTCCACACGGAAACACTGCCGGCATCCTTGATCACTGTCTCGCCAGGCTTATCGTCAAGTGTTGCACCGGCAATGATGTCTACAAAACCATCGCCGTTCACGTCACCTGCCGCAACGCTGTTACCTAAACCGGCTTTGGCCACCTGGCCATATATTGTTGTAAATGGAATGCCATTATCGCCAGACAAAACTTTCACGCTACCAGCTTCCAAGGCAAGGAAATCTTCACCAGGAGCACCTACTATTACATCCGTAATGCCATCCTTATCGATATCCGCAGCCGCCAATGCTGCCCCAAAATAAGCATGTCTTGAATAGCCCTCGGCAACCCAAAACTCCGATCCATTCAAGGAGTACGCAGAAACCTCACCCGCATTTCTGTTCGTATCAGATCCAGAGGAGAACATTCCGTCGCCGCTACCACTTTCACCAGCGTAATACCAATAAGTCTTTGGTGCTCCAACAATGATTTCGCTAAAACCGTCATTATTCAGATCAGCGAGGAGAACACTACTTCCAGCTTCTGCACCAGGTAAAAAATTTGAAACCTTGATTATTTGCGAGTAATCCTTTCCTGAAACAAGCACAGCTGAACCTGCATTCTTCCAATCCGACCAACCCTCCAGGATCCGGTCTTCTTTAGGAGAGCCTACAAGAATATCTGCAAATCCATCTTTATTTGCATCTGCCAGAGAAATTGAAAATCCAAATTGGCTATTAGGCTTCTGGCCGCACAATGTTTTGTTACGCCCCCCATCTGGCCCAAAAAGAATAGTGACACACCCCGTATTTTTTAATCCATCTGTTTTGTTATCTGCTCCGGGAGAACCAACTGCCACGTCGATGAATCCGTCTCCATCAATATCAGCATTGCCTGCAACTGAAGTACCTAGAGCATCTTTTGCAGCAACGCCGTTAACAAGCATCAACACGTCACCGTTTTTACCGGAAATTACTTCAGCGCGCCCAGCATTTTTCATTGCCTTTTTTAGCGGCGCTGCAGGGAGATCATATCCAGGAATTCCAATTACATAATCGCCGTAACCGTCGCCGTTTATGTCACCGGCAAATGCGACAGCCTTTCCTTTTTCGTCTTTGTTTGTATCGCCAGCAATATCTTCAGGCACAGGTACCGGGTCATCGCAGCGATCACCAAAGCCATCGCCATCC
>DATIDQ010000202.1:0-12746 GCA_035456205.1 Pseudomonadales bacterium
GTCCTTCAAACAGCGCTGTACTTGCAGTTAGCCCTGGAAATGGATCAGTCTTTGCCCGCTCCGGAACAGGTGGCTGGTCTGGTGAGAATCAGTCTTTACGAACAGCAATTGATGAATGCCCGTGCGATCAGGCCGGATGTCATTAAGGTATTTTCCCGCTTGCAGCGTTTGCTTGCATGAAATGATGCCAGACCAGAAAAACTGGATAAGTATGTTTTGCCGGTGTTTAGGCATGGTCTTTGCTTGCTTGCTCGCAGAGGGCTGTCTAGACTAGGAAGCAAGTGCCGTTACAGCCGTATGGCAAGTACCCATTCATGAAGCTGTTCTTTCAATGAAACAATCCTTCCAGCTCAAGCTTGGTCAATCCCTGGCGATGACACCGCAGTTGCAACAGGCCATCAAACTGTTGCAATTGTCTACGCTGGAGCTGCAGCAGGAAATCCAGCAGGCGCTGGATTCCAATCCCATGCTGGAACTGGTGGAGCAGGGCGAATCCCTCGATGATGATCTGCCGCGCATCAGTGAAGAAGATCTCGTCCGGTTGCACCAGACATCAAATGAAGTCACTGATTTCAGCGCACCGGAACAGCGTACTGAATCATCCGATGACTGGCAGGGTGAAAACATCCCGGATGAACTTCCAGTGGATAGCCAGTGGGATGATGTCTACCAGTCCGGCAGTAATTCATCTGGTCAGAACGCAGACGATGATTACAGCTTCGAAAACCGTAATGCAGTGACAGAAACCCTGCAAGACCATTTGCAATGGCAATTGAATCTCACGCCGATGACGGATCGCGACCGCATTATTGCTATGTCAATTATTGATGCAGTTGCACCGACAGGTTTTCTTGAGAGTGGTATTGAAGAGATTTTTCAGGGCTTGTCTTCCCAGTGGGAAGCGATGGAAGAGGCAACGGATCTTGATGCTGATTCATTGGAGCTGGATGAAGTGATGGCCGTGTTGCATCGCGTGCAACAATTTGATCCCCCCGGTGTTGCCGCGCACGATTTGCGCGAATGTTTATTGATTCAATTAAACCAATTGCATCAAGACACGCCGTGGTTGCTGGATGCAAAGTTAGTGGTGTCTGATTATCTGAATCTCTTGGCGTCACATGATTACAAGCTATTGATGCGTAAATCAGATATTCGCGAAAATACGCTGAAAAAAGTGATCGAATTGATCCAGAGTCTGAATCCACAGCCTGGCGCACATATTGAAGCGGAAAAAACCGAATATGTTGTGCCTGATGTCTATGTCAGTAAAAAACGCTCTCGCTGGGTGGTAGAGCTAAATCCTGATATTGCACCACGTCTTCGCATAAACACGGATTACGCTTCGCTGGTGCGCCGCGCCGATTCTTCAGCAGACAATACATTTTTGCGCGATCACTTACAGGAAGCGCGCTGGTTCCTGAAAAGTCTGGAGAGCCGTAACGAGACTCTGATGAAAGTGGCCACGGCTATTGTGGAATACCAGAGGGGTTTTCTCGATTACGGAGAGGAGGCGATGAAGCCGCTGGTGTTGGCCAATATTGCAGAATCTGTCGGTATGCACGAGTCCACTATCTCTCGTGTTACCAACCAGAAATACATGCATACCCCTCAGGGTGTTTTCGAGCTTAAATACTTTTTTTCCAGCCATGTGGGTACAGCGGGTGGAGGTGAGTGCTCATCAACAGCTGTGCGTACTTTAATCAAGAAACTGATCACTGAAGAGAGTGTCCGCAAACCTCTATCGGATAGTGCTCTTGCCGACTTGCTTGATCAGCAAGGTATCCATGTGGCTCGCCGGACAGTGGCCAAGTACCGGGAGTCACTCAACATTCCGCCTTCCAACGAGCGCAAGCGCCTGTCTTGAGTTCTCCTTGTTGTGTAGTTGGGCATATAGTCAAGCTTGATTGACTATATGGATCTCTCCATTTACTATCTGTCCCAGCCAATCCTTCCGAAGGCTATCGAGGAGTTATCCATGACCGCCGCTACCCAGAAAGACTACGTCAAACTTTACAGTCCTTATTCCCACGATGTGCATGATGATCCCTACCCTTATTACAAGGCGTTGAGGGATGAAGCTCCGGTGTACTACAACGCGGTGGATGACTATTACATCCTGTCGCGTTTTGATGACGTGCAAATGGCCATGCGGGACTTCAAGCGTTTTTCCAGTGAAGAAGGCGTGGCATTGGAAGCAGATGCAGCGCAAGGCTATCCAATGGTGATTACCATGGTGCCGCCCAAGCACACCCGTACCCGCAAGGTTATCAGTCGTGTATTGACGCCGGACAACGTAGCTGCTCTGGAGCCAATGACCCACGCCAAAACCATCAAGTTGCTGGAGCCGTTTCGTGATACCGGCAATTTTGATGCGGTGGCCGATTTTGGTTGTTACTTGCCGATGTACGTCATCGGAACCATGTTGAAAATTCCTGAATCCGATCATGACCAGATTCGCGTCTGGACAGACAATTTGCTGGAACGCGAAGACGGTGTGATGAAGATGCCGCCTATCGTGGCGGAAAGTTACCTGAATATGGCGCAGTATTTTGAAGACTTCGTCAAGGAACGTGAGAAGCATATCGAGCCGGGTGATCTGCTGAGTCTCATTCTGGATGCCAAGCGTACTGGTGAAATCACGCACGAAGAAGTGATTGGTTTTCTTATGATTCTCGGCATCGCCGGTAACGAAACTACAACCAAGTTAATCGGCAATATGACAGTGACGTTAGCTCGTAACCCGGAAGTTCGCGCCCAGTGCGTTGCTGATCCATCACTGATTTCCAAGGCGGTGGAAGAAACTATGCGTATGGAAGGTTCGTCACAGCTGATTGGTCGAGTGACGACTGAAGATGTGACGCTGCACGGGGTGACCATCCCGAAGGGCAAGCGTGTTGGAATGCTGTTGGTGGCGGCTAACCGTGATGAGCGTCATTTCGAGAATCCTGATGTGTTCAGCCTGGGGCGGAATAACCGTGATCATATGGGCTTCGGTTTTGGTATCCATTCCTGCGTAGGGGCTGCAATGGCTCGAATGGAAGGTCGGGTGGCTTTCGAGGAAATCCTCAAGGTAATGCCAAATTACGACGTAAAGTGGGATGGTTTGAAGCGTATGCATTCTGCCAATGTACGTGGTTACACCCATGTGCCAGTGACGTTCTGACAAGAGAATTACATTGACCTGCAGCGGTTTCATCCCTACAATTCTCCTCCCTTGCAGCAGCAAGTCGGTCGAAAGGTCGGTAGTATTGCTGCATAGGTTGTGATTGCGGGGTGGAGCAGCTTGGTAGCTCGTCGGGCTCATAACCCGAAGGTCGTTGGTTCAAATCCAGCCCCCGCTACCAAATCATGTGGGCGTTGATTCAGGTCAATGCCTGTGACTGGGCCCCTTTAAGGGGCTTTTTGTTATCCGGCATTTATGCTGGTGACAACAGTGATGTAGATGGGCCTTGTGCCCATTTTTTTATGGTGAGTTTTTCAGGGTATTTTTTTAGGTAATACGGGCGAATCGCGTAAGTAATGAGTAGAGCTGCTGATCTTGAAAATCTGATTACGCCTGTTGTGGTGGCACAGGGGTGTGAGTTGTGGGGCCTGGAGTTTTCTGTACAAGGCCGTCGCAGCTTGTTGCGCGTCTATATCGATTCGCCGGTAGGTATTACGTTGGAGGATTGTGAGCGCATCAGTCGCCAGATCAGTGCGGTGATGGATGTTGAAGACCCGATTGCCAGCGCGTATACGCTGGAGGTTTCATCGCCTGGTCTGGATCGGCGACTTTATACGTCGACGCAATTTGCCAGCTATGTCGGACACAGGATTGCAGTGCGTTTGAGAGCGCCTTATCAAGGGCGTAAACGGTTTCAAGGCATTTTGAATGGATTGGAAGATGGTGATCTGGTGTTGCAGGTAGATGACACCGAATATTTGTTGCCTTTGGAGACAATTGATAAAGCAAATGTTGTTCCCGTATTTGGAGAGCAAACATTGAAAGAAAGCGTGCCGGGCGCTGGTGCCTTGCGTGAAGGTGATGCAATTGAAGATTCAGATCTTGATGTCGTTGATGATGGTCAGGAGCTGGTGAATGATGACTAATTTCAAACGGGTAAAAAGGGGCTTGCAATGAGCAAAGAAATTCTCCTGGTTGCAGATGCGGTCTCCCACGAGCGGGGGGTTGATAAGGAAATGATTTTCCAGGCGCTTGAACAAGCGCTGGCGACTGCTACAAAAAAACGCTATGACGAAGATGCTGATATCGAAGTCAATATTGATCGACATACCGGCAACTACACCACGGTGCGGCGTTGGGCTGTTATGCCTGATGATGTTCTGGCTGAGCTTGGTACCCAGTTCACGATCGAAGAAGCGCATGAGAAAGATGCGAATCTGAAGGCCGGCGATACCTATGAAGAAGTGGTGGAAAATGTAGGTTTTGGCCGTATTGCCGCACAGATTGCAAAACAGGTAATCGTCCAGAAAGTTCGTGAAGCTGAAAGGGCGCAAATGGTTGAAATGTATCGCCATCGTATCGGTGAGCTAGTGAATGGCACAGTCAAGAAAGTGACACGCGATAATATTATTGTTGATCTCGGTGGTAATGCGGAAGCGATTCTGCCGCGTGAAAATCTTGTGGGTCGTGAGTTGTTCCGCATGAATGATCGTGCACGCGCAGTGTTGCTGGAAATTAGACAGGATCAGCGTGGTCCCCAGCTGATTCTTTCCCGTAGCTGTCCAGAAATGTTGATCGAGTTGTTCAAAATTGAAGTGCCGGAAATCGCTGAGCAGGTGATAGAAATTCGTGCAGCGGCACGTGATCCGGGTTCGCGCGCAAAAATTGCTGTGAAAACCAATGATGGCAGAATTGATCCGGTAGGTGCTTGTGTAGGGATGCGTGGCTCACGCGTCCAGGCTGTTTCGGGCGAGCTCGATAATGAGCGCATCGATATCGTTTTGTGGAATGACAATCCTGCGCAGCTGGTTATCAATGCCATGGCGCCCGCAGAAGTTGAATCTATCGTCATGGATGAAGATACGCGCACGATGGACGTTGCTGTTGCTGAAGAAAATCTTGCACAAGCGATTGGTCGTGGTGGTCAGAACGTCAAATTGGCTGCGCAACTAACAGGTTGGACTATCAATGTGATGAGTGTTGACGAAGCCGAAGCCAGACAGCAGCAGGAAGCTGGTTCTATTCTTGAGTTGTTTATGGAGGCGTTGGAAGTTGACGAAGATGTTGCTGCGGTATTGATAGAAGAGGGTTTTGCTTCTCTTGAAGAAGTGGCATATGTCCCACTTGATGAAATGATGACCATTGAAGGATTTGATGAAGAAATTGCCACAGAGTTACGTACTCGCGCCAAAGATGCATTGTTGACGCGTGCGCTAGCTTCTGAAGAAAAAGTAGGTGGTCAGCCAGCGGCTGATTTGCTTGGAATGGAGGGTATGGACGAAGTGCTAGCCTACAAATTGGCATCGAGTGGTATTTGCACTATGGAAGAACTCGCTGAACAAGCGGTAGATGATGTGCTGGAGATTGCACCTGAACTGGGCGAAGAAAAAATCGCCAGCCTGATTATGACGGCGCGCGCGCCGTGGTTTGTCTGATATTACATCAGCAAGTCTGCGCCAAGAGAGGAGCACTGCATGAGTGATGTTATTGTCAGCCAATTAGCTGAAAGTATTGGTACGTCGGTTGATCGTTTGCTTAAGCAAATGGAAGATGCCGGGTTGCCTCAGCGTAAGCCTGCTGAGAGCGTTTCCGATGAGCAGAAAGAAATCCTGCTTAGGTTCCTGCGGGAGTCCCACGGGGCTGGCAATGATGCAGATGGCGGAACCAAGAAAATTACGTTGAAGCGAAAAACAGTCAGCACCTTGAAGGCTGGTGTCGGTGCTGCCAAGAAAACAGTCAGTGTTGAGGTAAGAAAAAAGCGTACTTACGTCAAACGTGACATTGGTGATACGCCTGTCGAAGATGAGAGCGTTGCGCCAGATGTTGAAGCTGAAATTTCTGTGGCGGGGGCAGTGGATAACCAGATTCCTGTAACTGATGAGCCCCATGATATTGTTCAATCAATCGATGTTGTAGAAGATACAGTAGCGGTTGTGGATGAAGTTTTA
Source organism: Pseudomonadales bacterium (assembly GCA_035456205.1). Classification (GTDB taxonomy): domain Bacteria; phylum Pseudomonadota; class Gammaproteobacteria; order Pseudomonadales; family UBA7239; genus UBA7239. Next base: position 6,112 of record DATIDQ010000202.1, read on the forward strand.
CCTCCGGTTGCCGAGACTGTTCCAGAAGAAGAAATACAACCGGAAGTGGTGTCAGCGGCAAAACCTGTGTCCAAGTTATCGGGCAAGATTCTCGGTCGTTCTGCCTTGGATGATGCTGAACAGCGCAGACAAACTGCAATATTGGCGCGGCGTGCAGCTGAAGAGGTTGAGCGCGCAGAAATTGCGCGCAAGAAAAAAGACCTGGAAAAAGAGCGCCAATCCAAAGTCGTGCCTGCTGTAGCTGTGCCCGGCGAAAATTCACCTGTTGCCGAACAGCAAGAAACCTCTGTTGCTCGAACTGATGCTCCGAAAAAGCGTTCGAAACAGGAAGAAGAAGACGAAAAAACCAAAAAGAAAGGTGCTGTAAAAGTTCGTGAAAAGGCGGCGCGTGCTAAGCCAAGCCGCAATGATGTTTTTGAAATTATTGATGAAGAAGATGTAGAGCGTCACAGTGAAGATATGGATTTTCGTCCATTCTCCCGTGGTGCAGGCAAACACAAGGTAAAAGTGAGCAACAAGCACACGTTCCAACGGCCAACGGAGAAACAGGTGTTAGAGGTTGCGTTGCCAGAAGAAATACAAGTGGGCGAACTTGCCCAGAAAATGAATGTTAAAGGTGTTCAGGTAGTCAAGGCGCTGATGAAGCTTGGTGTTATGGCGACCATCAGCGAGATCATTGATCGTGATACCGCTACACTCATTGTGGAAGAATTTGGTCACTCTGCAGTATCTGTATCAGAAAACGCAGTTGAAGAGGATCTGGAGGCAATGTTGGCGGTGGATGAAGGCACTGCATTGCCACGCGCGCCGGTGGTTACTGTTATGGGGCACGTCGACCATGGTAAAACCTCATTGCTGGATTACATTCGTAAAGCAAAAGTTGCAGCTGGCGAAGCCGGTGGTATTACCCAACATATTGGTGCTTACAGAGTTCAGACAGAACGTGGCGTTATCACGTTTCTGGACACACCTGGCCATGCTGCTTTTACAGCTATGCGTTCGCGTGGCGCGCAATCAACCGATGTGGTGATTCTGGTTGTGGCAGCGGATGATGGTGTTATGCCGCAAACTATTGAAGCGATACAGCATGCCAAGGCTGCTGGTGTGCCAATTGTTGTTGCGATTAATAAAATTGATAAGCCTGCTGCCGATCTTGAGCGTGTTAAAAATGAACTGGTGCAGCGTGATGTGATTCCGGATGACTGGGGTGGTGATACCCAATTTATTCCGGTGTCGGCGCACACAGGCGAAGGTATCGACAGATTGTTGGAAGCTGTATTGCTGCAGGCTGAAATGCTGGAGCTGAAAGCGCCTTCAGATATTCCTGCTCAGGGCGTAGTGATTGAGTCGCGTCTGGATAAAGGCCGTGGCGCAGTGGCTAGCTTGTTGGTACAGCGCGGTACTTTGCGTCGTGGTGACATTGTGCTTGCCGGCATCAACTATGGTCGCGTCAAGGCGATGTTTGATCACACTGGACAGCCTATTGATCAAGCGGGCCCTTCCGTACCTGTGGAGTTACTTGGCCTGGATGGTGTACCTAATGCGGGTGACGGTTTTATGGTGGTGCCAGACGAACGGCGAGCGCGCGAAGTCGCGCAGTTCCGTGAACAGAAGCAGCGCCTGTCTCGTCATGGACGCCAACAGACAGTTAACCTCGAAAATATTTTCAGCAATATTGGCGCTGACGAGAAAAAAATTCTCAATGTAGTTCTGAAAGCAGATGTAAGAGGCTCATTGGAAGCTATCCAGTTTGCATTGGCTGCATTGGGTAATGACGAAGTAGAAGTACGTGTTATCAGTGGTGGAGTTGGTGGTATTGCCGAGACTGACGTAAACCTCGCCGCGACTACTGGCGCTATCATTCTTGGATTCAATGTGCGTGCTGAAGGTGCTGCTCGTAAGCGAGCTGAGCAAGAAGGTCTGGAAATTCGTTATTACAGCATTATTTATAACTTGCTGGATGAAATGAAACAGGCGCTGGGTGGTATGTTGGCGCCAGAAACGCGTGAAGAAATTGTCGGCATCGCGCAAGTTCGTGATGTATTCAGTTCGCCGAAATTTGGCCAGATCGCAGGCTGTATGGTGACTGAAGGTACGGTGTACAGGAATAAACCGATCCGTGTATTGCGAGATAACGTGGTTATCTTCCAGGGGCATCTCGAATCGCTGCGTCGCTTTAAAGATGATGCTTCGGAAGTACGTGCCGGTATGGAATGCGGTATTGGTGTCAAGGACTACACTGATGTGAAGCCTGGTGACCAGATCGAGGTTTATCAGGTCAGTACGATTGCCCGTACGTTGTAAGCCGAGAACTGCTGATGGCACAGGAATATACCCGCACTCAACGCGTTGGAGATCACCTCAAGCGCGAACTTGCGGTGCTGATTCAGCAGGAAGTACGGGATCCTCGTGTAGGAATGGTTAATGTCAATGAAGTGGAGGTCAGTCGTGATCTTTCACATGCCAAAGTGTTTGTAACTTTTGTTGGTGAAAGGATTGACCAGGAGTGCACACAGGCACTACAGGCACTCAACAAGGCTGGTGGCTTTCTGCGTAGCCGGGTTGCGTCTACCAATCATATGCGAACAACCCCGAGACTATTTTTTGTGCTGGATGTCAGCATTCAGCGTGGCGCTCATCTGACTTCATTAATAGATCAGGCGATAGCGGCTGATAATAATCATCGTGCTGCGTCAGAAGAGCTATAGAGGTATCGGTTCATATGGGTAAGCCGCGTAAGCCGAAAGGGCGCCAGATTGACGGCATCTTTCTGCTGAACAAATCAGGTGGAATGACGTCCAACGCCGCCCTGCAACGGGCAAAGTGGTTGTTTGCGGCAGCAAAAGCGGGGCATACCGGTAGTCTTGATCCTATGGCAACAGGTGTTTTACCCCTGTGTTTTGGTGAGGCGACCAAATTCTCCCAATATCTGTTGAATGCAGATAAAGCCTATCGTTGCACCATAAGGTTCGGTATCCGAACCAATACTGGTGATGCTGAAGGTCAGGTTGTGAGTGATAATTCAGGGTTCGCGCTGGCGCAGAATGAGGTAGAATCCGCGCTCGCTCAATTTGTGGGTCGGATTGAACAGGTGCCGTCGATGTTCTCGGCAATCAAGCACCAGGGGCAGCCGTTGTATAAGTTGGCGCGTGAAGGCATTGAAGTAGAGCGTGTAGCTCGCCCGGTGACGGTTTATCAATTGGTTTTGACGGCTTTCAGGCCTGGCGAGTATCCGGAAGCTGATATTGAAGCTCGTGTTAGCAAGGGTACGTATATTCGTACGTTAGCAGAAGATGTCGGCAATTTGATTGGATGCGGCGCACATATTAGCAGCTTGCACCGTTCACAAGCAGGCCCTTTCAATGAAGCTGATTGTGTGTCACTAGAGCAATTAGAAGTGGCGCGTGGTGAAGGTTTTGCAGAATTACTGGATCACTTTCTTTTGCCTGTTGAAATGGCAATTGATCATTTACAGACAGTGACGATGCAAACTGCATCGGGTTTTTATTTTCGTCAGGGCCAGCCGGTTCTGGAAGTGGGCGCTTTGCAAACCACCGCTGTGGGCGAGATGGTGCGTGTTGTGCTGGATAGTGGAGAGTTTCTTGGTGTTGCGGAAATCCAGGCGGATGGCCGCGTTGCCCCTAGAAAACTGCTGCAACAAAACAGTTTGCAGCAGTCGATCACGGCGACTGTAAATATGCACGGTCAGGCGTGAATTTTATTAACGCATATTTTAAAAGAGGTTTATGTTATGGCACTGTCAGTTGAAGAAAAACTTGTTATCGTCAAGGCTCATGGTCAGGGCGACAAAGATACCGGTTCGCCAGAAGTGCAAGTTGCGCTGCTGACGGCCAACATTAACAAACTGCAGGGGCACTTTGGTGCTCATAAGCAGGATCACCATTCACGTCGTGGATTGATTCGTATGGTTAACCAGCGCCGCAAATTGCTTGACTACCTGAAGCGTAAAGATGTCGGTCGCTACACGCAGTTGATTGCAAAGCTCGGCCTGCGCCGTTAAAGATAGTGCCGCGCCTTGTGTGCGGCATTTTTTTCTGCGGCTAAATAATCTTTATATGAAGAAGATGAGAAGGAAAACACAGTGAAAGCTATTATCAAGAAATTTCAGTACGGTGATGAAACCGTTACACTGGAAACCGGACGCGTTGCTCGTCAGGCATCTGGTGCGGTTCTGGTGACTATGGGAACTACTACTGTTTTGTGTACGGTTGTCGGCGCAAAAACAGCTAAAGAAGGGCAGGACTTTTTTCCACTGTCAGTTCACTATCAAGAAAGAGCGTATGCAGCCGGAAAGATCCCTGGTGGTTTTTTTAAGCGTGAAGGTCGTCCTAGTGAAAAAGAAACATTGACGTCACGCCTTATTGATCGCCCGATTCGTCCGTTATTTCCGAATGATTTTAATAATGAAGTACAGGTTATCTGTACGGTAATGTCGGCAGAAAAAAATAGAGACCCCGATATCGTCTCTATGATTGGGACCTCTGCTGCTTTGGCTATTTCCGGTATCCCATTTAATGGTCCAATCGGCGCTGCGCGTGTTGGTTATACCGATGAGGCTGGCTACATTCTGAATCCGGGATATACCGAGTTAAAAACATCTGAACTGGATATGGTAGTAGCCGGAACCAAAGATGCAGTTCTGATGGTGGAATCGGAAGCTAATGAACTGCCTGAAGATATTATGCTCGGCGCTGTTTTGTACGCCCATCATGAAATGCAGGTAGTGATTGCAGCGATCAATGCGCTGGTAGCTGATGCTGGGAAACCTCGCTGGGATTGGCAAGCGCCCGCTGAGAATCGTGCATTGCAAGATAAAGTCGTTGCAGCGGTGGGGCCGCAAATCGGTGAAGCTTATCGCATTACTGAAAAACAACAGCGCTATACCCGTCTTGGAGAATTGCGTCAGGTGGCTATTGATAAGGTGGCTATCGAAGAAAATGGTTTTACTGCTAAAGAAGTGGCCGAGATGTTTGGCAAACTCGAGAAAAAAGTTGTGCGTAATCGCGTGCTGGGTGGTGAGCCGCGTATTGATGGTCGTGATAATCGTACTGTGCGTGCAGTAGCGGTAGAAGTCGGAGTATTGCCTGAAGTACATGGTTCCGCTTTGTTCACGCGTGGTGAAACGCAGGCTATTGTTGTTGCTACGCTGGGTTCAATGCGTGATTCACAAAATATCGATGCGCTGGAAGGTGAACGAAAAGATCCGTTTATGTTGCATTACAACTTCCCCCCCTATTCAGTAGGCGAGTGTGGTCGTATGGGTGGCACAGGTCGTCGTGAAATCGGTCACGGCCGTCTAGCACGCCGCGGCGTGGCAGCTATGTTGCCAGCACAGGAAGTATTTCCATATTCCATTCGTGTTGTATCTGAAATCACTGAATCGAATGGCTCCAGTTCAATGGCATCTGTATGTGGCAGCAGTCTGGCCTTGATGGATGCAGGTGTCCCTTTAAAAGCGCCGGTAGCCGGTATTGCAATGGGGCTGATCAAGGATGGCAACCGTTTTGCTGTACTCACAGATATCCTTGGTGATGAAGATCATCTTGGTGATATGGATTTCAAAGTGGCCGGTACTGCAAATGGTATTACTGCGCTGCAGATGGATATCAAGATCGAAGGTATCAATGAAGAAATCATGGATCGAGCTCTGGAGCAAGCTCTCGCTGCGCGCTTACAGATTCTGGCTGAAATGAATAAGGTCATTGATAAGCCGCGTACCGTGATAGCGGAAACGGCACCACGCTTTACCCAGATCAAGATTGATCCAGAAAAAATACGTGATCTTATCGGCAAAGGTGGCGCAACAATCCGTGCTATCACCGAGGCAACTGGCGCACAGATTGATATTGAAGATACCGGTGTGGTGCGTGTTTATGCTGCCAATATGGACGCCCAGAAAGACACATTACGCCGTATAGAGGCCATTACTGCCGAGGCTGAGATCGGTGCCATTTACACAGGCAAAGTTGTACGCATTGTTGATTTTGGCGCGTTTGTCGAGTTTATGCCGGGTAAGGATGGCTTGGTGCATATCTCCCAGATCTGCAACGAGCGTATTGCTGCGGTATCTGATCGCTTGCAGGAAGGCCAGGAAGTGCAGGTCAAAGTACTGGATGTTGATAACCGTGGGAGAATCAAGCTTTCTATTAAGGAAGCTATGCCTGAAGATGAGGTTAGCCCCACAGCATCTCTTGATGCAGGGCAGGGCCAGGAATAAGCCTGCGGGGGGTGGGTATATAAGTCATCTAAAGGCTTATATACCCGTAGCGGCTAACTAAAGTACGTATCCAGATAAGCCTATTGCAATGCAATATCACTTTAGGTACATTACACGCACAAGAAGTATATTTTTGGAGAGTGGCATGAAGAAGATAATAATATTTGCAGCAGCTGTGTTGAGCGGTGCGTTAACTTTAAGTGCCCAGGCGGCCCCACCTGTTTTTGGTGCTGGTTACGCGAACCCTGAGTTTTGGATTAATAACGCCCTTATCAAGCAGTCATTGAGTCTTACTGGCTGTAAAACAGTGAGTATGCCTGCTAAAAAGACGACTTTGAGCAATGGTAATGCGACTTTGTTTGATGATGGCTCTTTCGTGCTATTGGTAGACTGGTCC
>DATIDQ010000203.1:0-2590 GCA_035456205.1 Pseudomonadales bacterium
ACATTACCAGGCATGATCAACTTGATATTGTCTCCGGAGCGCTGAACATCCACACCTGAACCGGCCAACTCCTGTCGCAACTTTTCTTCCTGCTTGTCTTGGTAATGGCCGTAACCCCCACCCGCAACCCCGCCCACCGCCGCACCAATAAGCGCGCCCTTGCCGCGGTTGTCATGATTAATTGCTGCCCCCAGCACAGCACCAGCCAAAGCTCCAATACCAGCCCCTTTTGCTGTATTGCTGGTTTTACTTTCTCCGGTATAAGGATCCGTTGTCTGGCAACCGACCAAACCAATAATCAGCAACCCTGATAAAAAATTACGTAGCATTCCAGTTCCCCTTGATTAAGAAGTCAGTCTGACAAAAGTCAGACAATAGCGAGCGTACTTGGTTCAATTCACACGACGACGCAGTCTATGCGTGTTTTTTTCTTCCAGCAACATCTGTAAAAACGCACAATTTTTTTCCAAGCCTATCATGTAGAGATTCTCACCTTCAAAAAACTGCTCTGCATAACGGTATACCTCACCAAATAACTTATTGAGCCGCCCGTCTACTGTCATGCGCATAAAACCCGGCGTCTGATCCAGAAGTGCGGCTGGTGACTCAAAGGGCTGACCCGCTTCACTCTTTGGCGCCGGAACATTACCAATCTTGAATTCCATATACAGACTGTCACGGCAGCGCTCCAGGTAAGCACGATCAGACATCTGTGCAATCAGATCACCTGTACCCAACAAACACCCCAACATATGGTCATGCCTGTCTTTCATGTGAACCACTTTCTCGTACCCCGTATAGTGCAACAGCACACGCATACGCGATACCCAAGCGGCTTTGCCCAACGTAGGAAGATATTGAGCAAGATAACGTGTTCCGCGAGTCACATGCGTCTTGGTGTACTCGGCGCCATGCTTGTGGCGCGTATCTTTCACGTGGCGCAGATAACCGATATCGTGATACAGCGCCGCAATAATGCCCATCTGCACGCGGTCAACACCCAACGTATCCCCGGTTCCCTTGTGCACACGCTCATAGCCAATTAATAATCGGGCCACAGCCAGAGTCACATCCAAAACATGACGTAAATCGTGGTAGTCAGTATCGCAAGCATGGTATTCAGGGCACTCCCCGCGATACATACGTGCTACGTCAGTGAAGGCTCTGGAAATTATTGCAAACTCAGCTTGAGGAAACACGGAAACAAATGCAGCCTGTACTGCATTACAAACATCCACAGGATCGCCAATACACACTGTCTGACTGACGTCATAACACAACATCGGCGACTTCACTGCCTCATGAGTGTTGGCGTTCTTGTTATCCATTACACCCACCGCGCTACCGTATAACCTTCCGTGATTATAGCTAAAGGCCCCTGCCCTAAAAGCCAATTTTTACGGATTTGCCAAACCGTTAACAATACCGATAAAACAGCAGGCTCAACACCCTGTTAGAGCGGCACACCAATACGTCGGGCTACCTGTTCGTAGGCCTCTACTACATCACCCAGATCCTGGCGGAAGCGATCCTTGTCCAGCTTCTCACGGGTTGTCTTGTCCCAGAGACGGCAACCGTCCGGGCTGAACTCATCACCCAGCACCAATTCGCCATTAAACAGACCGAACTCCAGTTTGCTATCCACCAACAGCATATTTCCGGCCAGAAAGATGTCTTTCAGAATCTGGTTAACTTTGAAGGTCATCACTTTCATTTGCTCAACCTGTGATTTGCTGGCCCAGCCAAATGTCTCAATGTGTGATTCATTGATCATGGGGTCGCCCAGTGAATCATCCTTGAGAAAAAACTCGAACGTCGGCGGCGTCAACTCGGCACCTTCAGCAATACCAAGTCGCCGACACATACTGCCTGCTGCCATATTTCGCACGACACACTCTACCGGCAGCATTGTTAATTTCTTGACCACACATTCCTGATCATTCAGGAGACCTTCAAAATGCGTAGGAATACCGGCAGCTTGCAACTTCTGCATAATGAATGCGTTGAATTTGTTATTCACCATACCCTTACGATCAAGCTGCGCAAGTTTTTTGCCATCAAATGCCGAAGTATCGTTGCGAAAAAACAGGATTAACCGTTCTGCATCATCAGTTGCATACACAGTCTTTGCTTTTCCTTTATATAATTCTTCCAGTTTTTTTACATCCAGATTTACTGTCGACATATTTATATCTCTCAACTGTTCAGCTAATGGTTAACCAGTCAAATCCTTCTTCCTGACAGGCATACAGTACATTACGGATATTATGCAAAGTATCGGCCAGACTGTCTTGTACACGCTCCAGCGTATTATTTTTTTCACTCAGATGCGCAATCACGAGATGCTGTAGACGATCAGTCTCGATTTCGTCCAGCAATCCTGCTGCCTGAGCATTACTCAAATGACCAAACCGGCCACCGACACGCAGTTTTAATAACGGCGGATATGCACTGCGCGCCAACATATCAACACAATGATTACTCTCTAACAACAAAGCATCACAACGATTGTAATGCTCACGAACAAACGGTGTTATTGCACCGATATCAGTCAGCACGCCCAGCCGCCGTCCATTCCAGTTAAACACAT
>DATIDQ010000204.1:0-2273 GCA_035456205.1 Pseudomonadales bacterium
ACATTACAGCCAGCTGGGCGCATGGATTTATTTGCGCTGGCAAACCTTGCTACAACCTCTTGATCGGCAACGAAATTATGAAGGAATGTATAGCAATCAGGCAAACTGGAAAGCCACAGAAAGCGCCATCGCAGCACTTCAACAACAAACAGTTCTGGATAATGCAAAACTGGGCGCGGTAATTTTTCCTCTGCTACTTGATTTTAATGAGTACCCAATGGGCGAAATACATAAGCAAGTAGGAACATCTTTTCAATCAATGCATATCCCCTATATTGATCTATTGCAGGATTTCAGCGCCATACCTTATATGGAATTAAGACCCCACCCCAATGATGATACACACCCCAACGCAACAGGACACGCCATTGCCGCTAAAAGGATTACCCGGTTTATTGAAGAAAATTTATTGGTGGATAAAAGCCCATGACGATACTTTCTTCTCTTGATCCAGCGACACTGCTTCGCAAAAAAAAATCCTTGCGGCGAGAACTGTTAGGAAAAAGTACATTGCTGGAAAAACGTATTGCCATACTCGGCGGCTCCACTACCGATGAAGTAGCCGATATGCTGGAACTGTGTTTGCTGGAGCGTGGCATCAAACCGGTTTTTTACCAAAGCGCTTATAACCAGTATTTCAGCGAAGCACTGCAACCGGAACGAGCACTACAACAATTCAAACCTGAACTGGTTTATATTCATACTTCCAATGTCAACATCCAGAAATATCCGGATATTTCCAGCAACCCTCAGGATGTTAATACACTACTTGAGCAACAACTCTCACATTTCAATGCAGCCTGGAATGGCATCAGGCAACTACTACAATGCCCGATCATCCAGAATAATTTTGACGAGCCATACAACAGACCGCTGGGCAATCTGGACGGCAGTGACTATCGCGGGAGAAGCCGTTTTATTTCCCGCCTTAACGAAGCATTCGCCAGCGCATCGCAAGAACATAACGATCTCTATATTCACGATATACATTATCTTTCTGCAAAAACGGGAATCAATAACTGGTTCAATCCACGCCAATGGCACCTATACAAATACGCAATGGATTTAGAAGCCATTGTGCAACTGGCGTGGAATCTTTCTGCACTGATTGCCGGATTATATGGCTTGACCAAAAAATGCCTGGTACTGGATCTCGACAATACCCTATGGGGCGGCGTGATTGGTGACGATGGCGTTGAAGGTATTGCCGTTGGCAATCACTCTGCAGAGGCAGAAGCATACAGCCAATTCCAGCAATACGTTTTGTCACTGCAGCAACGCGGAATTCTGCTTGCGGTCTGCTCAAAAAATGACGAGGCCAATGCCCGGGCAGGATTCTCTCATCCAGGCAGCATATTAAGGCAAGAAGATTTTTCAGCTTTTATGGCAAACTGGGAAAACAAACCTGACAACCTCCAGAAAATAGCCACTGAACTGAATATTGGTCTGGATAGCCTGGTTTTTTTTGACGACAATCCCGCCGAAAGAGATTTTGTCCGCCAGCAACTCCCTGAAGTCGCCGTTCTTGACGTTAGTGATGATGTAGCAGACTTTTGCAATATCATCGAAAACTCAGCTCTCTTTGGAGCAACCTCATTATCTGACAACGATTTGAAGCGTTCACAGCAATACAGTGATAATCGTGTGCGCGAATCACAGAAAGTCGCATTTGAAAACTATGATGATTTCTTAAGATCGCTGGATATGCACGCGGTGATTGAGCCATTTAAAAGCCGCCACTTTGAGCGGATTACACAACTCACTAACAAAACCAATCAATTCAATCTCACTACTCATCGCTGCACCATTGTTCATATCCAGCAGATGGCAAACAGCGATGATTACATTACATTAAGTGGCCAGCTGACCGATAAATACGGCAATAACGGACTGGTATCAGTAGTAGCAGGAAAAATAGACGGCGCTACACTACACATTGAACTGTGGCTTATGTCTTGCCGGGTACTGAAACGCGGGCTGGAAACAGCAATGCTACAAGCACTATGCGAAAAAGCCAGACAGAAAAATCTTGCATCACTGACCGGTTATTATCGGCCTACTGGAAAAAATAACATGGTTGCCGGGTTATATCCTGAATTGGGCTTCTCTCTGCAATCAGAATCTCCAGAGGAGACTATCTGGACATTGGATCTGAAAAAAACTCATCAACTGCCAAGCCACTTTATCCATACCAGCATGGGAGATGATGCATGAACCGGGATGATATAAAAACAGCTGTAAATGAAATTTTTTGCGATGTGCTGGATAACCAG
>DATIDQ010000205.1:0-8598 GCA_035456205.1 Pseudomonadales bacterium
TGGTAATTCGGTTGTTTTCAACCAGCCCAGTATTCTGGTTACTAAAGGTGTTATGACAGTAAAAAATGGTCAAGCAACCTTGAACATGATTTTGAAGGGTAAGCAGTCCAACGTTTTTAAAGTTGGTAAACCTAAATCTGGATCTGTCAGCTCGACTACTACTATTAAAGGTACCGTAGTTAGGGATGTATCATGCCCACCTGCACCAGCGGCTTGCTCTGTTGCTACTGTAACGATGTAAGTTTAATTGGGATTGAGGCGACCCGCATGTATGTAAGTACATGCGGGTTTTTCTTTGCTTGCTATTGATGCTTTTACAATTCTGGCGGCAAATTTTTACGCTGCTTTGTCTAGTGTTGTTTACTTGAGTAGCTGCTTCCGGTTTAATCATCTGCATACTACTTCAGATAATTTGTTATGCGCAGTCTGCCTCTGCCATTAATTCGACGCCTCGCTCCCCTTAACGGGTTGAATGAACATTCGCTGCAGTTATTGTTAGAGCAAGCAAATTGGCCGCTAGTTGGCCGCGGACAGCGTTTGTTTTCCGCCGCAGAGTTTCAGCGTTTTCATATTTATCTTTTATCTGGTGAGGCAGAGCTTCTCTATGCTGGTGGCAGTGTAGTTCACACTGCTGAACAGTCATTTCCTATTGGCTATGGCGTGCTTGGCTTGCAGATGGCTGTAGCATTAACGGATTGTGTTTGCCTCTGCATTGATAAAGATTTACTGGATCGGTTGTTGTGTTGGGATCATGTGGCGGCTGCCATTGAGCTGGATCTTTCCTATCAGACTGAGCACGATGATGAAACCAGTTGGCGTTTAACCTTACTCAAATCCAATTTGTTTATGAAGGTGCCGCCCTTGAACGTAGCGCAAATCTTTTCTCGACTAAAGCCGATGCAAGTCAAGACTGGTGATGTCATTTTGAAACAAGGTGATGCAGGTGACGGCTGTTATTTTATTCGACGTGGAAAAGCAGCGGTTATTCGAAGGAACCCTGGAGAAACGCAAGACACCCATATTGTTGATATAGGATATGGGCGTTGTTTTGGTGAAGATGCACTTATATATGACACCGTGCGCAATGCATCAGTCATTATGGCAACGGATGGGTTATTGCTGCGTCTGGATAAAATTGATTTTATGTTGCTGCTACGTGAACCTGTGGTTGAGCATATCAAGGTGACAGATTTTGATGTGGCACTAGCATCAGGTTCTGTGTTGCTTGATGTGCGTATACAGGAAGAATTTCACGTGGCCCGTTTGTTGGATGCTATCAATACGCCATTGTCATGTTTGAGATTGTTGATGTCGACGAAATTGAGCTTACAGCGGGATTATATTGTCTATTGCGATACTGGTCGTCGTTCGCGTGCAGCAGTTTCGCTATTGCAGCAGAAGGGTTTTCGTGCGCGTTATTTGCTTAACGGATTGAATGGTCTTGGTCCTGATCAGCGAGCACGTTTTCTCGATGTGGTACCACCATTATCACCATTGCCGCAAGCCGTTCTTGATGTGTTGGATGTTTGAAGCTCCAATCACAAAACAGGTTGAAGATATTTTATGGATCAGTTCAGACGTATTGGCCTGATTAGCCGCAAGGGTAATCAGGAAGTAGTAGAAACCTTGTCGGTCTTGGTGGAATTTCTGCGAGCCCGCAGCGGTACTGTTGTCGTTGAAACAAATACTTTTTCATTGCTTGCTGATGTGCATAAAAATGTGCAAATTTGTGATCGTGAGGTACTTGGTTCTCATTGTGATCTGGTGATTGTTGTAGGCGGTGATGGCAGTATGCTGGGTGCGGCCCGTGCGCTGAGTGCGCAATCGGTGCCAGTGTTAGGCATCAATCGCGGCAGTCTGGGATTTTTGACAGATATCTCGCCGGATGAAATTGAAACACGGGTTGGTGCCGTACTATCTGGTAAGTACACGCTGGAAGAACGTTTTCTGCTGGATGCTGCAGTGGTGCGTGGCAAGGAGGTCATTGCTCGTGGCGATGCCTTGAATGAAGTGGTGTTGCATCGTGGCGCTTCTTTGCGCATGATCGAATTTGCGCTGTATCTGGACGATCATTTTGTTTACAGCCAGCATTCAGATGGGCTGGTGATTTCTACGCCTACAGGCTCTACCGCATATGCGTTGTCGGGTGGTGGCCCGATTTTGCATCCTGCACTGGATGCTATTGCCTTGGTGCCGATGTTTCCACACACACTGACGAGTCGACCGATTGTAGTAGCTGGCAGCAGCGAAATACGCATTGTGCTCGGGGCTGTCGGTATTAATGAATCGAGTGAATCGGATAAAGCAAAAGGTACCAGACCAGAATTGTCTTGTGATGGCCAAATGCATGTGTCACTGCAAGCTGGCGATATTGTGCATGTGCAAAAGAAGGCAGAGCCACTGAAACTGATTCACCCACTGGATCATGATTACTATGAAACCTGTCGAACCAAATTGGGTTGGGGTAGTCGTCTGGTATGACGGAGTGGGTAGAAGTCCTGCGGGCACCAGTCGAAAACGATCTTGGGCCTTTTTCTCGTTATCTTCGCGCACAGGGCATCGCAACTTATATTTTTGAGCGCCCGAATTCGCAATGTCTTTGTGTGCCAGCCAGCAGCAATCCAGCATTGCTGCAAGAATTGATTGAGCGTTGGAATGGCGGCGATGTGAATGTCGCGCTTTATCAGCTTCCGATAGAAGATAGTTTGTGTGTGGCAGCGCCCACGGTGTTTGCACAGTGGCGACATTTTCCATTGACTCTCGTGTTGTTGGCTTTTTCTGCACTGACTTTCATGATGATTTCCACCCCTTGGGGAGAGTCGGCAGGTGGTTTGCAGTGGATGGCGAATATGACGCTGCAACCACTGATTATTGAAGGAGAAAACTTTCGTTTGTCGGCAGTGTTGCCGCCTGCTGATCAGTGGTGGCGCTATTGGACACCAATTTTTTTACACTTCAACTGGATGCACATTATTTTTAACAGTTTGATGTTGCTGGAAATGGGGCGGCGAATTGAAAGCGCACAGGGTTCACAGCGTTTGTTATGTCTGGTCATGGTTTGTGCGCTGACGTCCAATCTGACGCAGTTTTATATTTCGCCTGATAGTTTATTTGGTGGTATGTCTGGCGTGATCTACGCACTCGCAGGTTATTGCTGGTTGTATCAGCGCCTGAATCCTGCAGCGGGAATTGATATGCCGCCAGGTTTTATGATGATGGCTTTTTTCTGGTTATTGTTGTGTATGAGTGGGCTGATTACCTTGGTTGGTATGGGAAAAATTGCCAACGCAGCTCATGTCGGCGGTCTTGCATCGGGATTGGTGCTGGCTGGTTTACTGGTTTTTCTCGACAGGCGCTTCCCATAACATTGAGCTGATCTTTCGCTGTTACCAACCCAACGCTTCTTTGATAAATGGAATAGTAACGCGGCGTTTTTCCGCCAGAGAAAGCGCATCAAGGCGCTGTAAGTAGTCAAACAATTCAACCATGTCGCGTGACGCGCGATGAATGATAAACGTCAGCACATCGTCGCTGAGTTCTATGCCGCGTGCTTGTGCTCGAAGTTTTAGCGCAGACATCTTGTCTTCATCACTGAGTGGCTCAAGGTGAAATGCAACTCCCCATCCCATGCGTGAAATCAGATCGGGCAAGCCGCTACCCAGATCGCGCGGTGCGCAGTCAGCAGAAACCAATAATCTGCACTGTGTGTTATCGCGCAGTCGGTTGTACAGATGAAACAGCGCATGGTCCCAGCCTTGTTGCCCCATCACGTGTTGTACGCCATCCAGACAGAGTAGGTCGAGTTGCTCCAGACCATCGAGCAGTTGTGCAGCTGCAAATCCGGCTAATTCCTCCAGTGGCAAGTATTGGCAACGCAGATTCTTTTTGCTGGCTTCATGGCAAGCGGCTTGTAACAGGTGGCTGACTCCGACACCTTCGGCGCCCCATACATAAACAAATGGTTCTGAATTTGCGTCATTAACCAGTGTTTTAACCGCTTGTAGCGCCAGATAATTACTGGAATTTTCTATAGCGAAATAATTGTCGAATGTTGCATCATCATTGAGATGCACATTGAGTGATAACTGTTTGTGTGATGAGTCAGTAGACATGCAGCTATCCTAGCGGTTGCTGCAATAAAACCGCAACCAGCAATAACCACAAACTCCGGAAATAACAGAAGCCATCAGAATGCCAGTTTTGGCCATCAATAAAACGCTGGGCTCACCGGTGAATGCAAGATCTGCTACGAAGATCGACATTGTGAAACCAATACCTGCCAGCAAACCAATGCCGTGTATATGACGCATTGTCAGTCCTGTAGGCATCGTGGCTATGCCGGTCTTGATAGCCAGCCAGCTTGCACCGGCTACACCAATCCATTTACCTATCACCAGGCCGCTTATTACTCCGGCAGTCACGCGGTCGGTGATGATATTACTGATATTGTTGATATCAACGGGAATGGCAGCATTGGCTAGTGCAAATAATGGAATGATCAGATAGGCGACTACAATATGCAGATTGCTTTCCAGTCGTTGTGCTGGTGCTTGAGCTGGCTCCAGATTTTTAAGGCGAATGGGAATAGTAAAAGCGAGTATCACGCCAGCTAAAGTGGCATGAACTCCACTGCTGAGCATGGCGCACCATAATAGAATGCCGACCAGCATGTAAGGCAATACACGTTGGATGCCACCGAGGTTAAAAGTCATCAGCAGTACAGTGAATGAACTGGCAATTAACAAAGCGGTGAAATTGAGCTGTTCGGTATAGAAAAAAGCGATCACCATTACTGCGCCTAAATCATCAACGATAGCCAGTGCGATCAGAAAAGTAGCCAGTGTTGGTGGAATGCGTCCACTCAACAAACTCAAAATGCCAATGGCAAATGCAATATCGGTTGCCATCGGTATTCCCCAACCTGCTGTGCCAATACCCTGTGGATTCCACCACCAGTACAGTGCGGCGGGTATGACCATGCCGCCGATAGCGGCAATGATAGGCAAGGCGGCGCGGCGTATATCTGCCAGCTCACCTACCAGCAATTCGCGCTTTAATTCCAAGCCTACCAGCAGAAAGAAAAAGCTCATCAATGCTTCATTGATCCAGTGCAGCAGGCTGAATTCAAAACGATATTTTCCAACAGATATTGCTGTAGGAGTATGGAGAAAATGGAAGTAGTATTCGTTCCAGCCAGAGTTGGCGATCAGCATGGCAGTAACGGTACAAATCATCAGCAAAATGCTGCTACTGGTTTGTTGATGGACGAAGTCTTCGAGCAGTGTCAGCATGCGTTCAAAAGC
This sequence comes from Pseudomonadales bacterium, assembly GCA_035456205.1. Taxonomy (GTDB): domain Bacteria; phylum Pseudomonadota; class Gammaproteobacteria; order Pseudomonadales; family UBA7239; genus UBA7239. The sequence continues at coordinate 5,304 of DATIDQ010000205.1, forward strand.
CTGTTCCCATGGTGCAGTATTGGGAGGCTTGTTGTGCCGGGGAGTATCTTGCTGTTGATCGTCAGCCATCGGGTATGCTCAAATCCAAAGATGCATCATGCATAGTGTATGCCTCATGCGTCAAACCGGAATCGGGTCTTTGTGATAACCTCACGCGCGATTAAACAGATTTTTATTACAGGTGTGTCATGCCGTTTTTGAGTATCGTATTTACCTACCTGTTGGCGCGCTACACCGTGCTGGGCAAATGGTTGCATCGTGATGGCTGGCTACAAGTCCTGATAAACCGGTTTGCCATGTCCTGGCCGCAACGCAGTGTGACTTTTTTTGCCGTACCCGTTGCATGTTCATTATTGGTATTGCTGGTTTTATGGCGGCTACCGTTCTGGATGGAGTTCTTGCTGGGTGTCACGCTGTTGTTGTTCAGTGTGGGGCGTGGTGACTGGCACAGCGGCCTGGCTAATCTTGCGGCACGTTTGCGGAGCGGTGACGCAGAAGCTGTCTGGCTGACTATGGAGCAAGAGGGATGGGTATCGGCTGGTTCTGGTGAGCCCGGGCAGGGGTTGTGGTTGGCATGGTGTCGCCATGCCGGCTGCTGGTATCTGAACAGGCTGTTTGCTGTGTTCTTCTGGTTTTTTCTGCTCGGTCCAGCTGGTGCTGTGTTCTATCGCTTGACCAGTCTCTACAACCGTCACCCACAAGTTGCTGCAGGTCATTTGCCATCGTACCAACAGTGGCAATGGGCGCTGGAATGGCTGCCTGTGCGCTATATGGGTTTGTGCTGCTGTCTGGCAGGCAATTTCACTACTGGCTTTCATGTCTGGCATCAGGTGGCGCTGGATACAAAATTGTCTTCTGCAGATTTTCTTGCCCAATGTCTTGATGCGTCTCTTGTGCAAGACAATAGCGTTGAAACATTGCCGGATGTTGATGAAAGCATACGCCTGACATTGATGCGCAGCCCAGCGCTGGATGAATTGTTAGTGCGCACAGAAATGATTGGCCTGGCTGGTCTGGCGCTGGTTATTCTGGTGTTGGCTTGAGACTGGATTGATGACCGGTTCAACTCATCATCGCATCGGGATTGATCTCGGTGGCACCAAGATCGAAGTGGCGGTCATTACTGCCGATCACCACATTCTGTGGCGTGAGCGTGTTCCTACACCGTCTGGTGACTATCACGGCACCTTGCGCGCCATTCATGCACTGGTTGACCGTGCCGTTGCTGAAAATAACTTGTCTGCTGATTTACCCGTTGGCATTGGCACACCCGGTTCTCGATCGCCGCGCACGGGTTTGATGCGCGGTTGTAACTCTGTCGTGCTGAATGACAAACCCTTGTTACATGATTTACAGGCAGCACTTGCACGCCCGGTGCGGCTTGCCAATGATGCAGACTGTTTCGCTTTATCAGAAGCGCGCGCGGGTGTGGGGCGTGAAGCCGGTACAGTATTTGGTGCGATTCTCGGCACCGGTGTTGGTGGTGGCATTGTGATTCGTCAGCAATTGTTATCTGGCCCCAACCACACTGCGGGCGAATGGGGCCACAACGCCATGCCGGGTGACAGTGTGCAGGGACGCACTGCCCGTTATTGTTTTTGTGGCCGTAAAAACTGTCTTGAAACCTGGCTCAGCGGTACAGGTCTTGGCAATAGTTTTCGCGAAGCCGGTTTGAATGTGCAGACTACACAAGCAGGTATCGAGTTGATGCGAAACAATGATCCGCTTGCACAAACTGTTTGGCGTGATTATGTGCAATTGCTGGCGCACGCATTATCGGTGGTGATCAATATTATCGATCCGGATGTGGTGGTACTTGGTGGTGGCTTGTCCAATGTGGACGAACTGTACCGCGATGTCCCTGCACTGTGGGAACAATGGATTTTTTCCGACGTAGTCCGCACACGCTTGTTAAAAGCGGAGTGCGGTGATTCCAGTGGTGTGATTGGCGCGGCGTGGTTGTGGGATTGAAACTTGCAGGATTGATGGAGTAGCTGGTGAAAGTTGACGATATTAATTTGTGTGATCTGGAGCAATTTACTAACGGTTGTCCGGAAGCGGCATTCAAAACGTTGCGTAAGGAAGCGCCAGTGTGGTTGCATCCGGCAACGCAACAAGCGCCAGACCATGAAGGTTTCTGGGTGGTATGCAAACATGCAGACGCCAAAGCTGTATTAAAAAACCACCAGGTCTTTTCATCCGAAACCGGTTATGGCGCACGCACTGGTGGTGGCACGACATTGGGCGATATGAGTACCGATATGGCGCCGGGCGTTGTATTGGCAATGATGGATCCACCCAAGCATGATGATATTCGTGCGCTGGTCGGGCAGGGTTTTTTCCCGCGCACACTTACACTGTTGGAGCAGGAAGTGCGTGAACTGACAAACACCATTCTGGATGGCGTAGAAGGCGAAAGCGAATACGATTTTCTTGAACGTGTTGCCGCACAATTGCCGCTGCAGGTCATTTGTACCATGGCGAATGTGCCGCGTGAAGATTGGCATCGTGTGATGGAATGGGCCGATGCTGCCATCACCTTTGCCGCGCATGATGCCAGTGTGGACACTGCACCGCTGATTGAAAAGCTCACGGAAATGGGCATGTATGCCTTTGGTTTGATCCAGCAGATTCGGCAGCAAACGCCGGATGAATCGGTAATGTCAAAAGTGGTGCATGCAGAAATTCCCGGCACAGATGGTCAGCCGCGCAAACTGGATGATCTGGAAATTATCCGTTTTTTCAATCTGCTGATGACCGGCGGCACAGAAACCACGCGCAACGCGATTGCCTACGGTTATTACATGTTGTTGAAACATCCTGAACAATATGCCGTGTTGGCAAGTGATCCGGAAAAATATATAGATGGTGCCATTGAAGAAATCTTGCGTTGGACATCCCCTGTACATTTCAACCGCCGCACTGCAGGGCAGGATATTGAATTTCAGGGTTGCCCGATCAAGCGTGGTGATAAAGTGACTGTGTGGTATCCATCGGCAAATCGTGATGAAGACGTCTTTGAAGATCCGTATACGTTCAATATATTCCGCCAGAAAAATCCGCATATCGCATTCGGCCACGGAATTCATCATTGTCTTGGTGCGGCGCTGGCACGTATGGAATTGCGCGTGCTGTTTCTGGCATTGATCGAGCGCATGCGTGGCAAGGCGGTTGAGCCAATGGGTGAAATCAGTTTTATCCGCAGCAATCGCCATCAAGGTGTAGCGGAAATGAAAATCCGCATCACACCAAAAAAAGGTATGTAAATATGCGTCTCGCAGAAAAAGCGCGTGTT
>DATIDQ010000206.1:0-35817 GCA_035456205.1 Pseudomonadales bacterium
ATCCCAATAACCGTTTTCGCTTGAAAGCGATTTCTGGCGGCGGCGGTAAAGGCCAGCGCATCCTGAATGCGCCCTCTTCTTACAAAGGCTCAAAGGAAGAACAACTCAAGCAGGCCGCTGCTGTTACGCCTGCTCTGGTGCGCGAAGTGCTCGCCGAGGTGAAATGTAACGGCGTGGGTGACAACAAAAACGTCTTGATTGAAATGAATATCGAAACCACGCGCCATCAGGAAATTCAGGTGGTGGGCAACGGTGAATGGTGCATCACCATGGGTGGCCGTGACTGCTCCCTGCAAATGCACGAACAAAAATTGCTGGAAGTGTCTGTTATTCACGAAGATCTGATGAATGCGTATGCAACAGCAAAATCTGCTGGTAAAAAAGCAGAGGCTGCACAGCTGGAGCGAGATATTGTCATTCTGGAAAAAATGGAAGAAGAAGGCGTGCGCTTTGGCACAGCCGTAAAACTTAATTCAGTGGCTACTTTTGAATGTATCGTCGACGGCGAACGCCACTACTTCATGGAAATGAACACACGTATCCAGGTAGAACACCGTGTAACCGAGCTGTGCTATGCGCTCACTTTTACCAACCCGAATAACGCTGCAGAAAGCTTCACTGTCACCTCACTCGTCAACGTCATGGTCTTGCTGGCGCGCCACGGTAAAAAATTGCCGAAACCGACGCGCAGCGTACGTGAATTATCATCGGTAGAAGCGCGTTTGAATGCGACCAACGATGCGTTACAACCGCATGCTGGCGGCATCATCACCAAATGGTCTGATCCAATAGACGGTGAAATTCGTGATGATCAGGGTATTTCGCTGCACAACCCCGACACCGATGTATTCATGAAATACACCTTGGCTGGCGCATACGATTCCAACATCGCCCTGCTGCTCACCACTGGCGATGACCGCATGAGCACCTATCAAGCCATGAGTGAAGTGCTGCGCCGCACAGTATTACGCGGTAAAGATCTCGCTACCAACCTGGACTTCCATTACGGTCTGGTGAACTGGTTTGTCGGCAATAATATCAACGCACGCCCCACTACGCGTTTCATTGTTCCTTACTTGACACTGGTCGGCATGCTGAAAGAGCAAGCCAACCAGATCGATCTGGCATATGCGTGGAAAGCTGTGCGCAAGGCCGCCATTGCTGCAGCGGATAAAGACGCACAAAAAGCAGTCGCTGACGTAGTAGATCGCAAAATTACCTTGTTTGATCGTGTATTTGCTCCATTGTTGGACAATCCACACATTCTTTCAGGCTGGTTGAGCTCACACAAATCCCACTTCAAGGTCACAAAAGGCAAAGTCAGTTGGCTGGAAAACCCTGTCAAATTATTGGCTGATACTTATCACTACCTGAATATGGAAGCACAGGATAAAGCGCCTGCGTCTTATGTCATCTGGGATCATGACAATGTTGTGCTGCAGGATGCCGTGCATTTTTATGCTGCACTGGATGAAAAACTGGGCAATCCGTCATGGGATACATTGCAAACAGTACTGGCTGGCAAAGATGCTCCAAAAGGTATTGCGAAAAAAGATTGGGCTGCTGTGCAAGCAGCTCATGCAGGTTATCAGGCAGGTAATGATATTCTGGGTTTGTTGCCTTATATCGCAGACAAAGCCGGATTTTATACATTAAAAGTGAATGCAGATCTGTCTATTGATATTCCGGAAAATCTCAATGACAAAGAATTGCAGGATCGCATGGCAAAAGTCATGGTGCCTCCTCCTGCAGCCAAATCAGATGAAATTCTGGCAGCATCCGGTGGTATGTTCTATCCGCGAGAAGCGCCTGGCCATGCGAAATTTCTGGAAGTGGGCACGCATTTTAATAAAGGCGACGTGCTGTACATTGTTGAAGTCATGAAAATGTTCAACAAAGTGTATGCAACATTTTCTGGCACAGTGACTGCTGTGTTGGTCGATACGGATGGCGCCATCATCAAAAAAGGGCAGCCACTATTCAAGATTACACCGGATGAAATTGTGAAAGTTGAACTGCCGGAACAAATCGCAGCACGCCAGAAAAAATACACAGACGAGTTCATTAACAAGAACATCTGATTCTGTGTTATTCCACTCAGCAACACCTGATAAAGCCAGCATGACGCTGGCTTTGTTTTATTACACTAACTAATAGTGGCTTTAATATCCTAATAGTGGGCAAAAGACCTTGACGCATACTGCCCCACTCCATAAAATGCGCCCTCTCCAAACGGAGACCTACGCGTCCCCTTCGTCTAGAGGCCTAGGACACCGCCCTTTCACGGCGGCGACAGGGGTTCGACTCCCCTAGGGGACGCCATTTATTTTTACTGGTACCGCCAGGTATCAGCGCATCAGGCGGGAATAGCTCAGTTGGTAGAGCACGACCTTGCCAAGGTCGGGGTCGGGAGTTCGAGTCTCCTTTCCCGCTCCATTTTTACTCCCTTTATTCTTATCCCATCCGTTCTGGCATAATTCGTATTCCATTCCGCTATTCACGGATACACGATGGACTACGCTGTTTCTATCCATAATCTGCATAAAACCTACGATAACGGCTTCTCGGCACTGAAAGGTATCGACCTCAACGTTACGCAAGGTGATTTCTTTGCCCTGCTCGGCCCCAATGGCGCTGGCAAATCCACCATCATTGGCATCTTGTGCTCACTAGTACGAAAAACATCCGGCACCGTCAAAATTTTTGGTACGGATATCGACACTCATTTTGCTGAAGCCAGAAAAAATATCGGCGTTGTACCGCAAGAATTCAATTTCAGTCAGTTTGAAAAAGTTTTTGACATTATAAAAACACAAGGCGGCTATTACGGCATGCCAGCAGCTCTCGCCAGAGAGCGTGCCGAGTTTTATATGAAAAAACTGGATCTATGGGATAAACGTGATACGCCAGCACGCATGCTGTCTGGCGGCATGAAACGTAGATTGATGATTGCCCGTGGATTAATTCATCAACCCAAACTACTCATCCTTGATGAACCTACGGCAGGCGTTGACATTGAACTTCGTCGATCGATGTGGGAATTTCTGCAAGAAATCAATAAAGCAGGCACAACCATTATTCTCACCACGCATTATCTTGAAGAGGTCGAAAATCTCTGTCGCAATATTGCGATTATCAATAAGGGCCTGATAATAGAAAATACCTCAATGAAGTCACTGATCAAAAAACTGGATCAGGAAACATTTGTGCTGGACACACGAGAGGCACTCACTGAAATACCTCAAGTACCAGGTTTTATCCTCCATAAAACAGATAGCCATGTACTGGAAGTTGAAATTCAGCGCGGGACCGATCTCAACCAGCTTTTCAGTCTGTTAAGCGAGCACGGGATTCATATCACCAGCATGCGCAACAAATCCAATCGTCTTGAAGAACTGTTCGTCAAACTTCTTAATCAGGATGACAGTGTGAAACCGGGAGTGGCAGCATGAACGCGTATGAAATCTGGATTGCCTTCCAGACTATTCTGATCCGGGAAATCCGGCGCTTTACCCGTATCTGGGTACAGACACTGTTGCCACCTGTCATCACCATGGGTTTGTATTTTGTTATTTTTGGCAAACTGATCGGCAGCCGTATTGGCGATATGAATGGTTTCACTTATATGGAATTTGTAGTGCCGGGTTTGATCATGATGTCAGTACTGACCAATGCCTACGCCAATGTGGTGTCATCTTTTTATGGCAACAAGTTTCAACGCAGCATTGAAGAACAGTTAATTGCACCAATCCCTAATTGGGTGATTCTTGCCGGTTATATTGCTGGCGGCGTGGTGCGAGGCTTGTGTATTGGCGTGATTGTTACCCTGTTGTCATTGTTTTTTACTCGCCTGCACATACAACACTGGGGCGTGATGATGAGTGTTGTGTTACTCACATCCATTCTGTTTTCATTAGCCGGTTTGATCAATGCTGTTTATGCCAAGAGTTTTGATGATATTTCTATTATCCCTACGTTTGTATTAACACCACTCACTTATCTCGGCGGTGTTTTTTATTCCATCAATCTGCTGCCACCTTTCTGGCAAGCGGTATCGCAGGCCAACCCCATTCTTTATATGGTGAATGCATTCCGCTACGGTGTGCTGGGTATCAGTGACGTCAATATCACGTTTGCTTTCGGGATGATTATCTTTTTTATCATGATTAGCACGGCTATTTCTATGTATCTACTCAGCAGTGGCCGCGGTCTACGCAGCTGATGACCATTGATTACAGCCAATTGCCGCTGGGCAAACACACCGCGTACAGCGATCAGTATGATCCATCACTGCTGGTTGCTGTACCGCGTTTGCAGACACGTGATTTCTGGCAACCGGATAAAGCACTCCCTTTTCGTGGCACCGACAGCTGGACAGCTTATGAAGTGTCCTGGCTGAACAACAAAGGCAAACCACAAGTCGCATGCCTGATACTGGGCTACGATGCCATGACACCTAATATTGTCGAATCCAAATCGCTAAAACTGTATCTGAACAGTTTCAACCAGACGCGTTTTGATAGCACAAATGAAATCATCGATCGTATTACCACCGATGTCGAAAAAACCACTGCCGGGACAATCAGCGTCAAATGGCACAATGCCGCACTGGATGAAACACTCGCGATTAAAAACTGGGCAGATCAATGCATTGATGATCTGGATATCAGCATCGAGCAATACCATGTTGATGCCACGCTGCTGCAATGCAACATGAATGCCGCAGGCGAGCAAACACTCGTCAGCCATCTGTTGCGTAGCAATTGCCCGGTCACCGGCCAGCCCGATTGGGCCAGTGTACGCATTGCGTACCAGGGTCATAAAATTTCAGAAGAAAGCCTGCTGCGTTATATCTGCTCTTATCGCCAACATCAGGGCTTTCATGAACAATGTATTGAACGAATTTTTTGTGACATCTGGACACACTGCAAACCGGAAAGGTTAAGTGTTGAGGGGAGATTTACCCGACGCGGCGGGCTGGATATCAATCCGTTCCGCGCCAGTCATACCGATATGCATCCAACCCATGCAAGGCAGGTGCGCCAGTGACGCGTTACATTCTGCGGCGTTTGTTGCTGACCATTCCGACTCTGCTCGGCATTACCCTGCTGGTATTCAGCCTCACACGTTTTGTGCCGGGCGGCCCCATCGAACAGATGATCACGCAAGCACAACTGGCAGGCGGCGATGGTGGCGCCCATATCAAACGCGATGCATCCGCTTCCAGCACACTGTCCGATGAGCAGCTCGCTGATCTGCGCGCTTACTACGGTTTCGACAAACCCTTGCTAGTCAGTTATGCACAATGGTTAATGCGCATCGTGCAACTGGATCTCGGCACATCATCGCGCTATCAGGAACCGGTGTGGAATCTGATCACAGAACGCATGCCCATCTCACTATTCTACGGCGCCATTACGTTGCTACTCAGTTATGGCGTCTGTATCCCCCTCGGTATAGCCAAAGCGTTGCGTCACGATGACCGATTTGATCACTGGACATCCGCTGTCGTTTTTCTCGGTTATGCCGTGCCGAATTATGTGCTCGGCATTATCCTGATTTCATTGTTTGCTTCTCATTGGGATATGTTTCCACTGGGAGGTTTTGTCAGTGATGATTTTGCTGACTTCACCACGGCCGGTAAAATACGCGATATTTTCAGTCATGCCACTCTACCAATCATTGCCTATATGGCCGGTGGTTTTGCCGTGACAACCATGGTGATGAAAAATTCACTGATGGAAAATCTTGCCAGCGATTATGTACGCACTGCGGTTGCCAAGGGACTCACATTCAAACAGGCAATATTTCGCCATGCACTACGCAATAGCCTGATCCCGCTTGCCACTTCATTCGGGCAGAGCATTTCAATCGTACTCGCCGGTTCGTTTCTGGTAGAAACGATTTTCAATATTGATGGAATGGGTTTACTGGGCTACGAAGCACTGGTTGAACGCGACTATCCCGTCGTCATGGGCCTGTTATTTATTTCTTCTGCACTCTTTCTGATTGGCAACATCCTGTCGGATCTCTGCGTTGCCGCTATCGATCCACGCGTGCGATTTGACGGAAATCAAACCGCATGAATCTACACCCACAAACACGTAAACAATGGCGCAGGTTTCGCCAACATCCACGTGGATTCTATTCCGCCATCGTCCTTGCCATCCTGTTAGCCTTGAGTTGCGGTGCTGAATTACTGGCCAGCAATCGTGCATTGATTGTGCACTACCAGCAGCATTTTTATTTTCCTACGTATGGCGGCATCTTGCCGGGCACGGTGTTCGGGTTTGATTATCCCGGTGAAACCGATTACCACATGCTGCAAAAAAAATTCCAGGAACAGGATAATGGTGACTGGCTGTTAATGCCTGTGATTCCCTGGAATGCATTCCAGAGTGATGCAGTCGCCGGTGAATTCCCCCCGCTGGCCCCTTCGCTCAAACACAAACACTTTCTGGGCAGCGATGGCGCCGGTAGAGATATTGCTGCACGTCTGATCTACGGTTTTCGCCTTTCGATGGCATTCAGTATCCTGTTGTTGTTGTGCAATTATGTGACCGGTACACTGATCGGTTGCGCCATGGGTTTTTACGGTGGCAAATTTGATTTGTTGATGCAGCGCATCATCGAAATCTGGTCTTCGGTACCGACACTGTATGTGATCATGATTGTCGCCTCCATCATGCGACCAGGGTTCTGGGTCTTGATTGGCATCATGGTATTTTTCGACTGGACAGCCATGACCTGGTACATGCGCACTGCCAGCTACAAGGAAAAGGCCCGCACTTATGTGCTGGCAGCACGCGCACAGGGAGCGAGCAACTGGCGCATTATCACCCGTCATATTTTGCCCAATACACGTTCACTGCTGATTACTTTCGCACCGTTTTCAATTGCTGGTGGCATCACCGCGCTCACCGCGCTGGATTATCTCGGATTTGGCTTACCACCACCGACACCCAGCTGGGGTGAGTTATTGCGCGAAGGAATTGCACGCCTTGATAACGGCTGGATACTCGGCTCTGTGGTCACCGCAATGATTGTGGTATTGATATTGGTCACCTGGATAGGCGAAGCCCTGCGTGAAGCGTTCGATCCGAAAAAACATACGGTGTACGAATGATGTTACGTGCGCTAGTCATACTCTCTTTTCTTTTACTCGGTGCATGCCAAAAAGACGAGGCGAGCAGCGCGCAAATTATCATCCAGAAAAATCTTGCTCCTTATCCGGTTTCCACCACACCACTGCCGGCAGATTTACACTGGCAGACCAACAACAGTGATCCGGAGTTCGCTGATCCCACTGCCAAACGCGGCGGCACATTGCGTGAATTTGTTCCAAGTTTTCCACTGACGTTGCGGCTGGTGGGTCCGGATTCCAACGGCAGTTTTGCCGGCTATATGCGCGCGCTCAACATGAGCTTACTGGATCGCCACCCGAATACACTGAACCCGATTCCGGCACTGGCGACACACTGGGCTTTTGGCAATGACCACAAGACGGTCTACTTCAAACTGGATCCGGATGCGCGCTGGTCGGACGGTGAAAAAGTGACCGCAGATGATTATGTATTCTGTCTGGAATTCATGCGTTCCAAATTTATTGTCGCACCGTTTTACAACGAATATTTTTCCACCCAGATTGTTGATGTGGTCAAATACGATGATTACACCATTGCTGTGATTTCCGCCAATCCGAAACCGGATGATGAATTACTGATGGAGCAAGTCAACATCAACCCGGTACCGCGCCATTTCCATCAGCTGACAGAAAACTGGGTGCGCGACTACAACTGGTTGCCAGAGCCTGGCACTGCCGCTTACAAAGTAGCCAATGTGCGCAAAGGGAAATATGTGGAATTCGAACGCATATCCAACTGGTGGGCAAATGAAAAACCTTACTATCGTCACCGTTTCAATCCTGACCGTATCCACGTCAAGGTCATTCGTGATAACAACATTGCCTGGCAGTATTTCGAAAAAGGTGAACTCGACTCCTTTCCTGTCACACTGCCAGATCTCTGGTATAACAAAGCCAAAGGGGAATTATTTGATAAGGGGTTCCTGCAAAAAATCTGGTTTTATAATGACACGCCCCAATCACCGCAAGGATTGTGGTTGAATATGAGTGCACCACCACTGGATGACATCAAAGTGCGCGAAGCGATTGCGTATGCCATGGATTGTGACAAAGTGATCAACACCGTACTGCACGGCGATTATTCGCGTCTTGAGCGCCTCAGCGTCGGCTACGGTGATTATGACAATCAAAATATCCAGCCGCGTCAATTCAATATAGCCAAAGCGGTACAACTGCTTGAAGCGGATGGCTGGAATACATTCGACACTGATGGCATTCGCACAAAAGCGGGTAACCGCCTCAGCATTACTGTGAGCTATGGCCGCCCGGAACACACGGACCGCTTGTCTATCCTGAAAGAAGAAGCAAAACAGGCCGGCATTGAACTGCAACTACAGCTGCTCGACAGTTCCGCATTTTTTAAACAGGTGCTGGAGAAAAAACACCAGATTGCTTCGCTCGGCTGGCAAGGCGGCGGACTCTCACCGGAATACCGGCAGTTTTTTCATTCGGAAAATGCCAACAAACCACAAAACAACAATATCGTCAATTATGCCGATACAGAGATGGATAAACTGATCGAGCAATACCGTGCCGAATTTGATAAATCAGTCCGCGTTGAACTGGCACACCGTATGGAACAAAAGGTTTACGACAGTGCCAGCTTCATCCCCTTGTTTAAAGTTCCTTATTTCCGTGAAGCATACTGGGCCTGGATAAAATTACCCACGGCTGATTCCCTGCAATCAAAATACGCGACACGCACCAGTGGTTCTGCGGTTGATGCCATGGGCAACGGCTTGTTCTGGATTGATGTCGAAGAAAAGAATCGCATCCGCGCACTGCGCAGTGCCGGACAGAATTACGGCGCCCCTGTCACTATCGTTGATAAAACATGGCAACAGCATCATGAGTGACACACCAGAAACGATTCATCCCCTGCTGTCACTGCGCAACATCAGTGTAAACATCAATACTGATGACGGCGATCGCGCTGTATTACAGCATCTGTCCTTTGATGTGCACAGAAGTGAAACACTGGCACTGGTGGGCGAATCCGGTTCTGGCAAAAGTATCTGCGCACAATCCATCATGGGGCTACTACCAAAACCGGCAGCACGCATCACTAGCGGGCATATTTATTTTGATAATCAGCGCATTGATAATGATCTGGACGCGCTACAAAAAATTCGCGGCAAACGTATCGCAATGATTTTTCAGGAGCCGATGGCTGCACTGAATCCGGTACAAACTGTTGGCACACAACTAGGCGAAGTGTTCCGCCTGCATTTCCCGCAACTGGATAACGCTGAAATACGCCAGCGCAGCGTTGCATTGCTACAAAAAGTGGGCGTGAGTGATACAGAGCAACGACTGCTGGCCTATCCGCACCAGTTGTCGGGCGGCCTTTGCCAGCGTGTGATGATTGCCATGGCACTGGCTGGAGAGCCGGAGATTCTTATTGCGGATGAACCGAGCACAGCATTGGATGTCAGCACACAAAAACAGCTGCTACTGCTACTGCAAGATCTGCAAAAAACTTTCCAGATGGCAGTCATTTTTATCACCCATGATTTGTCGCTGGTTGCGCAATGGTGCCAACGGGTAGCCGTATTGCAAAACGGACATCTCTGTGAAATTGCCAGCACTGCAACCCTGTTTTCACAACCGCAACATCCGTACACACGCGAACTACTGGCCGCCATTCGGGAAGAACAGCCACGCAATACACAGACAGAAAATTTTCCGACATTACTGACGGCAAAAAATATCTGCAAAACTTTTGCAGCGCCCAAAAAATTTCTGCAGAAAAAGCAGACACCCAAGCCGGTACTGCGCAATGTCAGCTTTACCATCCATCAAGGTGAAATTCTGGCCTTGGTGGGTGAATCCGGCTGCGGCAAGAGCACTCTTGGACGCGCCCTGTTATTTCTCGATCCACCTGACAGCGGCGAGATCACATACCAGAACCAGACACTGCACAGCCGTGATAAACAAGCGCTGCGTCAGTTACGCCGTGACTTGCAGGTGATATTCCAGGACACCAACGAATCCCTGAACCCACGCCATACCATTGGGCGTATTCTTGCCGAGCCATTGGAAATTCATAACATAGGCACTACCGCTGAACGAGATGCCCGTGTGCTGCAGCTATTACAAAAAGTAGAGCTGCCTGCAGACAGCATCAACCGTTTTCCGCATGAATTTTCCGGTGGCCAACGACAACGTATCGGCATTGCTCGCGCCATTTCCCTGAATCCGAAATTGATTGTCTGCGACGAAGCCGTGTCAGCACTGGATGTTTCGACACAAGCACAAATTATTGCATTGCTACTAAAATTGAAGGATGAAATGGGGTTGTCACTGCTATTTATTACCCACGATCTCAGTGTAGTGCGCAAGATCGCCGATCGCGTGCTGGTGATGCATGCAGGAAACATTGTCGAGAGCGGCAGTAGCGCCCAAATTTTTACTGCTCCACAACATGAAACAACGAAACAATTGCTGGCAGCCACGCCAGCAATTCCGCAACTTGTCCAGCCAGTATCGATCAACTAATGAATGCCATCATGCAAAGCCACCATATCCGCACCAGTCGCCTGAACATGCATTATCTGGAAGCAGGCAGTGGTGAACCATTACTCCTGATTCATGGCTGGCCGCAGACTTCCCATTGCTGGTACAAAGTCATGCCGGAGCTGGCAAAACATTTTCGTGTCATTGCACCGGATTTGCGCGGCTTTGGTCTATCAGAATTACAGGGGCAATCAGAACTACATGGACAACCCAGAAAATCCGGCCTGCCACTATCTCGTGATAAATTATCTGCTGATATAGTGTCACTGCTCAATGCATTGGATATCAAAAAAGCACACATCGTGGGTCACGATTGGGGCGGCATGGTCGCGTTCAAACTCGCACTGGATTTTCCAGATCGTGTAAAAAAATTGTGTCTAATTGATTGCTCCACCACGCACTGGCCGCATTGGGCCGTGCATGGGCTGTGGGCAAAAATACCTGACCTGGCAGAAGATTTTTTTGCGCAAGGCTACAAAGCTTTTATTCGCTGGTGCTTTACAGGTGTTGCAGCCACTTATCCTTCTACAGTGGTATCGCCCTTTCCAACTCAGGCTATGCCCGGGCTGGACTGGTGTGATGCTGACTCCTTGCAGCATTACATCACCAATCTTGCCCAGCCTGACACACGGGCTGCCTCTGTGTCACTTTACCGCGATGCCCTGCCCTTTTACCGGCAGGATGACACCGGGCAGTGGCGGGCGATGACGAGCGACAAGTGTCAGGCTATCTGGCAGTATGAAGGCGGCCCGTTCAAACATCCGGATTACCGTAGCGCAATATGTTTTGCGCCAGAAGATCTGGGCAAGCATATCGCCAACCCTACCTTGTACGTTTATACCCCCATGTTATTACCAAAGGGTTTCAACAACGGCGAGCCTGTTTCTGATTACCATCCGGCAGGCGATCCTTATGCCGATAGTATCAGCGCACCGTTTTCTGATTTGCGCTGTATTGGTATCAAGAGCGGCCATTTCATTCCGGAAGAACGCCCTGTTGAGCTATGTGCTGCCCTATTAACCTTCCTTGGCAGCTAACGAGTAATTACGCAGATACAGCTACAATCAATCCGTGGATAATACTGTCCATACAACGATGTAAAGATTTCATGGCACGTAAACTCTTCAAGCGTTTCACGATTGATCGCCAGAAACTGCTGGCCAGCGGCAATTTGGCGGCGTTGGGCAACCGTATCCACGATCCTAATCTCTGGCACTTGAACCGCCACAGCGTGTCACGTGCTTTTCTGGCCGGATTATTTGCAGGTTTCGCATTCCTGATGTTTCCCGGACAAATGCTGGTAGCTGCCGTCATTGCGATCTGGATACGCGCCAACCTACCGATTGCTGTTGGACTGGTCTGGATCACCAATCCATTTACCTCTCCGCCGATTATTTATTTTGCTTTGAAAATTGGCACCATATTTATGCCTATGGAATCGCATTTTGATCCCGCCATCCTGCTCAATTTTGAATGGACACATGAAAGCCTGAGCGAAAAAGCTACGGGATTCATGAACCTTATCCATGAAGCATGGAGGCCTTTGTTATTAGGAACATTTGTTATTGGTACTTTTCTCGGCTTCACCGGTTATTTTGTGGTGCAACTTTTCTGGCGCTGGCATGTGGTGCGCGACTGGAATGCACGTCAACTAAAACGTATCCAGCGATAACATGCCAAAAAAAATATTCAAGCGCCTGATTGGCAAATCAAGCTCGTTAAGAAACAGCAACATTCTCGAGCCACTGGGCAATCGAATCCACGACCCCAACCTCTGGCATCTGAATCGCCACAGTGTGTCACGCGCTTTTTTTGTCGCGATGTTCACTAGCGTCACATTGATGCTGTTTCCCTGCCACATGATTACAGCAGCATTTTTTGCCGTGTGGTTGCGCGCCAACCTGCCCATTTCACTGAGCCTGGTCTGGTTGGTTAACCCCTTTACCATTCCACCACTAGCATATGCTGCATTGAAAATCGGTTTATGGGTGATGCCCAGCACACACACCCAAAGCGTGAAAAAAATCATGCATTTTGATTGGGAAGGATCTGGTGCTATTGCAGACAAGGCAGCAACTTTCTGGCATTTGTTTGAACGCGTATGGGAGCCGTTCATGCTCGGCTCATTCACACTCGGTCTGCTCATTGGAGCAGGCTGTTATTTTATTATCCAGTTATTCTGGCGCTGGCATGTTATACACAGCTGGAATGCACGAAAGAAAAAACGCCACCAGAAAAAATCCGGGTTCTGATAGCAGAAACCCGGTATTCACAGCTGCCTGCTCAGACCATCACCGAATCTTTGGGCATGATGCCGCGCCCCCACGCTGTTTTTTCGTTATGCAATAACGATGTATCGTTGCCTCCTGTTGCAGGCAACCACATTTCAGCAATCCGCAAGTTATCCAGCCTGAAAGCCTGCACGAAATCCCACTGCCGTTCTGCGTCCACTTTCCAACTGACAACAGCCACGACCATATCACCCTCCTCGATCATGAAAAGTTTCATATCAGTGATAGTTTTTCCGACGAAATTCTCACGCAATTCCTGCTGGTATTGCGCAACAGAGACTGTGCGATCGGCACAGGTATGGTCATGGATGCGCACACTGTCTGTGAGCAACCCGTGCATTTTTTCCACCTCACCGTTAACCCATACATCGGCAAACCATGCACGCATCACGGCCTTCCTGTCTGTCAGCGGCAGTGCTGGCGGCACTTCCCTGCCCGTCCACACATTGTGCGGTTGCGGGTAGCCAAACGGATCTGTGCCGCCCATACCCGGCAACCAGGTTTCCACCATGGCGGCATTTTCCAGCCGGAACAGCTGCACCCAGTCCCACTGGCGGCCGCTGTTCAGAACATAACGACCGAGCGATGCGACGTAATCAGCTTCCGCGACAAGATAATATTCAAACTCCTTGACCGATTCGCCACTCAGACCAAGACCCACCAGATCGCGGTACTGTTCTGATGTCATCAGATTATTGGCACCGGTAATGTCGTGGCGCAAATAATGTGCGGCAGCGATATCAGGGATGAGTGCATTGTTACATTTCCCCCACATCTCGTTGTACCAACGCTGTAACGTAGCGCGATTTTTCTCGACTTTGCTCATAATTCTTCCCCTGTTTGTAAAATCCACCCGCTGCTAACGCTGGCTTTTTTGTATACCAAAATACTCTCTGTACTCACGAAACGTTTTATCAAGCTCTTGTTCATCAAGGCCGAACATCGCCGCAGTGTAATCATGTCGACCATGCTTTTCCCTGCCGTTTTGCAACATAAAAGCATCCATGCGCATCTCGAGTGCATCTTTCCATGGCATGCCGAAGTGCCGGTATATTTTTTCTACGCAAGCGACGGGATTATCCAGCAGCTCTTCAAAATACACATCAATAAACCGGGCTGGATTGTCTGCCATTTTCTTGCGCGTCTGTATGCCGGCAGCCAGATGGCGCGCCCAGTTTTCTGTCTGGAGTTTACCCACACGCTGCGGCGTTTCCACATCACAACCTAAAGCGTGAATAGCATAGTAAAGACTGGATACTGACACCATCACCCGCGCCGGATCTCGATGCGTCTGGATGATGCAGGCATCCGGATACACTGCGAGCAACGGCTCCATAGCGCTGAGATACGGTGGTGTTTTCAACACCCAGTGCTGTTTGGGATTCACATACTGGAACCATTGCAGGCATTGCTTATGAAACTGCAAGGTCGGCACCAGATCCTGCTTCCAGTACCACGCCTGATACGAAGGCACATGGAAGTTCAGTTCGAACTGTACACTGACAAAATTAAAAGCCATCAATGCCAGACATTCCTGCGGCAACATCGCACCCAAGGGATGTATCGCCGCAAAGCCCGGCACAAACTTCAGCATCATCGCGAGCTGCTGTTCAACGTTTTCGCTGCGGTTGTCCCTGCCTTTTACTGGCGGGCAAGGTTGCAATGCTTCCCATGTATATAAAAAACGTGCGGCAGGATCTTCACACAGCAGACTTTGCAAAATAGTAGTGCCGGTGCGTGGCAATCCGGCGATGACCAAGGGCTTGCGGATTTCCTGTTGCAAAATATCAGGATGTTTTTTGATCTGATCAATAATTTGCAGCCGACCACTCAACAATTTAAAAATCATGTCGTAGGCGATCACCTGTCCCATCGGATTCAGATTTGCCTCGGTATTCAGTGAATGTAGCAATACCTGTAAACCCTCACGAAAACTGTCATCGCCAAAGTCGGATAAACCGGTTTTGTATTTAGCTGCGTCGATCAGTTTTTTTTCGTCCAGCTTCACCAACTCAAAACCTAATGCCTGGCAAGTTTTACCTATGCCTTTTATCGCCCTGACCAGAAAAGGGCGTGGAATATCGGTGGCGATGCGGGATGTGGCCATGCTAACCCTCACGACTCTTGCAAGACTTTCATCATATACTGGCTGGCAAAACTTTCTGCCACCATACTGTTATCGCCTTTTGCCAGTGACATACGCGCCAGAATCAGTGAAATGCGTAAGCCGGCAAACACAAGATAGTAATGCAATGCATCAGCGGGCACGCCGGTTTTTCCAGACCAATACTGTATTGTTTCATTCCGTGATGGAAAACCTTCAAGACGCGGACAACCAAGCCCGAGACTGAACAACTCATCCATAAAAATCCACCAGGCAATATCCTGTACAGGATTGCCGACAACCAGCATCTCCCAATCCAGTAACGCAGCCACGCCAGATTTGTCTTCACGAAAAATCACATTCGCCATGCGCGAATCACCCCAACAAAACGCCTGCGGTTCATTGGCAGGCTGATAACACTTCAACCACTCCAACGCAGTTTCACAGTGCAGGTTGTGTGCGCCTTCCAGGCCCCAGTGCATGTAAGACTCCCAGTACTGCAACTGCTCGCCGAGTCCGCGTGGAAAATCCTGTTGCTCGACAAAACTTTGCAACGGTTCTTCATGCAGGGACAAGCAATGCAGTTTCGCCATCATCTCCACACCACTCCACCACAGACGCTCACGCTCTTCCGGCGTGCTGGTCACGATCCAGCCATCGATGTGGTATGGCGGAATATCCGGTGGAATCAGGCCATCTGTTTTTTTCATGATGTAAAACGGCATGCCCAACACTGTACCGGTGGGTTCCTGCGCCACCAGACCCGGTACAGCAATGCCAGGTACAGTAGTCAACATCGCCATCGCTGCAAATTGCAGCGGCAGATCGTAAGCAGGAAATGCCAGTTTATCGCCTTGCGCCTGCAATCTTGCGACCATCGGTTGCGATTCCATTTCACTATTATTTTCACGCTGTGCATCAAACAACACTGTGATATTGGACATACCGGTTCCTTCCGGGATGGTGAAACTGTTAATCGATATCGGCTTGCCGATAAAAACTGTTTCATTCAACCACTCCTGCAACCGTTCACGCACGGCTTCTGGATCAGCAAGGCTTGGTGTAGGGCGCAAATCTTCACTCATACTGTTTAGCTCCTGTTAACAAGGGCGATTACTGCGACCGACAAAAAGTGCATGGTCACGAATTTTCTGATAGGCATCGAGTACCGGTGCAAATTCTTGCGGTTTACTCGCGTGGATAATCACGCCGTCTGCACCAGCTGCAAACTGGTCATTGAAACGTTGCGCACATTGCTGCGCATTGCCAACAGCAGCTGGCAACCAGTGTTCAGGAATCAAAGTGCGAATGTGCTGTAATTGTTCCAGTGTGGCGACGCTATCGATAGCACCCAACATAGTGCGCACGATGTCATCGCTGCGAAATTGTTCCAGAATTTTTGTATCCCAACCATTCAATTTGACCAGCAATTCACCATAGTTTGGTGCTTGTAAATATGTGGCCATACGCGCCACGATGTAACGCAAATATCTTTCTGTATCAGGTGCATCTTCATCCGCTTCATGCGCAACAGCCAGCACACTCCAGATTTTTATCGCTTGCGGATCGCGCCCCGCCTGTTCTGCAGCGTTGCGAATAATTTTTACCGAGCGCGCCAGCGCCTCATCACTGATAAATGTGTGCAGAATGACACCATCAAAAACACTGCCGGCAAATGCCAGGCTTTTTTCACCAAAACCGACAAACATCAACGGAATATCATCGTTAATCCAGTCTGCCATGTGCAGGTAGGGAAATTTTCCCAGCACGCCGTCATAACTCACACGTTCGCCGCGCCAGAGTTTTTTCATCACATCGACAAAATCACGCAAATGCGCATTGCTGATTTTTTCCATGCCCATCAGGTCATAACGGATGCCGACGCCACGTGCCACACCCAGTGCAAAACGTCCGGCACTCAGGCGATGCAATGTCGTGCCCATACTCGCGGTTAGCAGAGGATGCCGTGAATTGATATTGGTCGCACCCGTGCCAATAAACAGCTTGCTGGTCACAGCGGCAGCGGCACCCGCCAGCGCCGCTGCTTCCTTCACATCGAAGCGTTCGGAAATCCAGGCTGAGCCGATGCCCAGCGCCTCTGCATCCCGCACTTCGTCGAGTAAGTCTGCTGGAGTGCGAGTGTGGCCGGGCAAAGTATAGAAACCCAATTCGGGAAATCTTCTGTCCGTTGCTGCTTGCATCGCCCTGCCCCTTCTCTAGAATTATTGAACGGCGTTCGGTTAACATTAGTGAACACCGTTCAGTTAGTCAAATCCGAGGAAAGGATGAGAGAAGCATCCAGAACCAGCAAGCCCAGACAGCCCACTGGCAGGCCTGCCCGATTGAGTCGCGAAGCCATTCTCGGCAGTGCTCTGGATATGCTGCGCGAAAGCGGCGGCCAGGATCTGTCTATCCGCCAACTGGCGCAACGGCTGGCAACAGTGCCCGGCAATCTGTACACCTACTTCCCCAACAAGGAAGCACTGCTGGACGCACTGGCCGAGTATGCCCTGCAATCCCTGGAGATCACCGCTGACACTTCATTGCCTTGGGATGCGCAAATCACAGAATGGATGAATGCATTCCGTAACACGTTGCAACAACGACCAGAACTGATGTTGCTGCTGGGGCTGGCTGGCACATCACCGAGTACATTGGCGAGAATCGGACGTATTGCTCGCCTGATCGAAAATGCCGGGCTGGATTACGCTAGTGCAGTGCTACACGCGCAAGGATTGTTGTGGACGGTGATGAGCTACACGCTGTTTGAAATGCAGGCCAGCGATGTGAAAGTGGTGAAACGCCTGCAACAGGCAGCAGCGCACGAAAAACAGTCTACCCATGAAAAAAATAGTGACGTGCTACAACATCTCGCCGTAGAAAATCTGCAACCGCTATGGGAGACCACGCTCAGGCGCAATCTGGATGGGATTCGCTTGCAAGCCCGCGCTACATAAAAAAAGCCGCGCTATGGCGCGGCTGTTTCGAGGGCAATCTTGCCTGATATCACTTCCATCAAACCAATATCCTTGATCGGTTTTGATGTCAGTGCGTTTACCGTATCCGCCTTTGGTGTGGAACTGATAATGTCACTGTAACCATCCAGATTCACATCTCCGGCATTGGCCAACGCTGCACCGTAATTGTCTTTTGTGCGCAAACCTTTCAGTACAAATAATTCCGTACCGCTTCCATTCAATCCGTACACAGCGCCGACATCTTTCAGCAGTTTGGCTTTTTTCTTCGATCCTTGCGGAGGTTGTTGCGTGCGATCACGACCTGGTGCGCCAACCAGTACATCCGCATCATTGTCATTATCCAGATCACCACCCGATGCCACGCTATAGCCCAGACGATCACCCGCTGCTTTTCCTTCAAATTTGAACAACTGGCGTCCAAGCGGCTCCAACTGCACTTTGTACGCATAAACAGCACCAGCATCTTTCAATGTCTTCGCACCATTGGCCACATCATGACCGTAAGCGCCGATCACCACATCCGGTTTCGTATCACCATTCAGATCACCTGCACCTGCGACGCTGTAACCAAACCAGTCACCGGCATTTTCTCCACGATACAGCGCAAGCAATTCACCATCCGCACCGGAGTACACCGCCACACTGCCAGCATCTTTTAACAGTTTGCCAGTATCAGGATTAAAAACATCATCCCGATAGGCGCCGATAACAATCTCCGCAAGTCCATCACCATTTACATCGGCAATACCTGCAACACTGGAACCAAAAAGATCACCGGCACTGTCACCTGCAAAGTTCAGCAATGCATCATCAAAATACAAAGAGCTGACCTGAACAATACCGACATCTTTCAAACCTGTTACATCGGCATTCGGTGCGCTATAGATCACATCATCTTTACTATCACCATCCACATCACCGGCGTTGGCTACTGCAAAACCGAGATTGTCTCCGGCTGCTACACCTTCGAATACTTTCAGTTCCAGATCATGGTCTGCAGGTTTACCGGAATAAATATAGACAGCTCCGACGTCTTTCAGCACTTTGCCTTTTTTCTGACCTTCAACAACAGGCAGGGTTTTATCATGGTGCGGCGCGCCTACAACAATATCCGAATAACCGTCACCGTTAACATCGGCTCCCGCCACGCTGAAACCGAACCAGTCACCTGCACCTTTGCCAACCAATGTGTGCAGGACACTGCCATCTTTACCGGAGTAAACATAGACCTTGCCGATATCTTTCAATTTTTTCTGCGTCGATGTTTTTGGCAGATCCCAGAGATAGGCACCAACAACGACATCATCGTAACCATCGCCGTTTACATCGCCAGCATTGGCGACCGCCCGTGCAAATATATCTTTCTTCCCTTCACCCCATGCACGAACCAGCACACCGGGTTCAGCAGGATACGGATCACAAGCATCGCCCTGCCCGTCACTGTCTGCATCTTCCTGTAAAGGGTTGGCATCATTCGGGCAGTTGTCGCTGTTGTTATCGATTCCATCGCCGTCGGTATCACCATTCGGAGTCGCATCACACGCGTCGCCAAAACCATCACCGTCGGTGTCGGTTTGCGCCGGGTTTGCAATCAACGGGCAGTTATCACTGTTTTCATCGACACCATCACCATCCGTATCGCCATTCGGGGTGGTATCGCACGCATCACCAAAGCCATCACCATCAGTATCAGTCTGTGGCGTGTTAGCGACTAACGGACAATTGTCTACCGCGTTATCAATAGTGTCGCCGTCGGTATCACCATTCGGAGTCGCATCACACGCGTCGCCAAAACCATCACCATCAGTGTCTTCCTGCCCCGGGTTAGCAACCAATGGACAGTTATCGGTTGCATTATCAATGCCGTCACCATCAGGATCGCCTGTCGGTGTTGCGTCGCACACATCACCGATACCGTCGCTATCAGTATCTGTTTGTGCTGGATTGGCAATCAATGGGCAATTATCACTGTTGTTATCAATACCATCGCCGTCTGAGTCACCATTTGGCGTGCTGTCACAAACATTACCGATGCCATCAAGGTCAGTATCTTCCTGACCAGGATTAGCATTGTTCAAGCAGTTGTCCGCAGCATTGTCGATACCGTCATTGTCGTTATCGCCATTCGGTGTGCTATCGCAAACATTACCGATGCCGTCACCGTCATTATCTTCCTGACCAAGGTTGGCAATGAGTGGACAGTTATCGGTATTGTTATCGACACCATCGCTATCGGTATCGCCATTCGGTGTGAAGTCGCACACATCACCAACGCCATCGCCATCGGTATCTGTTTGCGTTGGATTCGCAATTAACGGGCAGTTATCTGCGGCGTTATCAATACCGTCGCCATCGTTATCACCGTTAGGTGTGGTGTCGCATGCGTCACCGATGCCATCACCGTCTGTATCAGTCTGGGTTGGATTGGCAATGAGCGGGCAGTTATCGCTATTGTTATCAACGCCATCGCTGTCGGTATCACCATTGGGTGTGCTGTCACACGCATCACCGATACCATCACCATCAGTATCCTGCTGGCCAGGATTTACGATTAGCGAGCAGTTGTCGCTGTTGTTATCCACTCCATCGCTATCAATGTCGCCATTCGGCGTGGTATCGCAGGCATCACCGATGCCATCGCCATCCGTATCGGTTTGGGTCGGATTGGCATTGACCGGACAGTTATCAACACCGTCGTTTATGCCATCACCGTCGGTATCACCTATATAGTCAGGATCACAGACATTGCCGATGCCATCCAGATCCGCATCAGCCTGATTAGTGTTCGCAATGAACGAGCAATTATCCAGAAAATCCAGAACGGTGTCGTTGTCATCGTCTGTATCGCAAGCATCACCTGCAGCATCACCATCGTTATTTGCCTGCCCCGGATTGGGTGTCAGTGGGCAGTTATCAACGGCATTATCAATACTATCGCCGTCGGTATCACCGTTAGGCGTGGTATCGCAGGCATCACCAATGCCGTCGCCATCCGTATCCGTTTGTGCAGGATTAGCGTCTAGCAGGCAATTATCCGTTGTGTTATCTACGCCATCACTATCGGTATCACCATTAGGCGTGATATCGCAGGCATCACCAATGCCGTCGCCGTCTGTATCGGTTTGTGCAGGATTGGCGACTAGCGGGCAATTGTCGGTCGAATTATCGACACCATCACTGTCTGTATCACCGTTGGGTGTGCTGTCACAAACATTGCCCACGCTGTCACCGTCTGTATCTTCCTGACCGGGATTCGCATTGATCGGGCAGTTATCGCTGTTGTTGTCGACGCCATCATTATCCGTATCCCCGTTGGGTGTGCTGTCGCAAACGTTGCCCACGTTGTCACCATCAGTGTCTTCCTGACCAGGATTGGCGTTGACCGGGCAGTTATCGCCGGCATCAGCAACGCCATCGAGATCCGTGTCGACCGGGAGGACTGACCAGCTGGCCGTGCTGGTTTTAGCCTCAAAATTGGCGCTACTGGCAGCAGCAGCCTGGATGGTGCATGTGCCCACAGCAACGTTATGCACTACGCCGCCAGCAGTGACTGTACAAACGCCGGGTGTTGTACTTGTGTACGTGATAGCCATGCCCGTAGCCGCGACACCATCCGATGTTCTGGCTGTTGCAACGACGGCATAATCGGCAGAGGTCATGAGCGAAGAGGCAGGCACACCGGACCAGACAATGCTCTGGTTGATTTTAACGGTGTAGACAGCAGGTGAGGGATAGCCATTAAGGCTGTTGCTATCATGGCCTTCCACACTGATGACGCAAGCGTTCAATGCGCCTGCCGACATAGCGATTGATCGGGTAAGGGAACCGCTGGAGGTACAGCTCGCACCATTGCCAGTCCAGCTCGTGCTGCCGCCACTGCAACTGCCACCAGTGACCACTATCCGCACCTGGTTGCCACAATCGTTACCAAACACATATGGCAAATGCGCAGTCACATCGAAACTGCCGCCAGCATCCGCACTGGCAGGTGGGGATGTATCTACCTGCAAGCTATTATTGCCAGCAAAAGCATTACCTGCCGCTAACAACAATACACCCAGTAACCAGCGCGACAAACGTACAGAGAAACAACTGAATAACATACAACAACACCCGGAGAATTTTAGAATTATGTTTCTAATTATCTTTGAGGTATTGCCGCAATAGAATCCGTAAAAATACGCTAGATAACGAGACGAATCGTCTGGTTAATTAAAACTATTCACGATGGTTTTCCTGATTCATAAATTTTGTGAACCAGCGCACAAAAACGAAGTATTGCTTATTGACTCACACTACAAAACCGTCCGCGATGGTTTCCAGAAATGATACCTCGTCAGGCATTTCGGGAAGTGGATCGCGCCGTTACCACTGTAAATGCATCATAACAACCAGCAACCACTTGCTGATTCGGTTTTACATCACCATAGATTAACGCGGAAAAGTTTTTGGCTAATATGCCGACAGGTTCTGCAATACCCGGCATGATTCGATCCAGCCTTTCCTGATATTCGTAAACGGTTTCTGATGGTTTACGCCTGTACCCTTGCCTTGCCATCCATTTTTCCAGCTCACGCCATAACTGCAACACTTGCACTTCCGGTGATTGGCGATGCAGTAATTTGATGCGCACCAATGCAATAGCATCCAGTATTCTTATCCTGAACACATATCCCACCGCTACCAGTACACCACAAACGAACAGCAGTGGGTAAAACACAGTGATGGCAACTACCAGTGCATGCCAGAGTATATGGAGACCGTGCTCTATTGCGTGGCGAATGAAAACAAAAGCTTCTGCCAAAATAATTTTCATGCTACTAGCAACATCAACTGGTGCTTCTCTCAATGCATCACTGGTTTGCTGTGCATAAGTGTCCAGCTCCTGTGCCGTGGACTCCATCTGCTTTTCTTGCTGCTGCGGAATGGAAAATGCAGGCGTTGGTTCAAACGTCACCCAGCCAACGCCTGCTATCCACCCTTCAACCCAGGCGTGACCATTCAAGGCGCGTATTTCGTGATAGCCGGTAATCGGATTGTAGCTACCGGATGTATACCCGGTAACAAAACGCGCAGGAATATCCAGCGTGCGCAACAACATCACCATGGCACTGGCAAAATACTCGCAGTGCCCTTCCGGTTTTTCAAACAGGAATTTCTCAACAGGCGTTACGCCTTGCGAATTGAAAATACTGTCCAGATTGTAGCGATAATGGCTGCGCAGATAATCTTCCAACAATATAGCTGCACGGAATTGATCCGGCGCCGTACGGGTAACACTGGCAGCAAGATCATGGACACGTTCCGACATATCTGCTGGTGTTTGCAAAAATAACGCAGGATCAGCCGCCGCTGTGTCCTGCGCAACAAATCGCCCATTGTAGTAATCTACTTGTGAATCCACTTCATAGCGGGTGCCGGCAACAATATCGCGTGGCGCCAATAGATTGCCGTGATGGTCTATGGCAAACACACTGCCTGGAAAATGCACATCAATAATACGTGGGGAACCAAAAATACGGTTGCCCATTGGCTGGGCAGCTTCGATCATCTGGTGTACCAATGCTTTCTGATGATATGGCTCAAAAGAATGGAAACCATTTTTCAATTGAATTTTTTTATTGCTGTTATCTGTCATTGACCAGGATACACCATCAAAAAAATCAAACACATTGCCACGCAGATACAGCTCACGGTCAGCCTGCAAATACAACACAATGGGATTGCCGATAATGCCGGTTGCCTGACTTTTCTTCTCAATAGAAAATTTCTGCCCGAAGCCAGCATATTGATCAGGATCTGGATCACCTGATGTACCAGCCCCCTGGTTGCTATCCTGATCCTTCGATTTTGCGCCTGTGGTCGCTTCATCATACCAACTGTCCTGATGATACTGTTGCCCACCATCACTGATAAAAGATCCCGCGTGCAACGGAATGGGTCTTGGCAATGAGAGGTATAACACAGTAGCCAGCAGGATAATTGCACAAGACACCAGTATCGCAGCACCATGGAATGTATTTTTCTGCAGCGGCGAGACAACCGCGATTGCCGATTTTTGTTTGACCGTTTGTGTAAATACCGCTTGCAGAAATCCCATCGCTACCAGAAAATAAGCCATGACCAGCACAATAAAAAATCCACTTTTAGTATTGGCCACACAAAACAACAGCATGATAAAAGAGGCTGCGAAAAGAAAATACAGTTCACGGGTTGATTTTAATTTACACAGCAATGCCGCTTGCATGCACAGCAACAATAGCAACAAGCCTGTTACCCACTGCTGCATCAGGATATTGGGTAAAAAACACAGCATCCCCAATACCGCAATGCCGTCACTGATCTTGCCAGCCATGCCATTTTTTTCCGGGTCAGCAGCATAAGCCCGGCCAAATTTGACGAAAAGCATATAGACAACAGCAAATAACAGCGTCATCAATACAGACCATAAAAAATCTGTACGCAAGGAGAAAAATGCTGCGGTATCCAGAGTGATAATCGCCCATGTCCACCAATAAACAGGTGGATGTGTCAATGCAACGCCCGCAGCAAAATGGCCAGCATTATTAGCCGGAGCAGGCGAATCATGCATCAGCACATCGTCCATGACCTTACCTTTTCTTCCAGATTATCACCACAGTGAATCATCAGGCTGTTATCTTTTGCAAGCTTGGTTTTATCCGGCAACATTTGCTGGAATGTTTTGGTGTCAAAACGCACCAGCATGACCTGATCATCAGCCAAACCCATAGTAGCTGGCTGCAAACTCTTGCCCTGATGATCAAACAACAAAAAAATGCGGCGATTTCCACGAAGGTTTAGTTCCCGATTAACAAACGAAGCGTAAGGCTCGTTACCGTCGGCCTGCACCAATGCCAGCGCGTGGGAAATTTTGTCCATCCACGCCATGCCGGAGCCGGATTCAATGGCCAATTCTTTCTTACCCGCACCATACAGGCTGATAAAATAGCCTTCACGTAAAGCAAACGAGGCAACGGAAGCTGCAATTTTTATCGCATATTCCAGAGGCGCATGCTTTCCCTCACCGGGATTTCCTGCAGCGTGTAAATCCAGCAAAATACAGATCTCGGTACGGCTGATACTCTCATATTCCTTCACCATCAGTTCACCGTGTCTGGCACTCAATGCCCAGTGAATATTTTTCCGGTTGTCGCCGCGACGGTAATCACGAATCCCAATAAAAAGATCCTGACCACCTTTGCGATTATCCGTAACAAGACCGTCATGCCAGAAATTGCTGGCCCCTGTAAATGGTAAACGGTCAAGCGTGAATGTGGACGGATAAACCAGAACTGTAGATCCATCAGCGTCAATGGTTTTCTCACTGCGAAACAAACCAAAAGGCCAGCCACTGGCCAGTTGTATCGCACCGGGTGTATGCACACCACGCCAGTCAGCAATGACCGCGCGGGCAATAGAACGCGTTCCGGCCAGCGTTTCAACTAACAACATCTCATCCCGTAATGCTTCTACCAAAAACGGCAGCGAATCTGTTAATTCGAGCAACTGGCAAGCGAACCGGCCCCGGTTCACCAATTCATAGCGAATAGTAAATTCCTTTCCCTCATAAGCGACAGGTGGATAAAATCGCTGCGCAGTGATCTGGCGGGTCAGCAATCTTGCTACCACTAAAGAAATAATCAATGTAGCAATCAGAAAAAACAGCAGACCATAAATCAGTGCAATCCCGCGATTCCACGCCGTCAGAAACAGTGTGAGAGTCAGCAAAAACAGAAACCCCCTGATCGTCAACATCGAGAAAAGTTTCTCGACTATGGTTTCAAGACCCGAGAGTATTGTGTTGTCAGTTGACATGGCGACAATCCAGCCAACGCTTAAACCGGCACAGCTACAGTCGCCAGAATATCCGTGATCGCCTGTACAGCACCTTCGCGGTTACCGCCATCTGCACCACGCAAAATCAACCGATGCGCCAATACAGGAACGGCCATGGCTTTCACTGTATCGGGTGATACAAAATTTTGCCCGTTTATCAAAGCAGCTGCTTGCGCAGCTTTCATCAATGCAATCGAACCACGCGGACTGGAACCAAGACGCAAATCTTTATGCGCACGTGTCGCCCGGACAATTCCAGCAATATATCGCGCCACTTTGTCATCAACACGCACCTTGGTCACCAGATCCTGCGCGCTGGCAATATGCTCTGCAGACAACACAGATTTCAGTGCATTAACAGGATGGGTTTGTATTTGCATGCTCATCACACGCAACTCTTCTTCCTCAGAAGGATAGCCCATATCAACCCGCATAAAAAAGCGATCCAATTGCGCTTCCGGCAATGGAAAAGTGCCCTGGAATTCAATCGGATTCTGTGTGGCCAGCACCATAAAAACATTCGGCAATGTTCGGGTTGTGCCATCGAGCGTCACCTGCCCTTCTGCCATACATTCCATCAGACAGGCCTGTGTGCGGGGCGTGGCACGATTTATTTCATCCGCCAACAAAATATTGGTAAAAACAGGGCCGGGATGAAATTCAAAATTATTTTGTTGCTGGTTAAAAATAGATACACCTGTCACATCCGATGGCAACAGGTCTGGCGTGCATTGCACACGATTAAACTTTGCATTGATCGATTGCGCCAATGAACGCGCTAGCAGGGTTTTACCAACGCCGGGCACATCTTCAAGTAACAGATGCCCCCGGCAGAGCATGGTGATAATGGCATAGCGGATGGACTCTTCCTTGCCCTTGATAACTTGTGCGATATTGCCTTCCAATAACTGGTACAACTCTTTAAATGTCGACATTCCCGGTCACCCTGACAATTTGAAACAAATCGCGAGAATACCCGAATATGAGCAATATATTTGTGACGGATATAGCAGAACAAGGCAAACCACTGGCGCAAGATAAAGCGCTGGTGATAGGCGCTAGCGGCTTTGTGGGCAGCCACGTGGTGAAAGCCCTATGCGCCAACCAACGTTCTGTACGGGCAATGGTTCGCCGGAACAGCAATGTCTCCGCACTGGCAGGCCTGGATATGGAAATCTGTTACGGCGACGTTCTCGATCCTGATTCTCTGCAGCAAGCGATGCAAGATTGCACAACCGTCTTCTACTGCGTAGTGGATACACGCGCATGGCTGGATGATCCGGCTCCACTGTTCCGTTGCAATGTCGACGGTTTACGCAATGCGATGGAAGCCGCACTCGCCAATCAGATACAAAAATTTATTTTCACCAGCAGTATGGTCACTATTGGCCTGAACAAGAATAGAAAACCTACGGAGCAGGATCCATTCAACTGGCATGACAGCGCACCGGACTACGCCCTTTCACGTGTACAAGCAGAAGATTTATTGTTTGAGTATTGTCGCAAGCGTCAGCTACCTGGCATCGCATTATGCGTGGCAAACACTTACGGCCCGGGTGATGTGCAACCCACGCCACATGGCAAATTATTGTGGGCCGCTGCGAGAGGCTCGATGCAGATGGCAATGGATTGTGGTGCACCGTGGGTGGACATTCGTGACGCCGCCGACGCTATGATTCTGGCAGAAACCAAGGGCATAATCGGTGAACGCTACATCATTGCTGCTGGCTACGTCACACAAGCTGAACTCTACGAAAAAGCAGCGACCTTGATGGGCAACAAAAAACCTGTGGTGATGCCACTGGCGATTGTTTATGTCATTGCCTGGCTCACGCAGACAATCGGAAAATTATTGGGCAAAAAGAATATCAAGCTACGAGTGGATTCTGTAAAACTGGCGCATGTTTTTAGCGACATGGATAACAGCAAGGCAAAACGCGAACTGGGTTGGCAGCCGCGTCCGTTGGAGGAAACTGTGCAGGATGCTGTGCAGTGGTTTAGCACCAGAAGAAATCAGCGCCAGTAATGTCAGCAATTTTCAATCCGTTGATAAATCTCTTCTTTGGATAAGCCATATATTTCTATGATTTTTTGTTGCGAACTGGTACCTGACACAATTTTTGCAGAACCATTTGGCAAATGTAATGCGTCACAAATTATGGCTTCTACAGCAGCATTGGCTTTACCTTTTTCCGGAGGCTGGGACACCCTGACTTTCAAGCACTCGCCCAGCCAGCCGCTAATACCCGAACTTGATGCGCCAGGGACGACTTTGATTTTTATCTTTGTGGCAACCATGAAAAGTATACCGCTATCGATTTATCCAGCTTTATGGCTGCCATCACATAGCGGTGAATTTTTGGTTTGCTTGCAGCCACAAAAATAAACTTTCTCTGCCTTCGTAGCACCGAATTTAACGGGGCTGAAGGTGGTGCCTTTATGTGAGCCATCACAGAATGGCTGGCTTTTACTCAGGCCACAGGCACACCAGTAGTAGTCTTTACCAGCTTCCACTTCCACTGGAAAAGGAGTATCAGATGCTCTTTTTGGGCTTTCCATTTTTAATTCTCCTGTTTTGATTCAAAAATCTGACACAGAGCCAAGGAGAAGCTCCATTTATGGCACGTCCTTGAGCGACTTGTTAGCACTTTCATAAGCGTAAACCTGTGCTTTATAAATAGAATTAACAACAGCCAAAGTCACTAGTGCTAGCGATATATCAAGGACATCTGAAACTTGGTTAATGATATTCAAGCTCATGAGCTCCGGGATTTCTTTCGCACTATTAGACATTCGAAAAATTGCCTGACCCAGCATGTTGCTTATTATCCATAGGAACCACCAAAGCCCAACAATAGGGCTGACTTTCTCAGAGGACCAATTGTTTGGATTGTTGCTCGCCTGCCATATTTCTTTCATTGCCTGATAAGGTTTCCAAAGAGTTAAAATTGGAATGAAGTAGTACCCAATAGACCAGCCAGGCGTAAACTGCATGCCCTGAGCACCCAGTTGGCGAGCGTTGAAATTTGCTCGATGAATCCACCTTAATATTAAAAACCCAGAAATAATAAAAACCAATAAATAAGCAATACCTAAGACATGTTGTCTGTTATCGCTTGTTTCTCCATCCGCAACTGCCTGCTCCTGAGATGTATAAACCCCATTTTGATAGTCAGACAATAATTGGTACTCAAGATAATTGGAGAAAATAGAAACGACAGCTACCAAAATTTGGGCATAAAGCAAATATTTCACCCAACGCGTAAGACTACTTGAACTTTTATATATATTTTCAGTATTTGTCATAGTCTCTATTTCTCCTAAGTGCTAACGCTAATTAAACACCAATTCTGGTATGCGGAACTCCAACGAGGCACATTACATCCCTACTGGAAACATGAAAATCCTTATACATTATCGGGATACAGAAATAAAGCAACACTTAGACAGCAAACCATAAGTTGCTATAAAGACAGGAATTGTTGCTGTTGGAGGCCGCTGCTTCACAAAAGTGAATAAACGCCCAACAATGGTTATTATGGGTTACTCAGATACCAATGTCGCCCACTAGAGTAATCAGGTATTTTTAGTGAAAGAAACAAAAGAAGCGCCCAAAAAAATAAATCCGGACAATTATCGTTTTTCCGTCGCTCCGATGATCGACGTCACTGATACGCACTTCCGGTTCCTGGCGCGATTACTCACGCGCCACACCTTGCTCTACACCGACATGATTACCACTGGCGCAATATTGCACGGCAAACGTGATCGACTACTTGCTTATCACAACGAAGAGCACCCTGTTGCCTTACAACTCGGCGGCTCTGATCCTGCGGCCCTACAAGAATGTGCAGGATGGGCAGAAAAATACGGCTACGACGAAATCAATCTGAATTGCGGCTGCCCCAGTGATCGCGTGCAGAATGGTGCATTTGGTGCCTGCTTGATGGCCACACCGGAATTGGTACGCGATTGTTTACGTGCAATGGCAGTCAATAACAATATTCCTGTGACATTAAAATGCCGTACCGGTATTGATCAACAAGACAGCTTTGATGATTTCCTGCACTTTATTGATGTGGCAACAGACAGCCCCTGTCAAACAGTAATTGTGCATGCACGCAATGCCTGGCTGAAAGGTTTGAGTCCGAAAGAAAATCGCGAGATTCCACCACTCAAATATGATTGGGTTTACCGGTTAAAAGCGTTACGCCCTCACCTCAATATTGTGCTGAACGGCGGTGTGACTTCACTGGAAAGTGCAAAGCAGCATTTGCAACAGGTGGATGGTGTGATGATGGGGCGCGAAGCATGGCACAACACATTTTTTCTGGCAGATGTGGATGCAGAATTGTTTGATGCTGAACTGTTTAACGATAGCCATGTTAAAGCAGACAGGATTTCAGTAACCCGAGCGTATGCAGCATATTGTGCAGAGCAACATGCACAAGGCGTATCACTCAGCGTATTGACGCGACACTTGCTCGGTTTGTGGCACAACATTCCCGGCGCAAAACAATTCCGTCGTCATATCAGTGAGCAATCCCACAAACCGGGCGCCACTGTGGCAATTATTAATGAAGCGCTTGACCAGATCAGCCACACAACAGAGGTTCATCAGCCACCTTGAAGTAGGCAACAGCCGTTTGCAATGCTGCAGAGCGTTCAGTTAACACTTTGGCAGCAGCAACGAGATGGTGAGATGCTGACGCATTTTGCTGGGCAGATATATCAAGCTGACTCAATGCCATGGCAATCTGTTCTGTTCCAGTAGACTGCTCTTGCGATGCCATCGTAATGTCTTTAACCAGTTCGGCAGCCCTGACACTTTTCGGAATCATGTCCTCTAGAGATTGTCGCGCCTTCTCTGCAATACCGACACTTTCAGATGTCAACTTCGCAATTTCAATTGCCGCACCGCGGCTCACCTCTGCCAGCTTCCTGACTTCTGTTGCGACAACGGAAAAACCTTTGCCATGCTCACCTGCCCTTGCCGCTTCCAGCGCTGCATTAAGGGACAAAAGATTGGTTTGGTACGCAATTTCTTCAATGACCATAATCTTTCCTGAGATCAGTTTCATTGCATTGACAGTTTCACCAACGAATCCGCCACAGATCACAGCTTCATGCTTCGATTCGCTTGATATCCTGCTAGCGATTCCAGCATTTTCTGCATTTTGCCTGATGGATTCACGTATCTGCTCCGTAGAGACACTCGTTTCCTCCACACAGGCCGCCTGCTCCTCAACTGCAGAACTGATATTGCCCGCAGAATCCAGGATCTGATCAGAAGCCTCTGCCACAGTCTCGGAATTTTTCTGGATCTCCACCACTATTGATTCAATAGATTGCTTCATGATTTCCATTGAAGCCATAACACTGGAATCATTGAAGTTTCCTGTATTCTCCACCAGATCCAGCCTGCCAGAGGCAATATTTTTGGCAATTTCCGCTACGCGGGACGGATCAGCACCAAGCTGCTTCATGATATTGCCAAGAATCAGCCAGCCAACAAAAGAAATCAGAACGACAGAGAAAATAAATATGAAGATAAAAATTACGTAAGCCAGCTTTGATTGACGATCTGAACTTACTCGCACAGATTCAATGATCCCGGGTATTCTGGATAAAGCCTTATCAAGCCCGCCTTCAACAGCATGCACCTTTTCATTGAACAAAAGAATGGATTCTCGCGCCGCAATGGTTCCTGCGACAAGATCATGGAACCGGTTTTTATATGTCACCATATTTTTTTCAATATAAGCACGCGACATGGCCGGCACGTCTGATCCCTCCAACCGCATCAAGAATGCATTGTGCAGATCATCAAACTTCTTGATGTAGTCCTCGTCCTCCGTTTCGACAAAACCCATTTCGGTGATGTTGATTTTTTGCATGACAATCATGAGCTGGTCCTGGTCCAGGGCGTGAACCGACTCTTCCACATCGCTACGTGACGTCAGAAGCTTTCCCAAGAGCCCACTTTTACTATCAAGACCTATCCGGGTTTTTATTTCTGAAAGCTTATAAAAACCATCCGAATATCCATCCAGAAGAACTTCTATGGATTCAAGATCATTCCCCATGCCAAATCCATTAGCCAACTCTCTGGTTTCTGCCATGGCAGATTTCAAAGCCGCGAGATCATTATTAAAACTTTTTATGTCTTTTGGATCATGATCCAGCAAAAAATCCTTCTCACGACGCCTGCATTGAAGCATCATGAATTCAATAGACCTTAAATTGAATGCCAGCTTCTCTGCTCGCTGAATCTCCAGATCAGCCCTTTCCTTGATGACACCAGATTGAAAGTAAGCAAGAGCAACCATTCCATAGCTGACCAACATAATCCCGAGAAGAAGCAATATCTTCTGCTTCAGGTACATCTTTTCGATAATTTTCGCCAGCATTACCATACCTTGTTTACAAATAATCTGTTTGCTTGATTCCGAAAAGCAAATATATGAATTATTTGTTACGGCAATGTGACACTAACCTCGACTAAACAACCAACACTGGTGAATTTTCTGACTGCGCTGAAAATCAGGATCGATGGTTTGCGCGGTGATATTTTCCGGGGCCCAACCATGCTCAATAAACACCGCTTCTTCCAGTTTGAAACGCTGGTGGTTGGTAACAAATATTAACTCACCATCTTCCGATAGTAGATCCAGCGCATAACCGATCAGATTGACCTGATCACGCTGCACATCCAGCGTGGTTTGCATACGTTTGGAATTGGAAAACGTCGGCGGATCCAGATAAATCAGATCAAATTCTTCGTTGGCTTCTTCCAGCCATTGCATACAGTCTGCCACCAGCAAGTGATGTTTGCGGGTATCTACACTATTAGCAGAAAAATTATTTTTCGCCCAATCGATATAAGTGGCAGACATATCTATCGACAACGATGATGCCGCACCGGCTTTTGCTGCATACACTGTGGCGCTGGCCGTATAGGCAAACAGATTCAGGAAACGTTTGCCGCGTGCTTTTTTGGCCAGCAATTTGCGCACAGGGCGCGTGTCGAGAAACAAACCGGTGTCCAGATAGGTTTGCATATCCACCAGAAAGGTATGGCCGCTTTCCTGCACTTTGAAACGGTTGTCGTGGGCCCGCTCTTCTGCTGCTTGTATTTTGCTATCTGTCTGTTTCTTGTACTGACTTTTCTCGCCGCGTTGGCGTTCACGACGTTTGAAATGCACACGGCTCAACGGCAACGCCAATGCTGCAGACACGGCCAACTGTGTTTCTTCACGACGGCGCGCCGCACCCAGCTCATCTACCGTTTTCGGTGGCGCATATTCCTGTAAATGCACATGCAACTCACCATTGCCTGCATTTTTATACACATCAACTGCAAATGCGTATTCCGGCATATCGGCATCATATAAACGAAAACAACCGATGCCTTCTTTCTTCAACCACGGCTGTAATTTCTGCCAGTTTTTTTGCAGGCGGTTAAAGAGCATACGGGCATTGTCCGATAAGGACTCTTCCGTGCAGAGTTCATCCTGCCGTACCGCTAACACCGCTTTGAAATGATTTCTCTCATTTAATTCAAACAGATACAGCCGGCAGGGAATCTTGCCATTATCAAAACGGTAGGAACGATGGCTACGCAAACCGATGGCCTGTGCCAATGATTTATCGCTCGTGAGCACAGCACCATGCCAGCCATGCATTGCGCTCATTTTTTCACCCAGACTGGCATATAAACCCGGTAAATCCGGATCATCATTCAGGCGTTCGCCGTAAGGTGGATTACAAATCAACAAACCGGTTTTTCCGCGCGGCGCCACACTGTCATTCGCGTGCTCCGCTTCTACTGTGATGTATTCGGATAAACCCGCCCGTTCGATATTGTCATACGCTTTTTTAACAACCGTTGTCAGCACATCACTGCCAACAATGCGCGGCATGGCCACTGCACCAATATTCAACAAACGATTTTTAGCTTCCTGTAACAGACTTTGCCATAACACCTCA
Organism: Pseudomonadales bacterium; assembly: GCA_035456205.1. Taxonomy (GTDB): domain Bacteria; phylum Pseudomonadota; class Gammaproteobacteria; order Pseudomonadales; family UBA7239; genus UBA7239. Next base: position 33,880 of record DATIDQ010000206.1, read on the forward strand.
TCGTGCCACGGGCATTGCGAAAACCCCCAGTGTTCACGATAAATACCCGGCGGGATTTTTGCTGCCATCAACGCTGCTTCAATCAGAATCGTGCCGCTGCCACAGAATGGATCAAACAAGGCGCCACCGGTTGCAGCTATCGTGGGCCAGTTGGCACGCATCAGCAATCCAGCCGCAATCGTTTCTTTCAATGGTGCTTCACCCGCCTGCTGGCGATAACCGCGTTTGTGCAAACTGCCATTGCCGAGATCAATCGCCACTTGCACGCGGTCTATCTGTTTCTTGTCAGATAACAACACCGCGTTAAAACGGATGTCAGGATGGTCTTTCACAACGGTCGGACGATTTTCACCAACACGTGTGCTATCTACCAATGCATCCTTGACACGCATGGCTCCAAACATGCTGTTACGGAATGTTTCAGATTCGCCGATAAAATCGACACAAAAACTGATATCCGGATTCAGGTAGCTCGACCAATCCTGTTGCAGCAAACCGCGATGCATTTCATCGGCATCACTGGCCTGCACCGTGCAAACCGGTAGCAATACACGGTTGGCAATGCGCGTGCCAAGCAGCACGCGATACACCACTTCCGGGCTGGCAGTGAACGTAACGATGCGGTCGCCCGCCACCACATCCTGCGCAAACAAGGCCTGCAGTTCTTCGGCGAGCAAAGGCTCCAGCGCACGCGCGCAGGTCGCCACCAGATTTAGTGGTTTCATATCGATTGTTTCACTTTACACAGTTCTTTTTGCCAGTGCTGTGGCGCATTCACGCACCAGCGCAGGGCCGGAATAGATCAAGCCGGAATAGAGTTGTACCAATGTAGCGCCAGCTGCAGTTTTTGCTTTGGCCTGTGCGGCGGATTCAATGCCGCCCACGCCGATCAAGGGAATTTTTCCTTGCAGCTGTTGTGCAAGAGAACCCAATACAGCGGTAGATTTTTCATAGACCGGCGCACCACTTAAACCACCGGCTTCATTTTCCAGCCCGGTACCCGCCAGTGCCGATTTATCGATTGTAGTATTGGTGGCGATAACACCATCAATCTGCAATTGCAGGAAAGTCTGCGCGATATCATGGATATCACTCTCGGCCAGATCCGGCGCAATTTTCACCAGCAGCGGTGTGTATTTTCCATATTGTGTATGCAATTGTTGTTGGCGATTTTTCAAACCTTCAAGCAGACGTTTCAATGGCTCGCCGAATTGCAGGTCACGCAAACCGGGTGTATTCGGTGAAGAAAGATTCACTGTAATGTAATCACAATCGGCATACACTGCATCCAGACACAGCAAATAATCATCCAGTGCATTGTCTACCGGCGTAGTCGCGTTCTTGCCGATATTCACACCCAGCACACCGCGATAAGTACGGCGCTGGATATTCTTTACCAGGTGTTCAACACCGAGATTATTGAAACCCATACGGTTGACAATGCCGCGCTGTGCAACAGCACGAAACAAACGCGGTTGTGGATTGCCAGCTTGCGGCTTCGGGGTAATGGTTCCCACTTCCACAAAACCAAAACCCAGCGCGCCGAGTGCATCAATGTAATCCGCGTTTTTATCCAGCCCTGCAGCCAGACCAACACGATTGGGAAATTCAATCCCGCAAACTTTTACAGGATCATCCACCGGTTTGCCTGCATACAGCGCCAGCACACCACAACTGTGTGCAAACTTGAGGGATTCCAGTGTGATGTGATGTGCTTTTTCAGCATCCAGAGAAAACAGGAATGGGCGCAACAAGGAATACATCGGTCAGATTTCCCGTATCCGTTCGACCCACAGTAAAGTCGCTCCACACACAGCAGCCGGCATAATGAGCAAATTCAGCAATGGCACCATATTGCCAGCCATCACCAGTGCGCCAAAGCTGAAACATGGCCAGCGCTGCGTCGCCACCGCTGCCCGGACTTGTGAAAAACTCTGT
>DATIDQ010000207.1:0-2777 GCA_035456205.1 Pseudomonadales bacterium
TAATCAGCAACATGACAAGCCATTTAACCTGGAAACCCAGCTTATGAAATTCTTTCATAAAAATGCGTGGCACTTGTTTGATGGCACCCAGAACGGTTCCTTTGTTATTAACGATTTGCCCAGTCAATAACTCTTCAGCTTTTTCAGCCAATAAACCGTTGAAAGGTGCTGCCAGCAAATTGGCAAACGTGCTGAACGCGTACATTGCCACGACCAACACCAGCAACACGGCTGCAGGCCACATAATCCAGCTGATCCAGTCCAGCCACTCTGGCAGCCAACTAATTGCTTTCTGGATAGCTATACCAATACCGCGCAAGCTCCACCAGAACAGCCCACCGAATACCAATGTATTGATCAACAGCGGAATTACGACATAACCGCGCAATTCCGGATGCTTTAACAAGCGAAATCCTTCGCGCAAATATTCAAGGCTGCTGGCTTGTGAAGTTGAAACGGTCATAAGGTATTAACGCCCTTCCCGGCGCGCCATAAATGCCAGACGCTCCAGCATATGCACATCCTGCTCGTTCTTCAGCAACGCACCATATAACGGAGGAATCGCTTTGGTCGGATCACGGTTCTTGAGAATTTCATCTGGAAGATTATCGGCCATCAGTAATTTCAGCCAATCGATCAACTCTGATGTAGACGGTTTTTTCTTCAGGCCGGGAATCTTGCGCACATCAAAAAATACATCCAGTGCTTCTTTGACCAGATCATGCTGGATGGTGGGATAATGCACATCCACAATTTTCAACATCGTTTCACGATCAGGAAAACTGATGAAGTGAAAGAAACAGCGGCGCAAAAACGCATCCGGCAATTCTTTTTCGTTGTTACTGGTGATAATCACAATCGGGCGAATTTTTGCCTTGATGGTTTCGCCAGTTTCATAGACAAAAAATTCCATCTTGTCGATTTCAACCAGCAAATCATTCGGGAATTCAATGTCCGCCTTGTCGATCTCGTCGATCAGCAACACCACTTGTTCATCAGAAGCAAACGCTTCCCACAACTTGCCGCGCTTGATGTAGTGGCGAATGTCATGCACCCGGTCATCGCCCAGTTGCGAATCACGCAGACGGGATACCGCGTCATACTCGTACAAACCTTGCTGCGCCTTGGTGGTGGATTTGATGTGCCACTGGATCAGGCGTTTACCCAGTGCGCTGGCCACTTCCTCTGCCAATAGCGTTTTACCCGTGCCCGGCTCACCCTTGATCAATAGCGGGCGCTGCAATGTCACCGCTGCATTCACGGCCATTTGCAAGTCGTTGGTGGCGACGTATTTCTCGGTACCTTCAAATCTCATGACATAGATCCTTAATTTTCAGCAGGTGCGATGCTAGCATGGCGGCTAATCACTGGATATTCGGTAATCCCAAACCATGATCAATCCGCAGTTCACAGGCCTGGCTGGCGAATATGTCTTCGACTATGACGCGCTCAATGTCCTGGCTGAGCACGAAGCTCCCGGCTACAAATCCGCCGCACCATTTCCCCATATTGTTGTAGACGATTTTATTAGCGATGACATCGCACAACGGCTGCAGTCCGGCTTCCCACCGGCTGACCCCACCCTGCAGGAACGCGACAACACTGCCTTTGTTGATGAAGATACAAAAAGGCTGCCCGCACAGAAGAACAAACTGGGTATTCGCAATGAACAGGCTTTTGACCCGTTCGTACGTCACATCCTGTGGGAAATGCAGTCGCAGGCTTTTATTTTATTTCTGGAAAAACTGACCGGTATCCAGAACCTGCTGCCTGATCCACGCTTGCTGGGCGGTGGCACACACCAGACGCTACCCGGTGGCCTGTTGCGCGTCCACGCCGACTTCAATAAACACCGCTTTTACGACCTGGATCGCCGCCTCAATCTACTGATCTATCTCAACGATGACTGGCACGATGAGTATGGCGGTCATCTGGAATTGTGGGATCGCCAACTGACCGCGTGCCAGAAACGTGTGCTGCCTATCGCCAAGCGCCTGATCATCTTCAGCACCGGCAGCGATACCTGGCACGGCCATCCACATCCACTCACTTGCCCGCCTGGTCGCGCACGCCGTTCACTGGCACTGTACTATTACACCAACGGCAGACCCGCCGCAGAAACCCATCCCAAACACAAAACACTGTGGCCCCTTTTACCCGGTGAACAGCTGCCAGACGGCGGTTTGCCCTCTACTGATTGATCATGACCAACCCATCAGCTCTACTCGATATCCAGGATCTGGAAGTCAGTTACGGTGCCATCAAGGCGCTACGAAAAGTGTCACTGCACATCATGCCAGGTGAACTGGTGTGCCTGATCGGCGCCAACGGCGCGGGCAAAAGCACACTGCTGAAAAGTATTGCCGGACTATTGCCTTCGCAAGGCAGTATCCGTTTTTCTGGCCAGTGCATACGCAGTAAGCCGGCACATTCACTGGCATCACAAGGATTAGCGCTGGTACCGGAAGGTCGTGGCATTTTTGGTGAGATGAGCGTGCTGGAAAACCTGCAAATGGGTGCCTATCACCGCCATGATAAAGCGGGTATCCAGCAAGATATCGAACAGGCCTATACCCTGTTTCCTCGCTTGGCAGAGAGACACCAGCAAGCGGCGGGAACACTATCCGGTGGTGAGCAACAAATGGTGGCAATTGCTCGTGCGCTGATGAGTAAGCCACGCCTGCTCTTACTGGATGAGCCGAGTATGGGATTGGCACCGCTGCTGGTACAAAAAATTCTCGACGTGATTGCTACCATCAACCGCGAAGGTGTCAGCG
>DATIDQ010000208.1:0-3032 GCA_035456205.1 Pseudomonadales bacterium
ATGCGCCAGATCCAGTACAGCAGCCGGCAGAACCTAAAAAAGTAGATAAAGGCAGCGGATTATTCTTGGAGGAGAAGGGGCGCAAGAGTCACAGGGAGCGCAAGGGGCGCATTAAGCATATAAGTAACATTGGATAATTTATACAATAAGCAGTGTGACAATATATTTCAGCTAATGACAAAGATGGTCATATTCAGCGCACTCAACACCTGTATTCATTTATATGCGTGGCGATCAATCCCTCCATGTAGCTATTGTCGCCGTAGTATTCCAGCATCATCTGATTAATATTTTTTTCTGCATCTTCCAGTGTGTGGCCATATGTCTTGAATTTCTGGCTGATTGTGGGTTCCCCGCTGCCCAGTACAGTGGAGCAGGCGGTATAGAGGGAGCGGGGCTTGGCTTGAGAAGGGGTGGGCATGGCTGGCGTACCTATATAGGTGGCTGTGCCGTTGAAGTGTAGACGCGATATAGTGCGAGGCAAGGGCTAACAGATGGGGCGACTTCAGGCACGTACTCTGGGCTGCACTGCTGATGCGAAATTCAGTCGAATCGGCACTTTTGAATAACTTCCCGGCTACTGCAGAGGCTGTCAGTGACTGAAACTCCACATCGCTCATTGCTACATATCTGGTCGGCATTGTTATTGCTGATGCTGCTGAGCGTTTCACTGCGTTGGGATGCGTACCCCAAAACCTATTTTGCCGATGAGTTGATTCCACGCACGATGGTCAAGCATATGCAGGCTTCACACAGCCTGGATACCAATTGGGAGAATGCGGATTGGCGCGGTGATTTTGCCGGTGGTTTTTACAAGCTGAAGCAATACAACTTTTCCAGTTATCACACCGCATTGTTGGGTTTGCGCGAGTTGGCAAACTTGACGGCTTTGCATGATGTGCCCGACCTGGTGCTGTACCGTTCGGTTTCTTTAATTTTTCAACTTGTTTGTATCGTATTGGTATTTTCTATAGCAAACCGTTTGGCAGGAATGTCTGCCGGATTATTGGCTGCCGCTTTTATGGCGTTGATGCCGCAGGCGGTGGTGGATGCGCATTACGCACGGCCAGAATCATTTGTGATGTTATTGATTGCACTGGCAAGTTGGCTGGCGATGCGTGCATATGCAGAACGCAACTGGCGTTACATTTTGCCAGAGGCTGTTGTCTGGGGCGTGGCATTTTCCTGCAAATTCAGTTTTTTTCCGATGGTGCTATTAGCTTGTGCTGCGCAAATTATCCGGTTCCGTAACCCGGTCATTCTGGCAATCTGGTGCGCAAGTTTTGTGGCGGGTATTGCGATATCTGCGCCGTATATCCTGCTGGATATACCCGGTTTTTTTTATGGCATTAAACTGTTGTTGGGCCAGTACGCGCCGCAATCAGGCGAATCTGGTTGGCTGGCGCAATATTTGCCATCTGCTTACCAGCTATTTCCTTATCTGGGTACATTTTTCAGTATTCCTGTTCTGTTCGTTATGGTGGTTTCTGGCGTTCAGCGCAGTAGCCCTGCGCGTTGTTTTGCGTGGTATGCATCGGGTATTTCCGCTTTCTATATTTTATTGTTTGCCAGTCAGGGTGTATTTTTCGAGAGAAACTTCAGTCATTTGATGCCGCTGTGGGCTGTGATGTTTGCACTGGGTTTTCTGGTGGTATTCCGGTTTATAAAAGAGCGCTGGTATTTCTGGGTAGTGGCAGCTCTGTTTTTTATATGGCCGCTATACCTCTCGAACCAGATTAATGAGTATTTTTTCCGTGGTATAGAAAGCGTTAAAGACAGCGCATCCAGTTACGAAGAGAGTTTGTTGGCGCAGTATGCATCCGCCAAAGTGGTTCCGTTTCAACTGATGGGGGCTAACCCTGTAGAGTCATTATCTGCACAGGACATTTTGCGTGTTCCAGAGCATAAATTAGCCGGATTGCAGCAGGTACAGTTAGCGCTGGAAAATGCTGGTTTTAAACGTGTAGGTTATTTCGAAATGCCATTGTCATTCTTGCCATACAACCAATTGCAAATTAACCAGTTTCCTCCAGCGTATATTTATTATCGGCGTGAGGCACGTAATAGGAGCGACAGTGATAGCGAGGAGCAGCCGTGAAAATTTGCTATCGCCATGTGATTTTTTCTCTGTTGTTTTTTCTGTTGATGTTATTTGTGGTGATTTCTGTGCTGGAAATAGCTGCGCCGCTGATTTTTGGTAAATGGTGGCCTTCTATAAATTTGGTGGGTAACCCGGATCACCGCATGACGCAAGACATGAATGATGATGTGAACTCTGATGGTGTTCGTTCAGCGAGTGAAGCTGGTGAGTTTCGCGAGGAAGATTTCAATATCATTGTGCTGGGTGATTCATTTGTGTATGGCATGTTTCTTGGGAGGCAAGACACTACACCATATCGTCTGGAGGAATTGGCGCACGCAGAGGGATATAAAAATATCCGTGTCATTAATTTTGGCTGGATTTCATCTTCACCTTATTTATCACTGCGTCTTTTGCAAGAGATTGGAAAAAAATATAAACCGGATATGGTGATTGAAGTTGTCGATATGACCGATTTCTGGGATGACACATTTTATCGTCGCGCTGTCGAACGCAAGGGTTTTTTCTCTATCGGGCACTGGATGCCGGCTACATCCCTGTTGTTAGGCAAATGGGGCAGGGAATTGATCCAGCAAGATTGGTATTCGATCAATTTGTGGGGCGTGCCGTGGCAGCGTTACTTTGCTATGGAGCGCCCACTGGAACAGACGCGCCCTTATCTTGATGCCTTGGTGGGAAATCTGGACGAAACAAATGCTTATGTGAACAATGAATTACACGCACGTTTTGCTGTATTTGTGATGCCGCGTTCTGTGCAATACAGCGAACGTGAAACGCCGGATGATCACAGCACTGAATACACGCGTCTTGGGCCATATTCACAAGAGCCATTCCGGTATTTTGCAGAAATCGCACCGCAAAAATCGTATCCGGTGACTTCCCTGCTGAATGATTTCCGCAACACCACAGCGTTCCCGCTGACATTCGAGCA
>DATIDQ010000209.1:0-17767 GCA_035456205.1 Pseudomonadales bacterium
CGCATAGATCTCTCCTTAAAATTTATGTATCAGCCTACCGGCATGTATTCGCCGCCATTAATATCCAGCGAAGCACCCGTAATCACTTTTGCATAATCCGACACAAGAAACATACAGCCTTTTGCGCATTCTTTATCGGTTGGCATCTCTCCCAATGGAATATTTTTCTCGAAACCTTTTTTCACCACCGATGGCTCTACACCACTTTTAGCGGCCATGCCTTCAACAAACCCTTTCACATTCGCGCCCCACATCCAACCCATAAAACAGCTGTTGACGCGAATACCCAGCGGCGCCAGTTCCAATGCCATAGCGGTGGTCGCGGTGGCCAATGCGCCTTTTGATGTGGCATAACCCGCTTGGGCACTGATCACTTGCTTGGTGACCATGGAATTCACCATCACAATCGCACCGCGTTGCGGCTGATCTTTCATCACTTTTGCTGCTTCACGCGTCAGCGTCATCGAACCAAAAAGATTCACATCAAACGTCTTGCGCCAATCGTCAAAATCCCATTTTTCCCATGGGCCAAAACGCCCCGGAATGTAAGCACTGTTAACCAACGCATCGACACAACCGAACGCTTCCACTGTTTTGGTAATCAGGTTTTTGCAATCTTCCGGTTTGGAAATATCAGTCGGTACTTCCAGGGTTTTTGTACCCAAACCGAGAGCGGCAATCTGTTTAGCCGCATCTTCCAGCTTGGAAGCTGTGCGGGCGGCGAGCACAACCGCTTTTGCACCTTCGTTTGCTGCCAGCAATGCCAACTCAACACCCAGACCGGGACCGATACCTGAAATAATGACAACTTTATCTTTCATCAACATAAACGTTTCCTCACGCTGAAAAATCAAGAATACCGCGACGTTCCAGCTCGGCAAGCAACAATTCCACTTCAGCCTCCAGCGTCATCTGGTCAGAATGCAGATGCACTTCTGGTTTGGCTGGCGCTTCATACGGATCATCAATGCCAGTAAAACCCTTGATCTCACCAGCACGCGCTTTTTTGTACAGGCCTTTAGGGTCACGTTTTTCAGCTTCGGCCAATGCGCAATCCACATGCACTTCAATGAAATCCATTTTATCGGCATTGTGCAGTGCACGAACCAGATCGCGATCCGCGCGATAAGGGCTGATAAAACTGCTCAGCACAATCACACCGGTATCAACAAACAGTTTGGAAATTTCACCGATACGACGAATATTTTCAGTGCGGTCTTCTGCTGAAAAACCCAGATTCTTGTTAATACCCAGACGGATATTGTCACCGTCCAGACGGTAGCAGAGCTTACCGCGCGCAGTCAGTTCTTTTTCCAGCGCAACCGCCACTGTACTTTTACCGCTGCCAGACAAACCGGTGAACCACAATGTCGCGCCCTTATGGCCCAACACGCCGTAGCGCTCTTCGCGCGTTACTTCTCCGGAATGCCAATGTACGTTAGTTGCTTTTTGTTCGGCCATACGTCTCTCCTCGTAACAATTATTAATATATAAAGTTTATTGATTTAAAAATTTGAACTGATATGTGCACCGGCGCGCCGGCCAGAAAAAACACAATCCGCCAATGACAGACCACTCACATAAGAATGTGATGCCACACCGATAGCAGTGCGCCCTGCCGCATACAGATTGGTAATCGTGCTGCCATCCTCGCGTTTCACCAGACCAGTCGCTTCATCCACCACCAGACCGCCAAGCGTAATCGTCGGGCAGATAAAAAGCTTGTTCCCGACGGAAACATCCATGGCATAAAACGGTCCCTGATCCAGTGCACGCAAATATTCCGGCGCCTTATGGAAATCATTGTCCTGTTTCTGCGCAACCAGACTGTTGTAACGCGCCACCGATTCGCGCAGCGCTGCAGCAGGCAAGTTCACACGCTCTGCCAATGCCTCAATAGTGGCTGCTTTTTTGGTATTGAGCAGCAAACTCAACAATGCGGGTGCCGTCTGTAACAACAGCCACACCTTGCCGGGCATCAACTGGAATAACGCATCTTTCAACATCGCTTGTGTGAAAATCAGTGTGCCTTTGCCATTATTGTTTTCAGCCATCGCTTCGCCGATGCGCGCACCGTAACTCGATTCATTCACGAAACGTTTACCGTCGGCATTGACCATCATGCCTTCAACCCAGGATTTGGGTGGATTGATAAACCGCCAGCTGGAACCGCGACTCATATTACCAGCTTCACCACCCACCGTTTGACCAAGACGAATTCCGTTGCCATTGCAACCGGGTGAGCCCAATGGCGCGCCTGGATAATATTTCGGTGCATAGTGCTTCACCATCTGGCGATTAAAAATAAAACCACCAGCCGATAACACCACACCATTTTTTACCCGCACAAGACGCGTGACAGTATGTTCCTGCTCAATTTCATCCAGTTTTGCACGCAAACGGTCAGCCAAAGGCGACACATACATGCGGATCTTGCTGAACCAGTGGTAATAGCGCACAAATTGTTTTTCAGCTTTGGAACCCGGCGCGACTTGTAGCATCTTGAAGCCAAGGATGCGGCCTTCGTTATCCTGGATCAGTTGTGTCACACGGCTGTGCATGACCATATCTACACCGTAATCGCCACAACTTTTCAGCAAGGCATGCATCAAACCTTCGCCAGAAAAACCGTTCCACTTTACGCGATGGCCACGTGGTGCAGATTCAGCAACATCCTTGTATTCTTTAACCAGCTCATTGCCGGAGTAATACAGGAAATATTTGTTGGTGGGATAAAACGTCTTCACCGGGCTCATGCTGGCTTCAAACTTCACGCCGTGTTTTTCCAGCCATTCCAGATTATCTACGCTCTCATCACAGAATTTCTGCAGTGTTACATCACTGACAATGCCACGGGTTTCCAGTTTGAGATAATTAAACATATTTTGCGGCGTGTCGTTGTAACCCGCCTGCTTCTGGTATCTGGTGCCACCGCCGTAGTACATGATGCCGCCACTCATGCCGGATGCGCCGCCGCCAACAAAACGATCCACCAACAACACTTTTGCACCGTTGGCTTTTGCTTCCAGCGCGGTCGCTGCACCCGCACAACCTGCGCCAATCACAGCCACATCGGTTTCAATATCCCACTGCAAGGCATCGGCACTGGCAACCGTTACCACCTGTTCTATTTCAGAAAACCAGTTCGGATCATTGGGTTTCATAACCACTTCCTAAAATTGGTCTGCACGCATCAATGCGTCTGTACCACCATCCACAAACAGTACACTGCCAGTACAAAAGGAAGATTCTTCGCCAAGAAAAAATGCCAGCGCCGAAGCAATTTGTTGTGGATCGGCAAACCCTCCTAATGGCACGGGGAAATTGCGGATCGCATCACCCCACAGCGGATCATCCAGTCCCGCTTGCAACAATGGTGTTTGTGTTGTTCCCGGTGCAACAGCATTAATGCGCACGCCGTCTTTTGCCCACAGCGGTGCCAGTTTTCGCATCCAGCGCACCACTGCATTTTTGCTGCCGCTATAAGCCTGGAAACCGTCCAGTTTTTCTATCAACTCACATGCCAGTGTTTCATTGTTGTCGAGCATTGCCTGCACCAGCTCCTGATTGATACCGGGCAAACTGGCGGAGTTGGATGCGACGAGAACAACATGGCCGTTAGCTTGCTTCAACAATGGCAGCAATGATTCCGTGAGCACACGCACTGCAAAAAAATTGAGCGCAACAATACGAGACAGAGAGGGAAATTGCGGACCGAGACCAGCACAAGGCACAAAGCCATGGATACCATTCGGACAGCTTGCCTTGATTGCCGCCAGCGCTTGCTCACGACCGTCGACCGTCGTGAGGTCTGCAATAATATCAGCGTCACGAATATCCACGTTGATAACGGTATCACCCCGCACTTGCAGCAAATGGCGCAATGCCGCACCAATGCCAGTAGTCGCGCCTGTAATGACGATAGTTCGACTCATATTTCCACTCCAGTTACCCAGACAGTGCAATGCAGGAACAGGACTATGATGCTAGCCACAGCCAGCGTCAACCTGACACAAACCGGCTTGTCACAGACAAGGAAACCCGCTACACGCCCGTATCCCTGCACCGGATTCACATACATAAAAAAACCGCTTGTCAGCGGTTTTTTTCTTCCTCGGTCAGTTGCCGCGCTTCTTCTTCCAGCATCACCGGAATACCATCGCGTACCGGATAGGCAAGTCCGCTGGCTTTGCACACCAGTTCCTGATTTTTTTCATCGTATGCTAACGGCCCCTTGGTGACAGGACACACCAGAATGGCGAGTAATTTTTCGTCGATCATGGATTTCTCCTGTAATAGCCCTGTAAAACAGGCGCGAATGATAGCACAGCCATTCAATTTTCCTGCGTCGCCACCAGAAAGGCAGCATATTCTTCCGGTGTATTGAGGTTGTTAAAAGCCAATCCAGCAGCGTCCCAATCCAGCGCGACAGCACCTACCGATTCGTACCATGGCAATACCTTGCGTTCGCCACTGGCCAGATAGTTATTCAAGCTCGTCAGCAAATCGCGCTGCACAATGGCATACAACGGCTGTTCCCTGCCCTGTTTGCGCACATACACCAATGGTGCGTGTTGTTCACGAGCAACACGCAGCAACCGTGCAGCGTAATTGTCTGGCAGTAACGGATTATCACACGGCACTATCAGTAACCATTCCCGGCGAGCCTGCGCCAGCGCAGTGGCAATACCGGCTAATGGCCCATTGTTTGGTTCGGCATCGGCCAATACTGGTACGCCAAGATCTGCTAACTGACGCGGATCCGGTGCACCGGCAATCATCACTTCATTCACTTGCTGCTGTAGTTGCGTGAGTAAATGCGCAATAAAAGTATTGCCGCGAAAATCCAGAAACAGTTTTGGTTTGCCCATACGACGGCTCTGGCCACCGGCCAGAATTGCTGCCTGCACTTCTGGCAAAACCAAAGGAACACTCATTTCCGTTTACAGACTCATTTGAATTGGCGTAAAAAATTCAGCACAGCATTGGAAAAAATATCATTCTGGTCACCCGCCACCATGTGGCCGGCATCCTGGATATCCACGTATTCCGCATGTGGCACCATCTGCAGGAATTCACGCGCAGATTCCGGGCTCACCAGATCACTGACTCGACCGCGCACCAGCAAGGTAGGAATCTGTAAAGCGCGCGCTGCGTCTTCCAGAAAATTTACACGGATAGTATCGCCGGTCTTGTGTGGGCTGCGATCCATGAATGCAGGATCCCAATGCCAGCGATAGCGGCCATCTTCACACAAGCGCAAATTTTTCTTCAAACCTTCGTGCCTGTTTTCAGATTCATTTTTTTCACGCTTCCGGTGCGGCGTATAACTTGCCACAAAGTCTGCTGCATCATCGAGCGTTGCAAAACCTGCGGCAGCATGTTCCAGCATAAAATCACGAATACGCGTGAGGCCATCGGCTTCCATATGCGGTGTAATATCAACCAGTATCAGCGCACGCAGTAATTCATGGCCACTCATATCTTGTGCCGTAAGCGAGGAAATACCACCGAGTGACGCACCCACTGCAATCGGTTTTTGTGCGAATGAACTCGCAACATCGATCACATCCTGCGCGTAAGTACGGAAGCCATAATCCTTGTCTTGCGCCCAATCACTTTCTCCGTGACCGCGTAAATCCAGCGCTACAGCATAAAAACCTTCATCAGCGATCTGTTGTGCCGTCTTGCCCCAGGCATGGCGTGTCTGGCCGCCACCATGTGCCAGTAACACAGGTTGTGCTTGCGGATTGCCATAAGCATCCGCTACCAACTTCAGGTTGCCGAGCGACGTACGAAATTCCAGTTGTTCAGCCATGTTCAGAAATACTCATTTTAAATACAGTTTTCACAAATGATCGTGCATCAGATCGCCAAGTGTTTCATACACACGCGTCTTCAGGTTCAACCACCATTCTGAATCAGGGTTATCGCGTTTTTCTTTTGCATCATTCGCCTTGTCAAGAATATAGGCGTGAATGGCATCGGCATCGCCTTCATTCAATACATCGGCAAAGCCCACCATGCCCATGCCTTTCAATGCACCACCGAGCACAATCGGTTTGAAGTTTTCATGAAATGGTGACGCCATCCAGCGCAGATCCGGTACAGATTTATTCGATACAACATTCACACCATGACAACCCACGCAGAACGTCATGTACATGGTTGCACCGTGCTTGAGCATGTCTTTACTGACGTCCATGCGCGGTGGCGGATCAAATTGTTGGTCGGGCGGCAGTGCCGGCAGTTGTGCAGTTCCGCCCAATTTGAACGTGAGGATACGGCTGCGCGGTTCACCCGGTGGTGATGGCATACCGCCAGTGAGACCGAATGCACCGCCCCAACCGACCATCACAGTCACATACTGTTCACCATCCACACTGTAAGTAACAGGTGGCGCGATCACACCCGTTTGTGTTTTGTATTCCCAGACTTTTTCACCGTTATCTGCACGGTAGGCAACGAGTCTGCCATCTGCTGTGCCCTGGAATACCAGATTGCCCGCAGTGGACAATACGCCGCCATTCCATGTCAGCGGATGTTGCACTTCCCACACTTTTTCTTGCTTGACCGGATCCCAGGCCAACAACGTTCCGCTGGTGACTTTACGGCTTATTACATCCTGGAATAATTGTTCTCCGGGCGGCAATTCAATGGCAGCAGTACCGGTGTTCCAGTAACCGGGATGGCGTTTGAAATTTTTATCCTGACCATACTGGAACATACCATCGATGGTTGGAATATAAACAAGATGCGTTTGCTCGGAATACGACATCGGTTGCCAGTTGTGCGCACCCATCGGTGATGGCCGCACCAGTGCAGGTTTATCTTTGTAATCGACTTTCTTGTTTTCAATCGGGCGACCGTTTTCATCGTAGCCCAACGCCCAGTTCACACGTGCATAGGGAACCGCTGACAAAAACTTTCCGGTTTCACGATCGATAATAAAAAAGAATCCGTTTTTGGGCGCATGCAAAATCACTTTGCGTTGTTCACCTTTCCATGGAATGTCCGCAAGAATCATGTGCTGGGTGGAGGTATAATCCCAACCGTCATTCGGTGTTTCCTGATAATGCCAGACGTATTCACCGGTATCCGGTTTGATAGCAACAATCGATGCCGTGAACAAATTATCCTTGCCTTCCGGATTGCGCAGGTAGCGATTCCAGGGGCCCGCATTGCCAACACCGATGTAAAGCAGATCCAGCTCAGGATCGTAAGCCATCGAATCCCATACGGTGCCACCGCCACCACCTTGCCACCATTCACCGCTCCAGGTATCGGCAATTTTTTTCATCAATTCATTTTCAAAACCCTCAGCAGGATTGCCGGGAACCGTATAAAAACGCCACGCTTGTTGACCGGTTTCTGTGTCATACGCCGTGATGTAACCGCGCACACCGTACTCTGCACCACCGTTACCGATAATCACTTTGCCTTTCACTACACGCGGCGCACCGGTGATGGTGTAAGGCCACGCTTTATCGATGGTGAGTGTCTCCCAGATTTTTTGCCCGGTGCCCGCATCAATCGCCACCATCCTGCCATCGAGCGTGCCGACAAACACTTTGCCATTCCAGACCGCAACACCACGGTTCACCACATCGCAGCATGCGTGCACTGCCCAGGATTTATCCACTTGCGGATCGTAGGTCCACAACAGTGCGCCCGTTTTTGCATCATTGGCGTACACCACACTCCAGTTGCCGGTGGAATAAATCACACCATTGATAACGATGGGTGTCGCTTCCAGACCGCGGTTATGCCCGGTGTCGTAATGCCAGGCCAGCCCCAGTTGCTGTACGTTCTTGTCATTAATTTGCGTGAGCGGACTGAAACGTTTTTCATCATAGGTACGGCCATGCGCCAGCCAGTTACCCGGCTCACTATCGGCTGCTACCAGGCGAGCATTGTCGAGAGTAGCGTTGGTTCTCATTTCATCTGGCGTAGGGGCTGCGAGAGATAAATTACAGACCATTGCCACAAGAGTGCCGAGCAGAACACGTTTCATCATAATAAGAGATCCAGTTATAGCTGTTAGAATTAGAAGACCCTGTGCCCATGATAGCGATTCCACACCGCTACACCTCACGGAAAACACCTATCCCACTGCAATTCACGACAAATGACTGATGCTGCACATTGTTTTATTTGAGCCGGAAATACCCCCGAATACCGGCAATATCATGCGGCTGTGCGCCAACACCGGCTTTATGCTGCATCTGATCGAACCGCTGGGGTTTTCGTTACAGGAAAAACTGCTGCGCCGCGCCGGCCTGGACTACCGCGACCAGGCTACCACCACCAGCCATCGCAACTGGCAAGCCTTTGTGGACACGGTAAAGCCACCGCGTATTTTTGCCCTCAGCACCAAGGGCACGCGTTGTTATAGCGATGTGGCATTCGAGAAACATGATGCTGTGGTATTCGGGCCGGAAACGCGTGGATTATCACAAGTATTCCGTGACAGCTTGCCCGCCGATCACATCCTGCGGCTACCCATGCAGCCGGATAGCCGCAGCCTCAATCTGTCCAACACTGTTGCGGTGGTGGCGTATGAGGCGTGGCGGCAATGGGGTTTCTCCGATCTGCAATAAATTTTTTACTGGAATGAAAAGCTGGGCAATGCAGCTTTGAATTCATCCAGTTTATCGACAGGGTTATATTTCTTGTCAGGATTAGCCAGCATATCTTGCATGCCGGATTTGCCCGGACTTAACAACAATAATTCACGATGCTCAGGCTCCAGCAACACACTGCGATAGGTATCAAGCAAATCTTGTTTGCTCATTTTCTGCAAAGCGGCAATCTGTTGTTCACGATGATCAAATGTTGTGTAGCGCAGGGATATATCCGCCCAGAATTCCGCAGTCTGCTCAGCCTGGCTTTTCGGCTTTTCCTGTAACTGCGTCAACAGGGCCTGTTTTTGCTGCTCAAACCATGCATCATTTTGTGCGCTGATAAACTGGAAATACTCACGGATAAACGTATCCGCACGCTGATTAATATCACCCACTCCAGTAGAAGGCGATTGCACCAGAAAGGAAATGCCCGGCACACGTGCCAACGGCATATAACTCGCACTGACGATATAACCTAACTGTTGCTGTGTGCGCAATGAATGAAAAAATGGCGAGCCCGATACCTGCGCCAACATCGCCATACGTACCTGCTGCGTCACATCGTCACCGGAAGCCTGGAAATATTTGATGATTGCCGCATCACTGTGCTCCAGTGCATCCACATACAGATAAGGTTTGGCCACTGCGGGTAACGCAACAACTTTCGCTGGCATATCAGGTAAATGTGCAGAAGAAAGATTCACCGTGTTCTCGACGACTTTTGCCAGTTTTACGGCTTCAGCTTCATAAAAATTACCATACACCAATACATCAGCCTGAATGGTTTGCGAGAATTCCTGCATATAATCCTGCACATCCTTCAAGGCAATGGTATCCAGCGCCTGCAGATAATCCTTGCGCCCCCAATTGCCATGCATCAGCACCACAGGCATATCCTGCATCAATTGCATGTAGGGCGATTGTTTGTCGGCATTGCGCAATTCATCCGCCCACTGGGTTTTCAACAAACTGAAACGCTCCTCGGCAAAAACAGGGTTACGAAATTCATCCATAACCGATTTCAACAACAGACCCTGCTTGTCGCTGTACCCCGTCAACTGGAAATTGATACCACGAGAACGCTTGCTGATGGAAAAATCCAGCCCACTCAAATGCGCTGTGTACAAAAGCGGGTTCAGCCTGTCATTCAACAGGCGCACAAATAATTCCGCCATCGCCGCATCACGTACCGATGCCGACGCAGAGCGACTGCGGGCGTATACCATCACACTGCCCTTGGGAACATTGAAGGTAGAATCCTGCAAAAACCAGAGGTTGTAGTTATCGCTTGAGACTATTTTTTTCGGGATTTTTGATTCAGCACTGATGGTGGAAAAAACTGGCGGTTTTTTTAACTTGAGCTTGTCGGGAATAAATACATTTTCTGGCGGCAGGGAGATACCGGACAATGCACCTACATTTTTCCACGCTGATAACACATCGGGAGTGACAGGCTCCACTTTATACGGTGTGCTATAAAATTCTGACACGTGACCGGATTCAATATCCGGCGCACTGATCACCACCAATACATTGGATGGATTTATTCGCGACAGCACATCCTGCACCAACCCCGCATTCATGGCCTCCATCAGGTATTGGCCACGCAATACATCTTCCGGCGGATAATACTGCAGGTTATTGGCCAGCTCGCTGGTATATTCCATCGCATCCTGTTTTTCATGGAAACGGAAAGACAAATCCAGCAATGCCTTTTGCTCGTCATAGCGCCAGTTATCCAACCCTTTTTCTTTCAATTCCTGTACAGCGCGGAAGAACAGTGCTGCAATGTCATTGATATGGTGGTATCCCTCTTCTGTCAGCGTGATATCGACATCAAACGTTGCAGCAAAACGGTTAGACAAACCGGAACCAGCGCCCAATGATTCAGCCCAACCTCGCTGTTTCAATACAGAAAACAGGCTGCCTTCCCCCTCATGTCCCAGCAAATAACTGATGTAGGCATCAGGTTTTATACGGTAATACTGCTGCATGGAGGGCAACGGAAATACTAACTGCAAATGCCTCTCGTCCTGATTGGACTTCACTAACACGCGCGATGGTAGCAAGCCATCACGAAATACCGGCTTTTCTGACTGATCAACACTCAGTTTACGATCAGGCACTGCATTGAAAAACTGCTCCACCATCGCTTGCAACTGCGGCAATGATTCACGCCCCAACACCACCAGCGTCATGGTATTGGCAGAATAGTGTTGCTGGTAAAACGTTAATAAATCATCACGCACCTTGCTGTTTTTTGTATCAGCCAGTGTAGCAAGATTGCCGACACTGAATGTCGCGGCAGGATTATTGGCATGGAACAGCTCCCTCAACACATCCCATTGGCGACGTTCGTCGTCACGGATGCGTGCCTGATATTCAGAGTTCACTGCATTTTTTTCCCGCTCGACATACGCGGCATTGAATAATGGCTCAACAAAAAACTGTGCGAAACGATCCAGTGCTGGTTGCAATTGTTGTGAATCAATATCAAAAAAGTAATTGGTGTGTTCCAGGCTGGTAAACGCATT
The DNA here is from genome assembly GCA_035456205.1 of Pseudomonadales bacterium. GTDB lineage: Bacteria > Pseudomonadota > Gammaproteobacteria > Pseudomonadales > UBA7239 > UBA7239. The sequence goes on from DATIDQ010000209.1 coordinate 11,159, forward strand.
GTGTGAACCACCGTTATCACTGATGAACGCCTGATATTCGCCAGGTTCAGGATATTTTTTTGTCCCCAGAAACAACATGTGCTCCAGAAAATGCGCCAGCCCCTGACGCTGGCGCGGATCATCCACACTACCTGTCGCCACATCCAGCGCCGCAGCGGATTTATCGGTATGAGGATCGGATATCAACAACACCTTCATCCCGTTTGCCAACACCAGGTTGCGATAAACGCGTGCGTCGATTTCACCCTGCAGCGGATCAGCCAATTGTTGCGATGCATGTGCCGGCAGCACAACAAAAAACAGACAGAGAGCGGTCAATGCGGCCAGTAGCGAACGAGTCATGATGATCCTTGTATCTGTAATCAATTCAGGAAAATGTACTAATGCTGACGCTTTAAAACGTAACGGAATACACCCTGTGTTTCACTGGCTTCGAGTAAACCGTGGCCGCTTTGTTCCGCAAAGGCGGCAAAATCCCGCCATGAACCGGGATCAGTCGCCAGCACTTCCAGCGTTTGGCCAACCTCGATATCCCGCAGGGCTTTGCGTGCTTTCAGTAACGGCAAGGGGCAAGCAAGACCACATACATCGAGAAGATGATCCGGGCAAACAGGGGTTGTCATACAGCTACTCCGGGAATAACGGTGCTAGTATATCCCAGCACTCACTCACCCATTTGAGCCTATGTTTTTCCAATACCTTTTTCACAAAAACCTGCACAAAAACCGCTACGCCACAGCGTTATTGTCATGCCTGCTAAGCGGCGCCTGCCTTACTGCCAGCGCACAACAAAACAGCACCATCGTGCTGCCTGAACTGGGCGACAGTGCAGCGGCAATGGTGTCACAAGATGAAGTGCATGAACTCGGTCAGGGCTGGTTGCGCCAATTTCGCGCTCAAGTGCCGGAATCGTACGATGCCCTGATGTACGACTACCTCGATAATTTGCTGGAAAAACTGGCCGACCATTCCGCGCTGGATGACAAAAGACTGGAGTTGGTGGTTATCAAAAACCCGACCCTGAATGCCTTTGCAGTACCGGGTGGGATTGTGGGGGTGCATAACGGTATTTTTCAGTACGCCGATAATGAACAACAACTGGCCGGCGTGATGGCGCACGAATTGGGTCACTTGTCGCAACGCCACTGGCAGCGCAGTGTGGAAGAACAGAAAAAAAACAGCATCCCTACCATGGCTGGCATGCTGGCAGGACTGGTCTTGATGGGTACAACGGGCTCGGATGCCGGCATGGCTGCCATCATGTCAACCCAGGCAGCGAATCTACAAGCACGTTTACGCTTCAGCCGGGAAAATGAAGCCGAAGCGGATCGCGTTGGTATGCAGACGATGGTGAATGCCAATATGGATCCGCGTGCTGTGCCAGCCATGTTTGAAAGTATGCAGCGCTCCACACGCTACATGGGTGATCGCCCACCAGAATTTTTGCTCTCACACCCGGTGACAGAAAAAAGGATTGCTGATTCACGCAACCGTGCTGAACAATATCCACTGAAACAATATCCGGACAACATTGATTACCAACTCATGAAAGTTCGCGCGCGGCTTGCACTGGCAGAAAATCCTTCCGTGGCAGCACGCATGTTCCAGAGTGAGATGAGTGGTGAAAATAAACAACCGGAAGCCAGCCGCTACGGTCTGGCCATTGCACAAATTGCGCAACGGCAATTCGACGATGCTGAAAAAACGCTGAAACCGCTAATCGATAAATCGCCAAACAAATTACCTTACGAACTGGCGCAGGCAGACATTCTGAATGGACAAGGCAAGTATCCTCAGGCGCTGGCGCTGATTCAACGGGTGCAAGGGGATAATCCCCATAACTACCCTGCCACGCTGGTTGCAGCCAATATTCTTGAAAATATGAAGGACTACGACAAAGCCGTCAAACAACTGAATAGCCTGCTACCAAAATACAGCGACAGGCCGAACGTATGGTACGACCTGGCTGAATTGCGCGGATTGGCTGGCGATACCGGCGGCGTGCATATCGCACGCGCAGAATATTTTATTTTGACCGGTGTTTTTGATCAGGCTCGTCAGCAACTGACATACGCCCTGCAGTTTTATGAACATGATCGCCTGCAAAGTGGACGCATCAAGGAGCGTTTGCGTGATCTGGCTGTGATGGAAAACCAGTCACTGGAATGAACGACTGGATTATTTTTTTAGCGCAGTGTTTTTATTTTCTGAACCCCAGCATGCGCTGCAGCGGCTTCATCGCCTGTTCAGCCAGCACTGCATCAACATGGATTTCATGTTGCGCTCCCGGATTGCGCAACACATTTTCCAGCGCTTGCAAGTCATTCATCGCCATCCATGGGCAATTAGCGCAACTGCGGCACGTGGCTCCGCTGCCGGCAGTAGGCGCAATAATCAGTTCTTTTTCTGCACCAGCCGCCTGTTGCATCTTGTAAAAAATACCCTGATCTGTGGCAACAATGAATTGTTTGCGATCCATCGTCTTCACGGCGTTGATCAGTTGCGACGTCGAACCCACCACATCAGCCAGTTCAATCACCGCAGCAGGTGATTCCGGATGCACCAGCACCGCAGCATCGGGATAAACAGCTTTTAAATCCAGCAAACCGCGCGCCTTGAATTCCTCGTGCACAATACAGCTGCCGTTCCACAGCAACATATCAGCGCCGGTTTTTTTCTGCACGTAATCGCCCAGATGTTTATCTGGCGCCCAGATGATTTTTCGCCCTTCCGCATCGAGATGTTCGACGATATCCACCGCGCAACTGGAGGTCACCACCCAATCCGCACGCGCTTTTACCGCAGCAGAAGTATTGGCATACACCACCACCGTGCGATCCGGATGCGCATCACAAAACGCAGTGAAAGCATCAGCCGGGCAACCGATATCCAGCGAACAAGTGGCTTCCAGTGTGGGCATCAACACGCGCTTGTGCGGCGTAAGAATTTTTGCCGTCTCGCCCATGAATTTCACACCGGCAACAATCAAGGTCTGTGCAGTGTGATCGCGCCCGAAGCGCGCCATCTCCAGTGAATCCGCCACACAACCGCCGGTTTCTTCTGCCAGAGCCTGCACAATAGGCGCTGTGTAGTAGTGCGCGACCAATACTGCATTCTGTTCTTGCAACAAGCGTTTGATATTGCGTGTTGCTTCTGCCACTTGTGCAGGCGTCATATCGGGAACATGTGGATGATCGAGATAAGCACGCACCACTTCGCGCTCTACCGAGGCAACAATTTCTGCTTCACTAACGAGTTTCACACGTATACCACTGCTAAAAAATCTTGCTGTAATTTTACCATAGCCTGCTTTTCAGGAAGCGGTTTTGCGGGAACCCGCTACTGCGTTGTTGATAACGGTCATTTCTTCCTGTGTCAGGTCGCGCCACTGGCCAGGCTGTAATACGCCCAGTTGCACATTCATGATACGGGTACGCTTCAGTTTCGTGACGGTATAACCCAGATGCTCGCACATACGGCGGATCTGGCGGTTAAGTCCCTGGGTGAGAATAATCCTGAACACATGCTTGCCCTGAATAGTCACTTTGCAAGGCTTCGTTACCGTATCCAGTATCGGCACACCTTTCGCCATCAACTCGGAAAATTGTCCGGTCAGGGGTTTCTCAACCGTGACGATATATTCCTTGTCGTGTGCATTTTCGGCACGCAGGATTTTATTGACGATATCACCATCGCTGGTGAGAAAAATCAGGCCTTCTGAATCTTTATCCAGACGCCCTATCGGAAAAATACGTTTCTTGTGGCCGATAGCATCAATAATATTGCCGTGGATATGGCGCTCCGTAGTACAAGTAATGCCCACCGGTTTGTGATAGGCAATATAAACACGGTCTGTTTTATTTGCTGCACTGGAATGAATACGCTTGCCATCCACACGCACTTCATCACCCGGCATGATTCTTGTACCGAGTTCCGAAGGTTTTCCATTGATGGTGACGCGATTTTGCTCGATCAACTTATCGGCCTCACGGCGCGAGCAAAATCCGGAATCACTGATAAATTTATTGAGGCGGATGCCGGTGGTGTCGTTCACATCAGCACCATTACACAACCAGAACAATACAATCAGGCTTGATCACAATTTTTTTCTGGCGGAACAGGTTGCCGATAGATTTTTTGTAGCTGGCCTTGCTCACACGGTACTGGCGATAGATATCTTCTGGCGTGCTTTTATCGGTCAAGGTTGATACATCGTTATTTTCCTGCAAGTGCTTGATGATTTTATCGGCCAGCTCATCACGTGCCGCCTGATTCTGTAAATGCAGGCAGAGATCAACTTTTCCGTCTTCACGCACGGTTTTGACAAACCCTTTCAACTTCTGGCCCGGACGCAGCGGTTGCAACACATCCGAGTTGAAAATCATGCCGAGATAGCGGTTATCGATCACCGCTTTATAGCCCAATTCGGTTTTGGCACTGACTAACAGGCTCACCGCCTGCTGCGGCTGCAAACCTTCACCGTTTTCTTGCAGGTATTTACCAAGCTTTGAAGAGGCAGCAATGCGCCCTGTCTCTTCGTCACAATACACATACACCGTGTAATATTTTCCCACTTCCATGCGTTTGAATTGTTCGCTGTAGGGAACCAGCAAATCTTTTGGCAAACCCCAATCCAGAAACGCACCAACATCATTTACCTGCACAACTTTTAATGAAGCACACTCGCCCACTTGGGCTTTGGGTTTGTCGGTAGTCGCCACCAGCCTGTCTTCGGAATCGACGTAAACGAAAACGTCCAGCTCATCATCCACTTTGCAATCGGCAGGCACGTAACGGCGCGGCAATAAAATATCCACCAGATCCACGCCATCGAGGTATACGCCGAATTCCACTTCACGGATCACCCGCAAGCGGTTGTAGCCACCAATACGGGTGTCGTTTTCAGTTTCTTCAGTCATTTTTCAGGTCTTTTTTTGCAGTTTTCTGGCGCAAGGTTGCAATAAGAACAGGCGTTACCAGGCCAGCCAGACTGACCCACGGTTTCGCCCTTTGCCAACCATGCCTGATTTTTTTGATTTGCTGCAACGGCTGCATCACCAGCAAGGCTTCATGACGCATTTCCTGCCGATGCAATTCCATGCGCATCTGGATCAATTCTTTTTTTAATTTTTCGTCACTCATGGCATCAGCCTGTCACGGCTTCTTGCCAATTCTGTTCTCGTTGCATTGAATGGAACCGATGTCGCTTTTAATGTGATGCGTAAACGCCAGAGACACACCAGCAATGCCGCAGTATAAAACGCACACAAGCCGATAATGGCCTGTAGCCGATAGTTATCCCATAACGCCATCAATACCAATGCTGATAACCCAATCACCAACAATAAACCAGCGAGTAGTGCAAGCCATGTCCACATCAATGCGCGCAGACCATGAATTTTCTGTTCCTGTAATTCCACACCCAATAATTCAACATGACCAGACAACAACCCAAGTGTCGCTGCACCAAACCGTTTTATTGAAGGTCTGGTTAATGACGCGCTGTCTGCTTCATTTGTCATGATGACGCTGCCCCAGCAACAGACCGATCAACAAGCCAACACCGGCAGCAATGCCTAGTGCCTGCAGCGGATTATTTTTTATATACGTTGCACTGGCGCGCTGCAATTCATCGGCATGTTCGCGTATTGCCTCTTCACCATGACCCAATGTTTCCCGTGCACGCTGCAAATTAAGCTGTATGCGCTGGCGTAATTCATCCGCATGTTCACCGGCCAGACTCGTGGCGTGTTGCAACAGTTTTTCTGCATCATCGATCAGAGCTTGCAGCTCAACCTGTAATGCATCCTGCGGCGCGCTTTCCGTATTTTTTTCCAGGGCACTGTGTTCGGTCATAGACGGCTCCTTTTCTATCATCTTACCCACACTGACACGGCATTCTGATCAAGATTAGCCGGACGCATCTCAACCCAATAAGCACTTTCATTATTCCACACCGGTTCCTGCTGGTAGATATCCCAGGCCGGCAAACCCTGTTCAATATGCTTTTCGATCATTCTACGCCGTTGGCCGGACGTCACCGGCAATTTATTTTCATACCACTGTTCCGGTTCGTATGGGCCAGCGTCATCCCAGTTTTTCATATTGACCGATGCATTGTTGTGCTGCGGATCATAATGGTTTGTTTGCACAAGACAGGCTGCATTACCCATGCGGCGAATTTCTGTGTGCTTCGGTCCACGCTCAATGGTGCAGGCCTCGCCTTTTTTGATTCCACAGACCGTAAAAAATATCGGCGCGGCAACCGCTTGTTGCGATAAAAAATTCACAGCTTCTTCATAATTCGCTGCATGACTTTCCACCAAGGCACGCAAGACAAACAGCGAATCCACGGCTTTCCTTCCACCCAATCCCCACAGCAATACACCGGCAGTACCGCCCGGCGCCCAGTTCACCACCACAGAAAATGCACCGGGTTTTACCACCGTCAATTCACCCAACATACCCAAAGGTCCCACAGCATAATGACTGAGTTGCCCACCTTTGCGATGCTCAAACAAGCGCGTTGCATCCGCAAACGCCATCGGGTTGCTCCAGTCCAGACTCCGCATACACACCATCTGGCTGGCAGGCTCATCCCAGAAACAC